>NZ_ARYH01000002.1:0-300000 GCF_000685235.1 Hyphomonas adhaerens MHS-3
AAAAGGCCGCCCAAACAGGGCGGCCTTTTTTTGTTTTTATGGTTCGGGCGTCAAAAACAGCGTTTCGCTGACGCTCCCCGCTTGCGGTGGCGGGGAGTTTGGGGCAAACCCTCACCTCGCCTGAAGGGGTATAGCTCAGTTGGTAGAGCATCGGTCTCCAAAACCGAGGGTCGCGGGTTCGAGTCCTGCTGCCCCTGCCAGGCAAATTTCCGAAAATCAGAGCCTGGTGCACACCGCGTTCGCGGCGTGTGCGTATTCTTCTGTGCAATCCGCAAAATATTTGTCCCGCCGCGTCCAAGCGTAAACGAGGTGTGAACGATTTCCGGTGAATTGATCGGGTCCTGCGCCGTCAGGCGTATCCGTCAATTCCAGCCAGAAAGGCGCTCGCTTCATGCCTGCAAAATCCCGCACATCTGCTGCCCCCTCCATTGCGAAACTGATCGCGACAGAACTCGGCATAACTGAGCGCCAGGTTGAGACCGTGATCGAGCTGCTCGGGGAAGGTGCGACGGTGCCCTTCATCGCGCGTTACCGGAAGGAACGGACAGGCGGACTGGACGATACGCAATTGCGGAACCTTGCTGAGCGGCTGGACTACCTGACCGAGCTGGCCAAGCGCCGCGACACGATCCTCGATGCCATCCGCCAGCAGGACAAGCTGACGCCGGACCTTGAACGCGAGATCATGGCGGCGACGACGAAAGTCGCGCTGGAGGACCTCTACGCGCCCTATAAGCAGAAGCGCCGCACCAAAGCGACGATTGCGAAAGAGGCGGGCCTCGAACCGCTGGCAGAGCGTATCCTCGCCAATCCGGCCGTGGCGCTGGAAGCTGAAGCAAAAGGTTTCGTCTCCAAGAAGAAAGGGGTCGAAACCCCCGATGCGGCCCTGAACGGGGCCCGCGAGATCATCGTGGAGAAGATTGCAGAGACGCCGCGCCTGACCCGAAAGATTCGGGAGACGGTCTGGAAACAGGGCAAGCTCGGGTCGTCGCTGGTGAAGGGCAAGGAGGCCGAAGGCGCGAAGTTTTCCGACTATTTCGATTTCGATGAGCCGTTCGAGAAGATGCCATCCCACCGGGCATTGGCCATGCTGCGCGGGCAGAAGGAAGGTATCCTGCGTATCAAGGTGGATGTGCCCCACACCGATACGCGTCATCACCCGGCGGTGCGGGAGATCTGTTCGGAATTCGGTTTCGCCAAAAAGGGGCGCACAGCCGACGAATGGCTGATGGATACCGCGGAAGCAGCCTGGAAGAGCAAGCTTGAGCCGTCCAGCTCCCGGGAGTCCATCAACAGGCTGAAGGATTCGGCGGATAGCGAAGCCATCCGCGTGTTCTCCCGCAACATGAAAGACCTGCTGATGGCGGCGCCAGCCGGGCATAAGGTCGTCATGGGGATCGATCCGGGCATTCGTACGGGCTGCAAGGTGGCCGTCGTGGATTCGACCGGCAAGCTGATCGACACGGCGACCATCTATCCGCATGAGCCAAGGAAGGACTGGGCCGGCGCCCTGACGACGCTGGCGAAGCTCTGCAAGAAGCACAATGTAGAACTCGTCAGTGTCGGGAACGGAACGGCAGGGCGCGAGACAGACAAGCTGGTCGCGGACCTGTCGGACAAGATGCCCGATCTTGAGCTGACGCGCCTGATGGTGTCGGAGGCCGGGGCGTCTGTCTATTCTGCGTCCGAATTAGCGGCGAAGGAATTCCCTGACCTGGATGTCAGCATTCGCGGGGCGGTTTCCATCGCCCGGCGCCTGCAGGACCCGCTGGCCGAACTGGTCAAGATCGAACCGAAAGCCATTGGTGTCGGGCAGTACCAGCACGATGTGGACCAGGGCCAGCTCGCCAAGTCGCTGAATGGCGTGGTGGAAGACTGCGTGAACGCGGTCGGCGTGGATGTGAATACCGCATCGGCATCGCTGCTCTCTCGCGTGGCGGGTCTCAACGCGACCATCGCGGAAAACATCGTTGCCTATCGGGACAAGAATGGGCCGTTCACGTCGCGTAGTCAGTTGAAGAAAGTGCCGCGGCTTGGCCCGAAGGCGTTTGAACAGGCCGCCGGCTTCCTGCGCATCATGGACGGCAAAAATCCGCTGGACGCCTCAGCGGTTCACCCGGAAGCCTATCCGGTTGTTGAACGCATCGCGAAACAAACCGGGCGGAAAGTGGCCGCGCTGATTGGCGACAAGACTTTCCTTTCAAAGCTGAAGGCGGAGGATTTCGCCGATGACACGTTCGGTGTGCCGACCGTGCAAGACATTCTCAGCGAGCTTGAAAAGCCGGGGCGTGACCCGCGCCCGGAATTCAAGACCGCCACCTTCAAGGATGGCATCGACACGATGAATGACCTGAAGCCGGGCATGCGGCTGGAAGGGGTTGTGACCAATGTGACCGCATTCGGGGCGTTCGTGGACATCGGGGTGCACCAGGATGGCCTGGTTCATATCTCCGAACTGGCCGACACGTTCGTGAAGGATCCCCATTCGGTGGTGAAGACGGGGCAGGTCGTGAATGTGGTCGTTCTGGAAGTGGATGTTTCCCGCAAGCGGATCGGCCTCAGCATGAAGCGGCAGGGTGCGCGCCCGGCAGCGAAGCCGGACATGGCCTCCAAAGCGCCGGACCGTAAACCGTCCGACAGTCCATTCGGTGTGCTGGCCTCCCTTCGGTAAGGGTGGACGCCGCCCGGCCCATGCGGCCTAATGACCTCCATATCGGGAGGCACAGTTGAACGGTTCGGCAGATCTGGACGGCGAGTACGACTACATCATTGTGGGCGCAGGCTCAGCTGGCTGCGTTGTGGCCAACCGGCTCTCTGAATCCGGTAAGCGGCGTGTACTGCTGCTGGAAGCGGGCGGACGGGACAACTGGATCTGGTTCCACATTCCGGTGGGATATTTGTTTGCCATCGGGAATCCGCGATCCGACTGGATGTTCGAGACGGTAACGGAGCCTGGCCTCAACGGCAGGAAACTGAACTATCCGCGTGGAAAGGTGCTGGGCGGCTCGTCTGCCATTAACGCCATGATCTCCATGCGCGGACAGGCGGCGGATTATGACCATTGGAAAAGTCTCGGCCTGCCGGGCTGGGGCTGGGAGGATGTCCTGCCGGTGTTCCGCCGGATTGAAGATCACTTCCTGGGCGAGAGCGAAGCGCACGGCACAGGTGGTGAGTGGCGCGTCGAGGCGCCCCGCGTGCGCTGGGGCATTCTGGATGCCGTTCGCGAGGCGGCTCGGGAGATGGGCGTTGAGCCGGTTGATGATTTCAATACCGGGAATAACGAAGGCTCCTCCTATTTTCATGTGAACCAGAAGAAGGGCCTGCGCTGGTCTGCGGCACGAGGGTTCCTGAAGCCAGCTCTGGCGCGGCAGAACCTGCGTGTCGAGACGGGGTGCCTGACGGACAGACTGGTTCTGGAAGATGGGCGGGCCGTGGCAGTTGATTTCCTTCAGGATGGCCAGCGTCGGCGGGCGCACTGCAAGGGGGAGGTCGTCCTCTGTGCTGGCGCAATCGGGTCGGTGCAAATTCTTCAACGCTCCGGTATCGGGCCGGGGGAGGTATTGAAGGAGGCGGGCATTGCGGTGCAGGTTGACCGGCCGGGCGTTGGCCGGAACCTGCAGGACCATTTGCAGCAGCGCGCGATTTACAGGGTCTCCGGCGCGCGGACGCTGAATGAGACCTATCACAATCTTTTCAGGCGAGGGCTGATGGGGCTGGACTATGCGTTGCGCCGGCGGGGTCCGCTCACCATGGCGCCGTCGCAACTGGGCATTTTTATGCGCTCAGACCCTGACCAGACGCGGGCGAATATCGAATTCCACGTCCAGCCGCTGTCGCTCGACAAATTTGGCGACCCGTTGCACCGGTTTCCGGCCATCACGGTGAGCGCCTGCAACTTGCGGCCAACCTCGAGGGGAGAGGTCCGGATTTCTTCGGCCGATCCTGCAGCGAAGCCCGTTATCGCGCCAAGTTATCTGTCTACTGAGGAGGACCGGAAGGTCGCGGCGGACGCTATTCGGGTCACGCGGAGACTTATGCGCCAGGCGGCGATGGCGCCGTTTGATCCGGAGGAATTCCTGCCCGGTCCGGCTGTCGGCGATGACGATGCGGCGCTGGCGCAGGCGGCTGGAGACATCGGAACGACGATATTTCATCCCGTCGGTACGGCCCGGATGGGGCGTCAGGATGATCCGATGGCCGTGGTGGACAAGGATTTGCGTGTCGCAGGCGTGGAGGGCCTCCGCGTGATCGATGCATCCGTTATGCCCACGATCACGTCCGGCAATACAAATACGCCGACAATCATGATTGCAGACAAGGTCGCCCGGGAGATGACGGCATGAGCGAGTCAGAACGACCCTGGTGGCGCGGCGCCGTCCTGTACCAGATCTATCCGCGGTCCTATCTCGATACCAATGGGGATGGCATAGGCGATCTGCCGGGGATTACGCAGAAGCTGGATTATATCGCCTCGCTCGGCGTGGATGGCATCTGGATCTCTCCTTTCTTCGCGTCGCCGATGAAGGATTTCGGCTATGATGTCTCAGACTATTGTGCCGTCGATCCGATCTTCGGCGCGCTGGAAGACTTTGACCAGCTTCTGGACCGTGCGCATGGATATGGGCTGAAGGTGATTATCGATCAGGTCTACGCTCACACATCGGATGAACATGCCTGGTTCACGGAATCCCGCCAGAGCCGGAATAATCCGAAGGCGGACTGGTATGTGTGGCAGGATCCGAAACCGGACGGGACACCGCCGAATAATTGGCAGGCCGTATTCGGCGGCGCCGCGTGGACATGGGATGCCCGGCGCCAGCAATATTTCTTGCATAATTTTCTACCCGAACAGCCGCAGCTGAATGTGCACAATCCGGACGTTCAGGACGCCTTGCTGGCGACAGCGCGTTTCTGGCTGGACCGGGGCGTGGACGGCTTCCGGCTGGATGCGATCAACTTCGCCATGCACGACAGGGCCTTCCGCGACAATCCGCCGTGGGATCCGGCGGGCAGAACGATCTCCCGTCCGTTTGATCTGCAACGGCGGGAGTTTAATCAGTCCCAGCCGGAGGTTCCGGAATTCCTGAAGCGCGTTCGCGAACTGACAGACGAATACGGTGACCGCTACACCGTTGCCGAAGTCGCGAGTGACAACCCCTTGCCGACAATGCGGTCTTATACTCAGGGGGATGACCGGCTGACCGCAGCCTACAGTTTCGATTTCCTGTATGCGCAGACATTGACGGCCAAACGCGTTCGCAGGTCGCAAGGCAACTGGACCGGATCACTGGAAGAGGGATGGCCGTCTTGGGAGTTTTCGAACCATGACGCGCCGCGCTGCGTCAGCCGATGGTATGATGGGCCGGACAGGCCCCGGTTTGCGAAACTCACAAACGCGCTGCTGCTTTGCCTGCGGGGAAATCCGATCCTGTATCAGGGGGAGGAGCTGGGCCTGACGCAGGTGGATGTGCCGTTCGAGGCGCTGCAGGACCCGGAAGCCATCGCGAACTGGCCGCGGACGCTGGGGCGCGACGGCGCGCGGACGCCGATGCCCTGGGAAGAAGGTGCCCCGAATGCAGGTTTCTCGCAGGCCAAACCCTGGTTGCCGGTGGGCGCGGACCATCCCCGCCTGTCGGTTGGTGTGCAGGAGGAAGACCGGGAATCTGTCTTGAACTTCACGCGAAGATTACTGGATATCCGCAAGGGGAGCCCGGCCCTGAAATGGGGGGATGTCTCTTTTGTCGAAAGTCCGGAGCCGTTGCTCATCATGGTCCGCTCCTCCGACACTGAAACGGTGACCTGTCTCTTCAATCTCGGTGCTTCTTCCGTCGAGATTCCGGAAGCGGTTCAATTGGACGGCACCGTTCTGATTCAGTCCGAAGGGCTGGAGACGCCGCTGGGCAGGGATTTGCCGCCATATTCATTCGTGATCCTGAGGCGCTGACCCATCAGGCGAGTTCTGCTTGTCATGACGGTCCGCCGTCCGCTAATAGAAAAGACAACGTTGTAATTTTTCCCGACATGAATTCAGAGAGGTTCTGATTGGTCCCGCAAATATCGCTTCGCTGCAAGAAACTGCGTGACTTCATCGGGGGTGATTGCGTGCAAATCTACTGAAAGATTGGGCGAATGAGGGATCGTGGGAGAAACCTCGCACCAAAATTTCTCAGCGCTTCCGGAATGCACTAACAAGAATACCGAACATCCGCGTGAAAGGAGCGCGACATGGCCAAATTCATACCGGTCGATCCCTTCGACATCGTTATTTTCGGGGGAACGGGTGACCTGTCCCGCCGGAAGCTCCTGCCGGCGCTCTTCCACAGGTGGCTCGACGGCCAGATTCCCGAGAATAGTGCCATCGTCGGAACGGCCCGGTCCGATCTCGACGACAAGGCCTATCGTGCAATGGCGCGTGACGCATGTGAGAAGGCCACAGGTGAAAACTGGGACGACAAGGAATGGAAAAAGTTCGAGAAGCTGATCCATTACGTCTCGATTGACGCGACCAGCGCCAAAGCCGACTGGCCGACGCTGAAATCCAAACTGACCATGGATGGTGAGCGGGCCTGCGTTTTCTATCTGGCGACCGCGCCCAGCCTGTATGTCGCCATCTGCAACGCGCTCGGCCGGGAAGGTCTGGCGGAAGGGAACACCCGCGTTGTGCTTGAGAAGCCGATCGGGACGGATCTCGAATCGGCCCGGGCGATCAATGATGGGGTCGGCGCCGTATTCTCCGAACGCCAAGTGTTCCGCATCGACCATTATCTTGGCAAGGAAACGGTCCAGAATCTGATGGTTTTGCGGTTCGGCAATATCCTGTTCGAGCCGCTCTGGTCACGAAACTATATCGATCACGTCCAGATCACGGTCGCGGAAGACCTCGGCCTGGAGGGACGTGCCGACTACTATGACCGCTCCGGTGCTTTGCGTGACATGGTGCAGAACCATATGCTGCAGCTGCTTTGCCTCACGGCGATGGAACCGCCGAACCAGCTGGAGGATGATGACGTCCGCACAGAGAAGATCAAGGTGCTCAATGCGCTGATGCCGATTCACGGAGAAGCTGCGAAAAAGCAAACTGTGCGTGGCCAGTACAAGGCGGGCATGAAGGGGGGAGAAGCTGTCCGGGGCTATGCGGATGAGCTATCCGGCGAAGACAAGAGCGATACCGAGACCTTTGTTGCGATCAAGGCCGGGATCGACAATTGGCGGTGGGCCGGCGTGCCGTTTTATTTGCGCACCGGCAAGCGGATGTCTCACCGTCATTCCGATATTGTGATCCAGTTCAAGAAAACGCCGCATTCCCTGTTTGGCGAAGGTAATGATATGGCGAACAGGCTGGTGATCCGCCTGCAGCCGGACGAAGGTGTGCGCCTGTTCGTGCAGATCAAGGAGCCCGGACCCGGCGGCCTGCGCGTCAAGTCCATGCCGCTGAACCTTTCTTATGCGGAGAGTTTCACGGTGCGCTATCCAGATGCCTATGAGCGCCTGCTGATGGATGTGGTGCGCGGCAACCTGTCCCTGTTCATGCGCAAGGATGAAGTTGAAGCTGCCTGGGCGTGGGTCGACTCTCTCATCGAGGCCTGGGAGCAGGCCGGCGATGCACCAGAGCCGTATCCGGCTGGGAGCGATGGCCCACTGGCCGCGGCCATGCTGATGGACCGTGACGACCGGGCCTGGTGGGAAGGATTGTAGACGGATGAAGCATGAGCTGACCCGCTTCGACACGCGCGATGCCGCGCTGGATTTCGCCGCTAGATTTGTTGCTGGCGGGCTTGAGCGTGCCATCACTGACCGGGGGCGTGCAGATTTCATGACGTCCGGCGGTTCTACGCCGGGGCCGTTGTTTGACCGGCTTTCGGATTGGGACCTGCCATGGGAATGCGTGAGTGTCGGTCTGGTGGATGAACGCTGGGTGCCGCTGAACCACGATTTTTCCAATGAGGCGCTGGTTCGGACGCGTCTGCTGAAGGGGCGTGCGGGGGCGGCAGGGCTCATCCCGATGAAGACCAGCGCAGCCGAGCCCGGCGAAGTGGTGGCAGACAGAAACGCAGCTTATGCACCGCATTGCGCGCCGGCAGATGTGCTGCTGCTCGGAATGGGCGGCGACGGACACACGGCGAGCTGGTTTCCCGGGTCCAAAGGACTGGAGGCCGCGCTGGCGCCCGCGAACGATGAAACAATTGCAGCGATTGATGCAACCGGTTGCCCCGGTGCGGGGTTGAATACTCAGCGGCTGACACTAACCGGACCGGCGGTCACGTCCGCGCGCATGGCGTTGATGTTGCTGTTCGGTGATGAGAAGCTGGACATTCTGGAGCGCGCGCTCGTGTCAGACCCGCTCGACATGCCGGTCCGTTACGCCATCGATAAACTCGGTCCGCGTCTCACAATCATATGGGCACCCTAGATGACCAAACTGCACCCGAAAATCGCCGAAGTGACAGAACGCATTCGTCTGAGATCTGCAGAGCCACGCGCAGCCTATCTTGAAATGATCCGTTCACGGCGCCCGAAAGGGTTTGCCCGCCAGCGGCTCACAGAAGGAAACCTGGCGCACGCATCGGCCGGGTGCGCCGTGATAGAAAAGACCCATCTTCTCGGCGCTGGCTGGCCGAACATCGGTATCATCACAGCCTATAATGATATGCTGTCGGCGCATGCGCCGTTCGAGCACTATCCGGAACTCATCCGCGAAGGCGCGCGCGAAGTGAATGCCGTGGCCCAGGTGGCTGGCGGTGTTCCGGCGATGTGCGATGGGGTCACGCAAGGCCAGCAGGGAATGGAGCTGTCGCTGTTTTCGCGGGATGTCATCGCGATGGCATCTGCGGTGGGCCTCAGCCATGATGTCTTCGACGCGGCCCTGCATCTCGGGGTCTGTGACAAGATCGTTCCCGGTCTTGTCATTGCGGCGCTGCGCTTTGGCTGGATACCGTCCATATTCGTCCCGGCCGGACCGATGCCGTCAGGCCTTCCGAATCCCGAAAAGATCCGTATCCGGCAGTTGTTCGCCGAAGGCAAGGTGGATCGCAGCGCATTGCTGGAAGCGGAGGCGGAAAGCTACCACGCGCAGGGCACCTGCACATTCTACGGAACGGCCAACTCCAATCAGATGCTGATGGAGGTCATGGGTTTCCACCTTCCGGGCGCGGCGTTCACCAATCCCGGCACGCCGCTTCGTACGGCGCTGACAAAGGCTGCTGCGCACCG
Source organism: Hyphomonas adhaerens MHS-3 (assembly GCF_000685235.1). NCBI lineage: Bacteria > Pseudomonadati > Pseudomonadota > Alphaproteobacteria > Hyphomonadales > Hyphomonadaceae > Hyphomonas > Hyphomonas adhaerens. Next base: position 9,211 of record NZ_ARYH01000002.1, read on the forward strand.
TGCGGCCGAGATCACGGCGCAGGGAGATAATTATTTGCCCGCGGGCGAAATCATAGATGAGCGCTCCATCGTCAACGGCATCGTCGGGCTGATGGCGACCGGCGGGTCCACCAATCATGCGCTCCACATCCCGGCCATGGCCGCTGCGGCCGGCCTTGTCGTGACGCTGGAGGACTTTGAAGATATCAGCCACGTCACGCCCTTGCTGACCCGGATCTATCCGAATGGCCCCGCAGACGTGAATCATTTCCACGCGGCGGGTGGCATGGGGTTCATTGTACGTGAACTCCTTGGGGCGGGTCTGCTCAATGGTGACGCACAAGGCGTGGCAGGGCCAATCTCTGATTACTCTCATGAGCCGTTCCTGGATGGTGACAAGGTGGCGTGGCGCCCGGCACCGGAGGAAAGCGGCGACCTGGAGATCATCCGGCCTGCCAGCGATCCATTTTCTTCTGATGGGGGGCTTCGATTGATGACGGGTCCGCTGGGGCGTGGGGTTTCCAAGGTCTCTGCCGTCAAACCGGAGAAACGGGTGCTCGAGGCGCCGGCCATGGTATTCGAATCCCAGGAGGCTCTGAAGGAAGCGTTCGAGGCGGGCCGCCTGGATCGCGACTTTGTCGCTGTTGTCCGCTTTCAGGGGCCGGCGGCAAACGGCATGCCGGAACTTCATAGTCTGACGCCGCCTCTGGGGGTCTTGCAGGACAGGGGATTCAAGGTGGCACTGGTGACAGATGGCCGAATGTCAGGGGCCAGCGGCAAGGTGCCGTCGGCAATTCATGTCAGCCCGGAAGCCGCGCGCGGCGGCCCGCTCGCGCGCGTCCGTGATGGCGACATGATCGTTTTCGATGCGGAAAACGGAACGCTCGATATCAAAGTCGACCCGTCAGAATTTGCGGCACGTGAACCGGCCGAGTTCCGGCCGAATACGTCCTCGGTTGGGTTGGGCCGCGAGATGTTTTCCTATTTCCGCCAGATGAGCGGAACTGCGGATACGGGTGCAAGCCAGTTCGATTTCGTTGCCGAGGGGGACTGATCGTTGAGTGAAGATGTTTTGGTGGGAGATGTCGGCGGAACACATGTCCGCTTTGCCATCGCCCGCCGGCAGGACGGCAGGATTGTCGCCGATAATTTCGAGAAATTTGCGGGCGATGATTTCGCCCGGTTTGACGACGTGTTGCGTGCCTATCTGGACCGGACACATGCGCGTGTCGGCCAGGCTTGTTTCGCCATGGCGGGCCCTGTGCAGCACGGCAGCGTGACGCTTACCAATCGCGGCTGGCATGTTTCCGAACAGGAATTGCAGGCCGGGTTCGGCTTCGACGACGTTCGTCTCATCAATGATTTCACGGCGATGGCGCGCGCGGTACCCGAGTTCGAACACTGCAGTTTCGAATCGATCCTGCCGGGAGAACCGGAACCGGAAGCCCCAAAGATTGTTGCAGGGCCGGGAACCGGGTTCGGGGTCGCGACGCTGTTCCATGACTGCGGCAACTGGCATGTGCTGACCGGAGAGGGCGGACACATCGCCTTTGCCCCCCGCACAGACCTTGAATGGCAATTGAACAAGATCCTGCTTCAGAAATTCGGATACGTGTCGAACGAACTTGTGTCGTCCGGCACGGGACTGGCGCCGGTGCATGAAGCTTTCTGCGAAATATATGACCGTCCGGTTGAGGATCTGTCGCCTGCCGAAATGCGGAAGCGCGCAGATGAAGGCGATCAGATGTTCTACCAGCTCATCCTCATTCGCGCCTGTACGGTGATGGGCGCTGTGGGCGATCTCACGCTGGCCAATGGCGCATTGGGCGGCGTCGTGCTGGCGGGCGGCGTGACGGAACGGATTGTCGATTTCCTCAAAACGCCCGAAGCCATTGAACGCTTTCGAGAGCGCGGACCAATGAGCGGTTTTCTCGAGAAATGCCCGGTCGTGCTAATGCATGATCCGGAAGCGCCGTTGATCGGCGCGGCGGCCTACTACGATCAGGAGCTACGGACATGACCTTCTCCCTCACGGAGCTGAAGCGCGCGGCCGCCAAGGCACCGGTTGTGCCGGTACTTGTGATCGGATCCGTGGAACAGGCCGCGCCGCTGGCGAAGGCGCTGCAGGATGGCGGTTTGACCATCGCGGAAGTGACGCTCCGGACGCCGGCGGGGATTGAGGCGATTGCGGCGATGAAGGCGGCGGTGCCGGAGCTGCTGGTCGGCGCTGGAACGGTGCTGACGGGAGAGGATGTGCGCAATTCGGTGGAGGCGGGGGCGGACTTCCTGGTCTCGCCGGGGATGAGCCCCGGGCTGCTGAACGCGCTGGGCAAGTATAAGCCGTTGATGATTCCAGGCGTGGCGACCGCCAGCGAGGCGATGTGCCGCCACGAGGAAGGCTTTGAAATGCTGAAGCTTTTTCCAGCCAGCGTGGCCGGCGGCATACCGGCGCTGAAGGCGCTGGCCGGGCCATTACCGCATCTTCAGTTCATGCCGACGGGCGGTATCGGTGCCGGCGAAGCCAATGATTACCTAGCCTTGCCGAACGTTCTGGCGGTTGGCGGATCATGGATCGCGACGCGGGCTGACGTCGATTCCGGCGACTGGGCAGGCATCTCGCGCAAGGCCAGGGAGGCACTTAGCGCGATCAGCTCATGACGATACCGGACCAGGCCGGACTTATGTGGACTGTCAGATGACTATGAGCGACCGAAAACGCGCTCGAAAATCGTGTCGACCTGCTTGAAGTGATAGTCGAGGTCAAAGAGGTCCTCGAGCTGTTCCTTCGTCAGTTTCGCCATCACTTCCTCATCCTTCTGGAGCAGGTCCAGAAGCGGGCCTTCGCCGCCCCAGGTCTTCATCGCATTGCGCTGGACCATCCGGTAGGAATCTTCCCGGCTGTTACCGGCTTCGACGAGGGCCAGCAGGATGCGCTGCGAATTGTGCAGGCCGCCCATGGAGTTCAGCGTCTTCAGCATCCGCTCCGGATAGACGACGAGATTTTCCACGACCCCGGCCAGGCGGTGCAGGGCAAAGTCGAGGTGGACGGTGGCGTCCGGGCCGATGCCGCGTTCGACGGAGGAGTGCGAGATATCGCGTTCATGCCAGAGGGCAACGTTTTCGAGGGCCGGCGTCACGGCGGAGCGCACGAGGCGGGCAAGGCCGGTCAGGTTCTCGGTCAGCACCGGGTTGCGCTTGTGCGGCATGGCCGAGGAGCCTTTCTGGCCAGCCGAGAAGTATTCTTCGGCTTCCAGCACTTCCGTGCGCTGAAGGTGGCGCACTTCCGTGGCAAGGCGTTCGACGGAAGACGCAATCACGCCCAGCACGGCGAAGTACATGGCGTGACGGTCGCGCGGGATGACCTGCGTCGAGACGGGCTCGATGGCGAGGCCCAGCTTCTCGGCAACGTGGGCTTCGATTTTCGGGTCGATATTGGCGAAGGTGCCGACCGCGCCGGAAATGGCGCAGGTGGCGACTTCTTCCCTGGCGATCAGCAGGCGCGTGCGGGCCCGCTGGAATTCGGCATGGAAGGTGGCCAGCTTGACGCCGAACGTGGTCGGTTCGGCATGGATGCCATGGCTGCGCCCGATGGTCGGGGTCAGCTTGTGTTCGAAGGCCCGCTTTTCGAGGGCCGCGAGCACGCGGTCGATTCCGGTCAGCAACAGGTCAGCGGCGCGCACCATCTGCACGTTCAGGCAGGTGTCGAGCACGTCGGATGAGGTCATGCCGAGGTGCAGGAAGCGGGCAGGTTCACCGACATGTTCGGCGACATTGGTCAGGAACGCGATGACGTCGTGTTTCACTTCCCGTTCGATCTCGTCGATCCGGTCCACTTCGAACGCGGCCTTCTCGCGGACGGCGGCTGTGGTGCCTTCCGGGATGATGCCGAGATTTTCCATGGCTTCGGCGGCGAGGGTCTCGATTTCGAGCCAGATACCGAAGCGGGATTCAGGTGACCAGATGGCCGCCATTTCGGGACGGGTATAACGGGGGATCATGCGCGCATTCCTGCTAGTTCCGGCCTGTTTGTACGGGCCTGCTTGTTCGCGCCCCTAATACGCCGAACCGCCTGGTTTGCCACCCCCTGTGACAGGTCGTCCCGGCGCAGGGGACGTGGAGAATGCTGCGGTGGTCTGGCGAACGGAGTGGCCGCTGGTTTCCGGGTAGGCTAGGTTGATGGCAGTCTGCCGTTTCCAGAAAAGGGGCGGCTTTCAGGAAGGGGACATGGAATGAGCAGAATTCTCACCCTGTCGGCTGTTTCGCTGGTGCTGGTGGGCACCGCGGCAGCGCAAGGGACCGGGGAATCCCCGCCCGATGCCGAACCCGGGGCCTGTTATGCGCGGGTGCTGATCCCTGAAACCTATGAAATCCAGACCGAACAGGTTCTCGACCAGCCGGAACATACAAGGGCCCGTGTGATCCCCGCCACATATGAAACGGTTGTGCAGCGTGTGCTGGTGAAGGAGCAGTCGCTCACCTACCGGGTCGTGCCGCCCGTCTACGAGATCGAGACCGAACAGCTCCTCATTGTGCCGGAACAGACCGAAACAGTCGTGATTCCTGCAGAATACGAGACATTTCCCGAACAGGTCATGGTCCGTCCGGCTTATATAACCTGGAAGCCGGGCGCCGGGCTTAATGGCCAGCTGCAACCGGGAGAAGAGCGTGTCGCGCCCGCGTCCGGCGACGTGCCGCGCCGCGTCGAAGTCCCGGCCCAGTACGATACGGTGAGCCGAACGCGCCTGAAATCGCCCGAGCGCGTCGAAACACGCGTGATTCCCGCCCGAATCCGCACGGTTGAGCGTCAGGTCCTGCGGGAACCGGCCCGTGTGGTCGAGGAGATCGTTCCGGCCGAATACGAGGAGGTTGAAGTCCAACGCCTTGTGACGCCGGAACAACAGGAGACGATCGTCGTGCCGGCGACCTACAAGACCGTCGAGAAACGCACCGTGACCGGCGGCGGGACGGTGGAATGGCAGGAAGTGCTGTGCGATTCCAGCGCGACACAGCCCAGGATCGCCGAAGTCCAGCGGGCCCTGGCCGCGAAGGGCTACAACGTACAGTCTGATGGCGTTATCGGCCCGGCGACTCAGAATGCGATGGAAGACTGGCAGGAAAAGAACGGCCTGCCGGTGGGATACCTGACCATTGGCACCCTTGAGTCGCTTGGGGTTTCGCCCGAGTAGCGGGAATTTGGGGGCAGAGCTGCCTTCCGGACGGGCAATGCAGGGCTCAGGCCGTGACGCACAGCCGCACATCTGCCCCCGTGAGGTGGCCGAAAGCAGACTTTAAGATAAGTCTCACCGTTATGTGGCGTGGATGTGTTGCGTGGATGGCAAAACCGTCCTAATCCGGCGCCAGCACAGGCTAGGAGGCCCTCTCTCATGTCGGACATCGAACGGCTGGCGCTCGACTATCTACCGGTGATCATCTTTCTGGTGCTCGGTGCCGTGATTTCGGGCCTTTTCATCGTTGGTTCATTGCTGCTCGCACCATCCGAGCCCGACCCCGAGAAGAACTCCGCCTATGAGTGCGGTTTCAACGCTTTCGACGACGCCCGTATGAAGTTTGACGTCCGGTTCTACCTGGTCGCCATTCTGTTCATCATCTTTGACCTCGAAGTGGCCTTCCTGTTCCCCTGGGCAATCAGCCTCGGCAAGATCGGCCTGCTTGGTTTCTGGTCGATGGTCGTCTTCCTGGGCGTTCTGACCGTTGGCTTCATCTACGAATGGCGCCGCGGCGCGCTGGAGTGGGAATAATGGCCGGAGACTTCAAGACATATGCTCTCGGCGGCGCCCGTTCGGGCGTCGAAGGCGGTTTCAAGCCCGGGCAGGACGATCCGTTCTATTCCGGCCTGTCCGACCAGCTGGCGGACAAGGGCTATTTCACGGCCGCGGCTGACGACCTGATTTCCTGGGCGCGGACCGGCTCGCTGATGTGGATGACCTTCGGTCTCGCCTGCTGCGCCGTTGAAATGATGCACGCGGGTAACCCGCGCTACGACCTTGAGCGTTTCGGCATGGCGCCGCGCGGCTCACCCCGCCAGTCGGATGTGATGATCGTTGCCGGCACGCTGACCAACAAAATGGCCCCGGCGCTGCGCAAGGTCTACGACCAGATGCCGGAGCCGCGTTACGTGATCTCCATGGGCAGCTGCGCCAATGGCGGCGGCTATTACCACTACAGCTACAGCGTTGTGCGCGGCTGTGACCGGATCGTGCCGGTCGATATCTATATTCCGGGCTGTCCGCCCACCGCTGAGGCTCTCGTGTACGGCTTCCTGCAGCTGCAGAAGAAGATCCGCCGGGAAGGCTCGCTGGAGCGCTAGGGGAAAGACATGCTGAACCAGGATGCCATCGACGCCCTCAAGGATCTCGGCGAGCATATTTCTGCTGCGCGCGCGGATGCGGTGAAGAGCTTCCACATCAATATGGACGAGCTGGTCGTGATGGCCGAGCGCGATCATATCGTCGGGCTGCTGCGCTTCCTGCGCGAAGATCCGCAATGCGATTTCGAGACGCTGATCGATATCTGCGGTGTCGACTATCCGGAGCGCGGTGAGCGTTTCGAAGTGGTCTACCACCTCCTGTCCATGCACCTGAACCACCGGGTGCGGGTGCGTGTGTCGACCGACGAGGACACGGCCGTGCCGAGCGCCTGCGCTGTCTGGCCGGCCGCCAACTGGTTCGAGCGCGAAGCCTTCGACATGTATGGCATCCAGTTCGCCGATCACCCGGACCTGCGCCGGATCCTCACCGACTATGGCTTTGAGGGCTATCCGCTGCGCAAGGACTTCCCGCTGACCGGGAATTACGAAGTCCGCTACGACGACCTCGAAAAGAAAGTGGTCTACGAGCCGGTGCAGCTGGTTCAGGAGTTCCGTAATTTTGACTTCCTCTCCCCGTGGGAGGGCATCACGTCCCAGATCCCGGGCGACGAGAAAGCGACGGAGTCGTAAGACAATGGCTGACACCGCTCACATCTCCGAAATGGAAGACCGCAAGTTCACGCTGAACTTCGGGCCTCAGCACCCGGCCGCCCACGGCGTGCTGCGCATGATCCTCGACCTCGATGGCGAGATCGTCACGCGCGTTGATCCGCATATCGGCCTGCTGCATCGCGGCACCGAGAAGCTGATCGAATACAAGACCTTCCTGCAGGGCATGCCGTATTTCGACCGGCTGGATTACTGCGCGCCGATGAATCAGGAGCACGCCTGGTGCCTGTCCATCGAAAAGCTGCTGGGCATTGAAGCGCCGCGCCGCGGCAGCCTGATCCGCGTGCTTTATTCCGAGCTGGGCCGCATCATGTCCCACTTGCTGAACATCGGCTCGCAGGTGCTGGACGTTGGCGCGCTGACGCCGATCACTTGGGCGTTCGAGGAGCGGGAAAAGCTCTGCGTCTTCTACGAACGCGCCTCCGGCAGCCGGATGCACGCGGCGTTCTTCCGTCCTGGCGGTGTCCACCAGGACCTGCCGCAGGCGCTGCTCGACGATATTTCGGAATGGTGCGAGCAATTCCCCGGCAAGCTGGACCAGCTTGAAGGGCTCGTCACCGAAAACCGCATCTTCAAGCAACGGAATGTCGACATCGGCATCGTGGACGAGAAGACGATCATGGACTGGGGCTTCTCCGGCGTGATGGTTCGCGGGTCCGGCTATGCCTGGGACCTGCGCCGCGCTCAGCCCTATGAGTGCTACTCCGAACTCGACTTCAAGATTCCGGTCGGCAAGAACGGCGACAATTACGACCGCTATGTCTGCCGCATGGAAGAGATGCGCGAGTCGACCAAGATCATGCAGCAATGCATCGAGATCATGAATCGCGAAGGGCCGGGGCCGGTCCTGCTGAAGGGGTCGAAAGTCTCGCCGCCGCGCCGTGCCGAGATGAAAAACTCCATGGAAGCGCTGATTCATCACTTCAAGCTGTACACGGAAGGCTTCCACGTTCCGGAAGGCGAATGCTACGCCGCCATCGAAGCGCCGAAGGGCGAATTCGGTGTGTACCTTGTCTCTGATGGCACCAACCGGCCGTATCGCGCGAAGATTCGCGCGCCGGGCTATCCGCACCTTCAGGCGATGGACCATTTGTGCCGCGGGTACATGCTGGCTGACGTGTCCGCGATCCTCGGTTCGCTCGACATCGTGTTCGGGGAGATCGACCGCTGATGTCCGCAGGAAAAGTCATTCATCCGGCCAAGGATGAAGCAAAAACGTTTTATGCAGGAAGGATCGAGTAGTGGCACTGCGCCGTTTTGATCTTGAGGCTGGTGGCGATACGTTCGCCTTCAAGCCGGAAACGGAAGAGAAGATTGCCTTCTGGCGGAACAAGTATCCGGCGGAAAAGCAGCGTTCGGCCGTCATCCCCATGCTGTGGCTTGCCCAGAAGGACAATAATGGCTGGCTGTCCGAGCCGGCCATGCGCGAAGTCGCGGACCGGCTGGAAATGCCGTATATCCGCGTCTACGAAGTCGCGACCTTCTACACGATGTTCCGCCTCCAGCCGGTCGGCAAATTCCACGTCCAGCTTTGCGGCACGACACCGTGCCAGCTGCGCGGGGCCGAGAAGCTGAAGGAAGTCTGCCAGCAGGAAATCGGCGACATCATGTATGTCACCGACGATGGCCGCCTGTCCTGGGAAGAGGTCGAGTGCCTCGGTGCCTGTGTGAATGCGCCGATGGTGCAGATCAATGACGACTATTACGAAGACCTGACGCCAGAGACGCTGTCGCAAATTCTCGGCAAGCTCAAGAATGGCGTCGATGTTGCGCCGGGTCCGCAGATTGACCGCGTAAACAGCGCGCCGGAAGGTGGCGCGACCACGCTGACCGATCCGGCCCTCTTCGATGGCAGCAAGAACGCCATCACCAAGCTGCCGAACCTGCCATCCGACGAGCCTGAGCCTTCAGAAGCTGAAGCTGCCGGCAAGCCCGAGGCCGCAGCCCCGACCAATACAAAACGCGAAGAGCCGGTCGCCTCCAACACGAAGACGACCCTTATTGATGCCGCCAAGAAGGTTGAAACGGGCGTGCGCCCGGAGGCCGTGACGATTGACCCGGCATCCTATGACGATCTCAAGCGCATCAAGGGCGTCGGCCCGAAGAATGAAGACGCGCTCAACGAGCTTGGCATCTATACTTTCAAGCAGATTGCTGAGTGGACGCCGGAAAATGTCGACTGGGTCGAAGACTTCATGAGCTTTCCCGGGCGGATCGAACGCGAAGACTGGATTGCCCAGGCAAAAACGCTCTCCGAGGGCGGCGAAACGGAATTCTCCAAGCGCGTGGATGCGGGCGATGTCCCCTCCAGCCAGGAAGATGAGGACTAAGCGATGTTGCAGGACAAGGATCGCATCTTCACGAACCTGTACGGTCTTCATTCGCCCGAACTCGACGCGGCGAAGAAGCGCGGTGCATGGCACCTGACCCGGGAAATCCTGGAACAGGGACCGGACTGGATCTGCGACCAGATCAAGGCATCCGGCCTGCGCGGCCGTGGCGGTGCTGGTTTCCCGACCGGCCTGAAATGGACGTTTATGCCGAAGGAAGTGCGTGACCGTCCGCACTATCTCGTCGTCAATGCCGACGAGTCCGAGCCCGGCACGTGCAAAGACCGCGAAATCATGCGTCACGATCCGCATCTGCTGATCGAAGGCTGCATGATCGCCTCTCGCGCGATGCGGGCGCACAAATGCTATGTCTATCTGCGCGGTGAATACATCAATGAGCGTCACGCGCTCGAAAAGGCCGTCAAGGAAGCCTATGAGGCGAAGCTGATTGGCAAGGACAATGTGAACGGCTGGGATTTCGATCTCTACGTCCACCACGGCGCCGGGGCTTATATCTGCGGCGAGGAAACGGCTCTGCTCGAAAGCCTTGAGGGCAAGAAGGGCCAGCCGCGCCTGAAGCCGCCATTCCCGGCCAATGCCGGTCTCTATGGCTGCCCGACCACTGTAAACAACGTCGAGTCGATTGCTGTTGCCGGCACGATCCTGCGCCGAGGCGCCGAATGGTTTGCCGGTTTCGGGCGCCCGAACAATACCGGCACCAAGCTGTTCTGCATCTCCGGCCACGTGAACAAGCCGTGCAATGTTGAAGAAGAGATGTCGATCACCTTCCGTGATCTGATCGACACGCATTGCGGCGGTATCCGTGGTGGCTGGGAAAACCTGAAAGCCGTGATCCCCGGTGGGTCGTCGGTGCCGATGGTTCCGGCCGAACAGATCATGGACGCCTATATGGACTTCGACACGCTGCGTGACCTGAAGTCCGGCCTCGGCACGGCGGCTGTCATCGTGATGGACAAGGACGCTGACCTGATCAAGGCGATTGCCCGTCTCGCTTATTTCTACAAGCACGAATCCTGCGGCCAGTGCACGCCGTGCCGCGAAGGCACCGGCTGGATGTGGCGCGTCATGGAACGCATGGCGAAGGGCGAAGCCGAGCATGACGAGATCGACACGCTGCTGGACGTGACCAAGCAGGTGGAAGGTCACACGATCTGTGCCCTCGGCGACGCAGCGGCCTGGCCGATCCAGGGCCTGATCCGCCACTTCCGTCCAGAAATCGAAGACCGCATCAACCAGTACAGACTGCCGCGCGCCATGGTGCAGGGCGCAGTCGTTGCGGCGGAGTAGGGGTCCATGTCCGATCTGTTCAAAATCAATGTCGACGGCAAGGAAATCGAGGTTCCGAAATCCTACACGCTGATGCAGGCGTGTGAGGAGGCTGGCGCCGAGATTCCGCGCTTCTGCTATCACGAGCGCCTGTCGGTCGCCGGTAATTGCCGCATGTGCCTCGTCGAATGGGAAGGCGCGCCGAAGCCGATTGCGTCCTGCGCCCAGACGGTCGGCGACATGCGCCCGAACCGCGATGGCTCCGCACCGAATATCCGCACCAAAGGGCCTTACGTCGAGAAGGCCCGCAACGGGGTGATGGAATTCCTGCTCATCAACCACCCGCTGGATTGCCCGATCTGCGACCAGGGCGGCGAGTGTGACCTGCAGGACCAGGCCGTGGCCTATGGCCGTTCCGGCAGCCGCTACGAAGAAAACAAGCGCGCCGTCGAAGACAAGAATATGGGCCCGCTGGTCAAGACGATCATGACCCGCTGCATCCAGTGCACGCGCTGCGTCCGCTTCGTGGCCGAAGTCGGCGGCGTGGAAGAGATCGGTATGATCTCGCGCGGTGAGAGCGCCGAGATCACGACCTATCTCGAGAAAAATCTGACGTCTGAGCTTTCGGGCAATGTGATCGACCTTTGCCCGGTCGGCGCGCTGACTTCGAAGCCTTATGCGTTCAATGCGCGCCCGTGGGAGCTGCGCAAGACGTCTTCCGTCGACGTGATGGACGCCATGGGCGCTTCAATCCGTGTCGATGCCAAGGGCGATGGCGTGATGCGCATCATGCCGGAAGTGAACGAGGACATTAACGAGGAGTGGCTGTCCGACAAATCCCGTTTCGTGTGGGATGGTCTGGCCCGCCAGCGTCTCGACAAGCCGTATGTCCGTGTCGATGGCCGCCTGAAGCCGGCCTCCTGGGGCGAAGCGTTCGAAGCCGTCAAAGCGGCGCTGTCCAAGCCCGCTGAAAAGATCGGCGTTGTTGCCGGAGACCTGATCGAAGTCGAACAGGCCAAGGCTGCGCTGGACCTGTTCCGCTCGCTCGGCATTCAGAACACCGACTGCCGCCCGGCTGGCGCGAAGTATGGCACCGACGGCGTGCGCGAGCATTACATCCTGAACCCGACACTGGCCGGTGTGGAAGAGGCTGATGCGCTGCTGCTCGTCGGCGTCAATCCGCGCACGGAAGCCGCTGTCTGGAACGCCCGTATCCGCAAGACCTGGCTCTGGGCTGACCTGAAAGTCGCCCTGATCGGTGACGCGGCGGATCTGACCTATGATTATACCCATCTCGGCAACAGTGCAGACGCGCTGAACAAGGCCGAAACCGCCGAGTTCCTGAAAGGCGCCAAGCGACCGATGATCGTGCTCGGCGAAGGGGCCCTGGTGCGCGACGATGGCGACGCCGTGCTGGCCGCCGCGATCAAGCTCGCCAATGAGACTGGCGCGATTGCGGACGACTGGGCAGGCTTCGGCGTGCTCCACAATGCAGCCGGCCGCGTTGGCGCGCTGGACACTGGTTTCGTGCCGGGTGAAGGCGGCGAAGCAACGGCGGGTATCCTCGGCGGCGGAATGGAGACCATCGTGCTTCTCGGCGCCGACGAAGTCGACCTCTCCAAGACGGCCGGTGCGACGGTCATCTATGTCGGCTCGCACGGCGATGCGGGCGCAAGCCGCGCAGACGTCATCCTGCCGTCGGCCGCTTACACAGAAATGACCGCAACCTTCGTGAACACCGAAGGCCGCGTGCAGGTCACGTCCAGAGCGGTCCAGCCGAAAGGCGAGGCCCGCGAAGGCTGGGCAATCTTCCGTGCGCTGTCTGACGTGATGGGCAAGACACTGCCGTACGATACGGTTGACGCCCTGCGTGAAGGCCTGCGGGAAAATGAAGCATTTGCGGGGATTGGCTATGCGCCGGGCGCGGCTGGCGCTGAGGCACTCAAGGCCGTTCCGGAAGGCGCTGGCAGCCTTTCCAGCGCCCCGTTCAAGCCGGTGATCGGAGACTTCTATCTGACCAATCCGATCGCCCGGGCATCGAAAACCATGGCGGAATGCTCTGCGCTGGCGACAGCGCTGGACACTCCGGTAGCAGCGGAGTAGGGCGGGCGCCATGAGTAACTACATCGAGTCTATGGGACAGTTCTGGGGCCCCTTGATGGTCCTCGGCCAGATCGGCTTGTTTACGCTGGTCCTGCTTCTCTCGATCGCATTCCTTCTGCTGTTCGACCGCAAGGTCTGGGCAGGCGTGATGATGCGGAAAGGCCCGAACGTGGTCGGCCCGTTCGGCCTGCTCCAGTCCTTCGCGGACTTCGGCAAGTTCCTGTTGAAAGAGATCGTCATCCCGGCGGGCGCGAACAAGTTCGTGTTCCTGTTTGCGCCGATCCTGACCTGTACGCTGGCCTTCGCAGCCTGGTCGGCGATCCCGGTTGCACCCGGTACGGTCAGCGGCACGAGCTGGGTGATCTCGAACCTCAATGTCGGGATCCTTTACCTGTTCGCCATCAGCTCCCTCGGTGTCTACGGCATCATCATGGGCGGCTGGGCCTCGAACTCGAAATATCCGTTCCTCGGCGCGCTGCGGTCCGCCGCTCAGATGGTCTCCTATGAGGTGTCCATCGGCTTTGTGATCATCACCGTGATCCTGATGGTCGGATCCATGAACCTGACCGACATCGTGAACAATCAGGACGGCGGCTTCTGGAACTGGCACGTTTTCAGCTTCCAGAACTTCCCGCTGATCGTGGTCATGGTGCCGATGTTCGTCATCTTCTTCGTCTCGGCCCTCGCTGAAACGAACCGGCCGCCGTTCGACCTGCCGGAAGCGGAGTCGGAACTCGTTGCCGGCTATCAGGTCGAGTATGGCTCCACGCCCTACCTGCTCTTCATGCTGGGCGAATACCTGAACATCGTTCTGATGTGTTCGATGATGACCATCCTGTTCCTGGGCGGCTGGCACGGCCCGGTTGCCCTGGGGGATGAATTTGTCCGCGACCATCCGTTCCTGACCAGCTTCTCGGGGCTGTTCTGGTTCATGTTCAAAACCTTCTTCTTCTTCTTCCTCTTCGCCATGGTGAAGGCCATCGTGCCGCGCTACCGCTATGACCAGCTGATGCGCCTTGGCTGGAAGATCTTCCTGCCGACATCGCTCTTCGCCGTTCTCGTGGTTGCAGGCTATGTCGCTTATACGGGAGTGCAGTCATGAGCCTCGCGCAGACCATCCGCGGCGCGCTGCTGACCGATTTCCTCGGGGCCTTCTGGCTGGCCACGCTGGAAATGTTCCGCCGCAAGGCCACCGTGAATTATCCGTTCGAGAAGAACCCGCTGTCGCCGCGTTTTCGCGGAGAGCATGCCCTGCGCCGCTACGCATCCGGCGAAGAACGTTGCATCGCCTGCAAGCTGTGTGAAGCCATCTGCCCGGCACAGGCGATCACGATCGAGGCCGAGCCGCGCGCTGACGGCGCGCGCCGCACGACACGCTACGACATCGACATGGTGAAGTGCATCTATTGCGGTTTCTGTCAGGAAGCCTGCCCGGTGGATGCCATCGTCGAAGGGCCGAACTTCGAGTTCGCGACCGAAACCCGCGAGGAACTGTTCTACGACAAGGACCGCCTGCTCGCGAACGGCGACCGGTGGGAACGTCTCATCGCAAAGAATTTGGAACTGGATGCGCCTTATCGCTAAGGCGCGCCGCTAAAGAGTAACCGGGACGCATGATTGTCCCAAACACAAGAGGGGTCAGAGGGCTGTGGCACTGATCGCATTCTACCTGATGGCTGCGGTGACACTCGTGTCAGCGCTAATGGTCATCATGGCGCGGAACCCCGTCCACTCCGTGCTGTGGCTGATCCTGACATTTTTCTCCGCGGCGGGGCTGTTCGTCCTGATTGGCGCGGAGTTTATCGCCATGCTTCTGGTCGTCGTTTATGTCGGCGCCGTCGCGGTGCTGTTCCTGTTCGTCGTCATGATGCTGGATGTCGACTTCGTCGAGCTGAAGGATGGCACGCTACGCTATTGGCCGTTCGCGATGCTGGTCGGCATTGTCTTTGCGGCCGAGATCTTCATGGCGTCCGTGATGGGTGTGCATTCGCGGCCGGATGCCTTTGACGCCGCGCCGGGCGCGGACACCAATGCCGAAGCCATCGGACAGGTGATGTACACCGAATACCTGCTGCTGTTCCAGCTGGCCGGTATCGTGCTGTTGATCGCGATGATCGGCGCCATTGTCCTGACCCTGCGCCACCGCCCGGAAGTGAAACGCCAGAACATTGCCAAGCAGACATCGCGCCGCCGCGGCGATGCCTATGAACTGAAGGACCCCAAGCCGGGGCAGGGGATCTGATACCTATGGAACTCGGGCTTTCCCATTATCTCGCGGTGTCGGCCGCCCTGTTCACGATCGGGGTGGTAGGCATCTTCGTGAACCGGAAGAACATCATCGTCATCCTGATGGCGATCGAGCTGATCCTGCTTTCGGTGAACCTCAACCTGGTCGCCTTTTCGGTCTTCTCCGGCACGATTGCCGGGCAGATCTTCGCCATGCTCGTGCTGACTGTCGCTGCCGCCGAGGCCGCCGTCGGTCTTGCCATCCTAGTCGTCTACTTCCGGAACCGCGGTGACATCGCGGTCGAGAACGTAGACCTGATGAAGGGCTAGGCCGGTATGCTTTCTGACGCACTTCTCATCTTCATCGTCCTTGCGCCCGGCCTCGTGGCGCTGACAGGTCTGGTTCACAAGTTCATTGGCGACAAGATCGTCATGTACGCCACAACCGGTGTCGTCCTGACAGCGGGCGCGCTGTCCCTGTTGCAACTGTTCTCCTATGCGGCAGGACTCGGCAGCCATGGCGCCGATGCACACGCTGCGGCCGAACATGGCCACGCCGTGACCCAGCACATCATCACGCTGATGCCCTGGATCAATGTTGGCGAGTTCCATGCCAACTGGGCCATCCGGGTCGACACATTGTCGATCGTCATGATGGCCGTGATCACGGGCGTGTCTGGCCTCGTTCACCTCTATTCCTGGGGCTACATGAGCGAGGACCCGCACAAGGCGCGCTTCTTCGCTTACCTGTCGCTCTTCACCTTCGCCATGCTGATGCTGGTGACCGCCGACAACTTCATCCAGCTCTTCTTCGGCTGGGAAGGCGTGGGCCTCGCTTCATACCTGCTGATTGGCTTCTGGTACCAGAACAAGGCGCCGAACGACGCGTCCATCAAGGCCTTCGTCACCAACCGTGTGGGCGATTTCGGCCTCGCGCTCGGCATCATGGCGGTGTTCTGCATCTATGGCACCGTTGAGTTTGCGCCCTTCATGGAAGCGCTGCGCGAGAATACCATGGTGACGCCGATTGCCTTTGCCGATCCGGCACCGGCCCGCGAAGTCATCATGACCTTCCTTGGCCAACGCGTCTGGGCCGTCGAAGTAATTGGCGTGCTGCTGTTCATCGGCGCGATGGGCAAGTCGGCCCAGTTCTTCCTCCACGTCTGGCTGCCGGACGCCATGGAAGGCCCGACGCCGGTCTCCGCCCTGATCCACGCCGCAACCATGGTCACCGCAGGTGTCTATCTCGTCTGCCTTCTGTCACCGCTGTATGAGTACACGCTCGTCGCGGCCGGCATGATCACCGTGGTTGGCGCGGTGACTGCGCTCTACGCCGCTACCGTCGGTATGGCGCAGAACGACATCAAGCGGGTGATTGCCTATTCGACCTGTTCGCAGCTCGGCTACATGTTCTTCGCGGCTGGGGTCGGTGCCTATGAGGCCGCGATGTTCCACCTCTTCACGCACGCCTTCTTCAAGGCGCTTCTGTTCCTTGGCGCAGGCTCGGTGATCCACGGCATGCACCACGAGCAGGACATGCGGAAGATGGGCGGTCTCGCGAAATTCATGCCGCTGACTTATGCGGCCATGATGATCGGTACGATCGCCATCATCGGCCTTGGTGTTCCGCACACGAAACTTGGCTTTGCCGGCTTCTTCTCGAAGGATGCGATCCTGGAAAGCGCCTTTGCGGGCGGTATGGAGCACGTTGCCTTCGGCCAGATGGCTTTCTGGTTCGGTATCGTCGCGGCCTTCCTGACCAGCTTCTACTCCTGGCGCCTCATCTACATGACGTTCCACGGACCGAAGGTATGGGAAGGCGCCCATGACGACGATCATGCCCACGCGCATGATGCCCATGACGATCACGCGCACGACGATCACGGCCATGGCCATGATCACACACCGCATGAGAGCCCGCTGGTCATGCTGATCCCGCTTGGTTTGCTGAGCCTCGGTGCGATTTTCTCGGGCTTCTTCTTCTACAATTACTTCGTCGACCATTCGAACGAAGCATTCTGGGCGGGGGCGATCTATCGCGCTTCGGAGAACCATGTCCTCCATGCCCGCCACGAAGTGCCGGAGTGGGTGATCTATGCCCCGCTGATCGTCACGCTGGGCGGTCTCCTGCTGGCAACAATGACCTACCTCTTCAATCGCGGCGTCGGGAAGCGTATCGCCGACAGTGGCGGACCGCTCTATTCGCTGTTCTACAACAAGTGGTACTTCGACGAGATCTACAACGCGACGCTGGTGCGGGGCGCGGCCTTCCTCGGCAATATCTTCTGGAAAGCCGACAAGAAGGTCATCGACGCGGCTGGTGCTGACGGCATGACCGCGCTGACACTGCTGAGTGCCCGGCGACTGTCGATCCTGCACACAGGTCGTCTGTATCATTATGCATTCATTATTATTGGCGCAGCCCTCGTCTTCGGGGCGCTCATGTGGCTGAACGCCGGAGGGGCACACTAATGGGCGGGTTTCCCATTCTATCGGCGCTGACCTTCCTGCCGCTGGTTGGCGCACTGATCATCATGGCCGTGCGGGCAGCTACGGCTGGCAGCAGTTCGTCCGAGAATGCCAATGAGGGGCGCACCGCGCTCCTGGCTGGCCTCGTCATTACGGGCGCGACGTTCCTCGTCTCGCTGGCGGCGTTCTTCTATTACGATCCGTCGACGCCGGGCTATCAACTGGTCGAGCAGCACGTCTGGTACCAGTCGATCAGCTACAAGCTGGGCGTTGATGGCCTGTCGCTGCCGCTGATCCTGCTGACGACGTTCCTGACACCGATCTGCCTGCTGGCGAGCTGGAATTCGATCCACACACGGGTGACGGAATATGTCGTCGCCTTCCTGGTACTCGAAACCTTCATGATCGGCGTGTTTACCGCGCTCGACCTGGTCCTGTTCTATATCTTCTTCGAGGCCGGCCTGATCCCGATGTTCCTGATCATCGGTATCTGGGGCGGCAAGGACAAGATCTACGCCGCGTTCAAGTTCTTCCTCTACACGCTGCTCGGCTCGCTCCTGATGCTGGTTGCGGTCGTGTACATGTACATCACGGCTGGCAGCTCTGACTTTGAGGTGCTGGAGAAGTTCGCCTTCGATCCTCACGTCCAGACCTGGCTGTGGCTGGCTTTCATCGCTTCCTTTGCGGTGAAACTGCCGATGTGGCCGGTGCACACCTGGTTGCCGGATGCGCACGTTCAGGCCCCGACGGCAGGCTCCGTCATTCTGGCGGGCGTCCTGCTGAAGATGGGCGGCTACGGCTTCCTGCGCTTCTCGCTGCCGATGTTCCCGGATGCGAGCCACCTGTTCCAGCCGGCAATGTTTGCGCTGGCCGTTGCGGCGATTGTCTACACATCACTCGTTGCCTGGCGTCAGACTGACATGAAGAAGCTGATCGCTTACTCGTCGGTTGCGCACATGGGTTTTGTAACGCTTGGCGTCTTCTCGTTCACCGAGGTCGGCGTGCAGGGCGCTATCTTCCAGATGATCAGCCACGGCTTCATCTCTGCGGCTCTCTTCCTGATCGTCGGCGTCGTTTACGACCGGATGCACACGCGGGAGATCGCCGCTTATGGCGGCTTGGTCCACCGCATGCCGGTCTATGCGACCTTGTTCATGCTGTTCACCATGGCCAATGTCGGCCTTCCGGGCACATCCGGCTTCATCGGTGAGATCCTCACCATGGTCGGCGGCTTCCAGGCGTCCACCTGGGCAGCAGCTGGCGCCGCGCTCGGCGTGATCTTCTCGGCTGTTTACATGCTGACGCTCTACCGGCGCACCGTGTTCGGCCAGATTACCAATCCGGAACTGAATGACATCAAGGACATGAACCGGATCGAACTTGTAACAATCGTCCCGTTGGCGCTGCTGACGCTGCTTTTCGGCGTCGCGCCCAACCTGATCTTTAACCTGACCGAGGGCGCTGCGAAGAGCATTCTCTCGATGATGGCCGGAGGCTGATCGCCCATGCTCGACTTCACTGCCATGACCCTGGCGATCGGGCCGGAACTCTGGCTCGCCGCCACAGGCCTTCTGGGCGTGCTGCTGGGCGCGCTTCTCAAGGACCGTTTCAACGGTCTGTCGTTCAAGTTCGGCGCGCTGGTCCTGTTCGTTGCTGCGGGGATCGCGGCCATGACCTATCAGGGCGGCGAGGCGTTCAACGGCCTCGTGGAATCCAACAGTTTCGTCAACTTCGCCAAGATCGTTTCATTCATCGTGGGTGGTCTCGCCCTGGTCATGTCCGAGGGATTCCTCAAGCGTCATGAAACCGCGCGGTATGAGTATGCGTTGCTGACGATCTTCGCGTCGCTTGGCATGGGCATCATCCTGTCGGCTGCGAACCTGATGACGCTCTACATGGGCATCGAGACGCTCAGCCTGTCATCCTATGTGCTTGCTGCATTCCATCGGGACTCTGCACGTTCCTCCGAAGCCGGCCTGAAATATGTGATCCTCGGATCACTCGCTTCAGGCATGCTGCTGTATGGCGCATCGCTGGTCTACGGTTTCTCCGGAACGACCTTCTACGCCGGCATTGCAGCGGCTGAGCCGTCGGTTGGCCTGATGTTCGGAATGGTGCTGATGATTGTCGGACTTGCCTTCAAGGTCTCGGCCGCCCCGATGCACGTCTGGACGCCGGATGTTTATGAAGGAGCCCCGACACCGGTCGGTGCCTTCTTCGGCGCTGCGCCGAAAATGGCCGCCATGGTCGTGTTTGCAAATGTGATGTTCCAGCTCTTCGGTGAAGCGATGGACCAGTGGCAGCTGATCATCACGATCATCGCTGGCCTCTCGATGCTGATCGGTGCTTTCGGCGGTCTGACGCAGACCAATATCAAACGCCTTCTGGGGTACTCCTCGATCGCGAACGTCGGTTATGCGCTGGTAGCCGTTGCGGCTGGCAAGGATCTGGGCGCTGGTCCGTTGCTGACCTTCATGACGCTTTACGTCGTCTCGTCGCTCGGCCTGTTTGCAGCTGTGCTGGCCATGCGCCGTCAGGGCGGCATGGTGGAAGGAATTTCCGAACTTGGTGGCCTGATGACCAAGCGCCCGTGGCTGGCGATTGCGCTGTCCGTCCTGATCTGGTCGGTTGCCGGCCTGCCGCCCTTCGGTGGCTTCCTCGGCAAATGGGTTGTGCTGGAAGCGGGCGTTGGCGCGGGGCTCTATCCGCTGGCAATCATCCTGGTGCTCTCATCGGTGGTGTCGCTTGGCTACTATCTGCGCCTGATCAAGATCATGTGGTTCGATGAGCCGACCGAACGGTTTGAAGCGATTGACGGGTCTGTCACTCTGGTTGTGCTGGCATCGTCGCTGTTCGTAATCGTGTTCATGGTCTTCTTCTTCCTGCTTAGCGGGTGGGCGAATCAGGCTGCGCTGGGGATCATGGCTTGAACCAAGCCTGGCCCGTCCATCGCCTCGACACGATAGACAGCACCAACACCGAGGCCCGGCGGCGCGCCCAGGCAGGCGTGTTCGAAAACTGCTGGATTCTGGCGGACGAGCAGACCGCGGGCCGGGGCAGGCTGCAGCGGCACTGGGCTTCGCCCAAGGGGAACATCTTCTCGTCAGCGCTTTTCCGTGAGCCGGGCGGCATTCAGGTTGCGGCGCGGATCCCGTTTGCGGCGGCCCTGGCGGTCAGCGACACCGCGCTGGAGTATGCGCCCGGTGCCGATGTGCGCGTCAAATGGCCGAATGACGTACGTGTGAACAAAGCCAAACTTTCCGGGATTCTGATCGAAACCGGGCAGGATGAGCAGGGGCTCTGGGTGATCGCTGGCATGGGCGTGAACGTGGCGCAGGTGCCGCCGGAGGCTGGCCAGGCGGCCACATGCCTTGCGGAACTCGCAGGCGGCAAAGCCCTTGATCATATTGAAGTATTCGGTTCCCTGACCCGCCATTTCATGACCCGCCTGGCGCAGGCGCGTGACGGCTTCGGGCCGGTCCGGACGGATTGGCTGAAGCGTGCCGAAGGGCTTGGCGGCCAGGTCCGAGTGTCACCGGGCGGCGTACCCGTTGAGGGCATCTTTGAGGACATGGCCCCCGATGGCGGGCTGATCCTCAGATTGCCGGACGGATCGCGACAGACCATAAGGGCTGGCGATGTACATCTTATCGGAGAGGTCTGACGCGCATGCTGCTTGCTATCGACGTTGGCAACACGAACACGGTTTTCGGTATCCATGATGACAACACATGGGTGAACCAGTGGCGCAGTGCCACGGATCCGACCAAGACTGCAGATGACCACGCCGCCTGGCTGTGGCGGCTTGCGGATATGCACGGCGCTGATCTCAGCCAGATCAATGGCTGTGTGATCTCCACCGTTGTGCCGCAGGCCGTCTTCAATTTCCGGAACCTCGCCCGCCGCTACCTGCATGTCGAACCGATGTTCATCGGCGACCCTGATCTCAAGACCGGCATGGAAATCCGCATCAGCCGGCCGGAACAGGTGGGGGCGGACCGCATTGTCAGCGCCCTCGGTGCGCACAAGCAGTATTCCGGAAACCTGATTGTGATCGACAGCGGCACGGCAACCACATTCGACGTGGTTGCAGAAGACGGCGCGTTCGAAGGCGGTATCATTTCACCGGGGGTCAACCTCTCTGTGAAGGCCCTGCACGATGCCGCTGCGCAGCTGCCGCGCATCGCCATCCAGCGTCCGGCGCATGTGATTGGCCACGACACGATTTCAGCGATGCAATCCGGTGTGTTCTGGGGATACATCGACCTGATCGACGGACTCGTGAACCGGATCAAGAAAGAGTATGGCAAGCCAATGAGCGTGGTCGCCACAGGCGGTGTCGCGGCCTTGTTTGAAGGCGCGAGCGAAACCATCGACCACTACGATCAGGATCTCCTTATTCGGGGCCTCCTGGAAATTTACCGCCTCAACAAATAGGGTCTCATGTCCGATACAGCCCACTCCAAGGACGAACTCGTCTTCCTGCCGCTCGGCGGTTGCGGCGAAATCGGCATGAACCTCAATGCCTACGGCTATGGCCCGCCGCATGCGCGCCGCTGGATTCTTGCGGATCTCGGCGTCACCTTCGGCAGCGACGATGAACCGGGCATCGATCTGATTTGTGCCGACCCGGACTATCTGATCGGCGAGCACATCGATGCCGTGTTCCTGACCCACGCCCATGAAGACCATATCGGTGCCGTGGGCCTGATTTATCCGCGTCTTCAGATAAACGCCCCCATCTATGCAACGCCCTTCACGGCGGAGCTGGTCCGTTCAAAGATGGAAGAGCGCGGTGTCGATACGGCCGCACTCAAGACGATCTCAATGGGAAGCAAGGTGCAGGCCGGACCGTTCGAGGTGACCTACGTCACCCTGACACACTCCATTCCCGAGCCGAACGCCCTGGCAATCCGCACGCCCGCCGGGATTGTCCTGCACACCGGCGACTGGAAGATTGATCCGGACCCGCAAATTGGTTCGGCGACGGACGTTTCCGGACTCACTGCGCTGGGCGATGAAGGCGTGCTCGCCATGGTCTGCGATTCCACGAATGTCTTCGAGGAGGGGGAGGCCGGATCTGAAGAAACCGTCCGTCAGGGACTGGTGGAACTGATCGCGGAGCAGAAGACCGGAGCCGTTGCCGTCACGACGTTCGCCTCGAATGTGGCGCGCGTGAAATCCATCATCGATGCGGCAATGCAAGCGGACCGGCATGTGTGTCTTGTCGGGCGCAGCATGCACAAGATCACGAATGCGGCGAAAGCCGTGGGGATCCTTCCGCCAAATCTGGAATTTGTAGACGAGAGCGAGGCAGGGCATTTCCCGCCGGAACACATTCTGTATCTTTGCACCGGCAGCCAGGGGGAGCCGCGGGCAGCGCTGTCCCGCATTGCACGCGGGGACCACAGACATGTGATCCTGCGCGAAGGCGACACGGTCATTTTTTCGTCGCGCCAGATCCCGGGCAACGAAAAAGGCATTTTCGCGCTTCAGAACGGGCTCGCGGACAAAGGCATCCGGGTGATCACCCCCCGCATGGTGCCACAGAAGATTCACGTCTCCGGCCACCCGTGCCGTGACGAGTTGCGCCGCATGTACCAGTGGGTCCGTCCGCGGATTTCCGTGCCTGTGCATGGCGAACGCCGGCATATCATGGAGCACGCCGCCTATGCGCGCTCGCTCCAGGTGCCGGAGGCGATTACGCCGCGAAACGGCAGCCTGGTACGCCTTGCGCCGGGGGCGGCCGAGATTCTGGACGAGGTGCCGAATGGCCGCCTGGTCCTTGATGGCAACCAATTGGTGCCGGAAGGCGCGCAGGGGATTCAGGAACGCCGCAAGCTCTCGTGGAACGGGGTGCTTTTTGCCTCTGTATCCCTCGATGAGCAGGGAAATGTCGTGGATGGACCGGTCGTTGTGGCAAAAGGCTTTTCCGAGCCGGACGGGCGGCTTGCGGATGAAAGCCTTGAAACTCTGGAAGAGGCAGCCGACATAGCAATAAGCGGCCTGAAACGGAAAAACCGCTTCGATGACGACGCTGTGGAGCGTGCGATCGGCCGCGCGCTTCGAAAGGCCGCAGAGACAGCCTATGGCAGGCGTCCGATGATCGAAGTCGTTGTTTTGAGGACCTGAGTATCATGAGTGAATTCAAGATCGGACCATTGAACCATGTCGGCGTGGCCGTGCCGGATCTGGAAGAAGCCTGCGAAACTTACCGCACGCTTTATGGCGCGACGGACATCACCACCCCTTTCGACATGCCCGAGCAGGGCGTCAAAGTCTGTTTCGTGAACCTGCCGAACAGCCAGATCGAACTGATCGAACCGCTGAACGAAGAATCCCCGATCCATAATTTCATCCAGAAGAACCCCAAGGGCGGGCAGCACCATGTCTGCTTCGAAGTTGACGATATCAACGAGGCCGTCGACGAGATGGGCAAGCGCGGCGCAACCGTTCTTGGCAAGCCCCGCATCGGTGCTCACGGCACGATGATCGTCTTCGTTCACCCGAAAAATTCAAACGGCGTTCTGATCGAACTGATGGAAAGCCCGGAAGGCGCACACTAATGCAGTTCATGAGCGGGCTGGTCGTTTTCACGATCGCCTGGTGGGTCGCCTTTTTCGCATTTCTTCCCATTGGCGTCCGGAGCCAGTGGGAAGATGGCTCGACTGTTGAGGGCACGGAAGAAGCGGCTCCCAAGGAACATATGGTTGGGAAGAAGGCGCTCTGGTCCACCGGTGTGGCCTGTGTGATCACAGCCATCGCAGCCGTGGTCGTGCCACAGCTGCTTGCGCAATAGGCGCCGCTGCGGCTAGGTGAGCCGCGTTTTACAACAAGTCCCCGGGGATTCGATGCGGCTTTCCAGATACTTCCTGCCCGTTTCCAAGGAAGCGCCGGCAGATGCGGCCATTGTCTCGCACAAGCTGATGCTGCGCACCGGCATGGTGCGCCAGAACGGGGCGGGCATCTATACATGGCTGCCGCTGGGTCTGCGCGTCCTGAAGAAGATCGAACAGATCGTGCGGGACGAGATGAACCGCGCCGGGGCCGTCGAACTCCTGATGCCGACGCTGCAGCAGGCCGACCTCTGGCGGGAGTCCGGCCGCTATGACGATTATGGCAAGGAAATGCTGCGCATTCAGGACCGGCATGACCGTGACATGCTTTACGGCCCGACGAATGAGGAGCTGATTACGGACGTCTTCCGCTCCTATGTGAAGAGTTACAAACAGCTGCCGCTGAACCTGTATCACCAGCAGTGGAAGTTCCGCGATGAAGTGCGTCCGCGTTTCGGCGTGATGCGGGGCCGCGAATTCCTGATGAAGGACGCCTATTCCTTCGATCTGACGGAAGACGATGCCCGCGTCTCCTATCGCAAGATGTTCTGTGCTTACCTGAACGCCTTCAGCCGCATGGGCCTGACTGCTGTTCCGATGCGGGCCGACACCGGCCCGATCGGCGGGGATCTCAGCCACGAATTCATCATCCTGGCCGATACGGGCGAGAGCGCCGTTTTCTGCGACAAGGCTCTGCTGGATATGGATCCGCCGGGCCTTGGTCTGGATTTCGATGCGGACCTGACTGCGGAAGTCGAAAAGCGCACGCAATACTATGCGGCGACGGATGAGATGCACGACGAAGCGGCCTTCGCAGCGATCCCGGAAGACCGTCAGGTCTCCGCGCGCGGGATCGAAGTCGGTCACATCTTCAATTTCGGAACCAAGTATTCCAAGCCGATGAACGCGGTGGTTCAGGGACCGGATGGCCAGATGGTGCCGGTCCAGATGGGCAGCTACGGCATCGGCGTCTCACGCCTCGTCGGCGGCATCATCGAAGCCAGCCATGACGACAACGGCATCGTCTGGCCGGAGGGGGTGGCGCCGTTCCATGTCGGTCTGATCAACATGCGCGTGGGCGACGAAGGTTGCGACGAGGCGTGTGGCGATCTTTACGACCAGCTCGAAGCCGCTGGCATCGAAACGCTGTATGACGAAACCGACGATCGTGCGGGCGCCAAATTCGCCCGGATGGATCTTATCGGCCTGCCGTGGCAGCTGGTGATTGGCCCGAAAGGTCTTGAAAAGGGCATAGTTGAAGTCAAGAATCGCAAGACCGGCGAGAAGGTGGAACTGCCCTTCGCCGATGTCGTTGCAAAGGTTACGCCCGCATGAGTCAGGCCGCTGCGCCATTCGGACGTCTCGAACGGACCCTGGCCTGGCGGTACCTGCGCGCCAAGCGCGAGCATGGCGGCGCGAGCCTGATCTCGATCATCTCCTTCGTCGGCATTTTCTTTGCCGTCGCGGCGCTGATCATCACCATGTCGATCATGAGCGGCTTTCGCGCGACGTTGCTGGACGCGCTGCTGGGCGGCCAGCCGCATGTTTATGCCGTGGTCAATCAGTACACAGAGGCCGAAGCCGAATCGATTGCGGACAAGATTCGCGAGATCCCGGGCGTCACGAGCGCGTCGCCCTATATTGAGGAATACGTGCTCGTCACCGCCAATGGCCGCAAGACCGGCGCGGTTGTCCGCGCGATGCGGAATGAAGACCTGTCGACCCTGCCGTTCCTGCAGGATCACGGGCAGGCGGCCATTGATGCCGGGTTCGGTGTGGGCCGGAACGGTGGCAACACGATCATGATGGGGGCTTTCCTGGCGGCCGGCCGGGAAGGGCTGGGCGTCATTCCGGGCGACAAGATCGAGATCATTACCACCGGCACGAATGCCAGTGTCATGGGCGC
This sequence comes from Hyphomonas adhaerens MHS-3, assembly GCF_000685235.1. Lineage (NCBI taxonomy): Bacteria > Pseudomonadati > Pseudomonadota > Alphaproteobacteria > Hyphomonadales > Hyphomonadaceae > Hyphomonas > Hyphomonas adhaerens. The sequence continues at coordinate 35,344 of NZ_ARYH01000002.1, forward strand.
CACCCCGCGGTCAAAGGCCTACACGGTCGGTGAAATCTTCTCGACGGGAAGTGTCGAGCTCGACATGGCCTACATCTTCATGCCGATGGACCAGGCGCAGATCCTGTTCCAGTCCAAGGATCACTACCAGATGCTGGATATCCGGCTGAAGGATCCCGACAAGACGCAGGAAGCCATGCAGGCCATCGCGCAGGCCACCGGGAATGCCGTGCGGATGTATGACTGGAAGAGCCAGCGCGCGGCCTACCTCAACGCCCTCAAAGTGGAGCGGACCATGGTGCGCCTGCTGGTTATGGTGATCATGGGGATTGCCACGCTGAACATCATCGTCGGCGTCGTGATGCTGGTGAAGAACAAGACCCGGGACATCGCGATCCTGCGCACGATCGGCCTTGGCCGGGGGGGTGTGCTGCGCGTGTTCCTGATGGTCGGGACCGTGCTCGGCTCGCTGGGCGCGATGCTGGGCATGACGGTCGGCGTCCTGTTCATCCTGAACATCGGCGCCATCGAAGCCCTCATCAACCTGTTCATGGATGGCGGCAAAGTCTTTGACGCGGAAACCTATGGGCTCGCCCATCTGCCAGCCATTCTCGACTGGGGCGATGTCTTCAGCACGGGCCTCTATGCGCTGGCCATGTCAGCCGGCGTCTCGCTTATCCCGGCCTGGTGGGCGTCCCGTCAGGATCCGGTTAGTGCGCTGAGGTTCGAGTGATGACGGTCCCGGTGCTTGAACTTCTCGGCATCAAGCGCGTCTACAAGACGGCAGCGGGGGAGCTGAACGTCCTGTCCGACGCGGATCTGAAGCTGCAGGCGGGCGAACTGGTTGGCCTGATCGGTCCGTCCGGATCCGGCAAGTCGACCCTGCTGCATACGGCTGGCCTGCTGGAGCGGCCGGAGGCGGGCGCCGTCCTGCTGGATGGCATCGACTGCCTGAAGCTGGACGACAAGGCGCGCACAGCGATGCGCCGGTCGAAGATTGGCTTTGTCTATCAGTTCCATCACCTGCTGCCGGAGTTCAACGCGGCGGACAATGTGGCCATGCCGCTGATGATCGCGGGCGTCAGCCGCAAGGCGGCGCGCGAAACGGCCCTCGAACTGCTCGCCGAAATGGGGCTCGATCACCGGGCGGATCACCAGCCGGGCCAGATGTCCGGCGGGGAGCAGCAGCGCGTTGCAATTGCCCGCGCGCTGGCCAACACGCCGCGCCTTGTGATCGCGGACGAGCCGACCGGCAACCTCGATCCGGCGACAACGGCGCGGGTCTTCGCCACCTTCATCAAGATGGCGCGCGAAGAGGGGGCATCGGTCTTGGTGGCCACCCACAATCACGCCCTGACGACCCATATGGACCGCGTTCTCACGCTGGAAGACGGCAAACTGGTTCCCTACGAACCGGAATAAGCTGTGAAAACCGGGTATTGCTGTCTGGTCTGGCAGGGCCTGCCCATGCAGTTTATCCTCCCCTGAGGAGAGATTGCCTTGACCGAGTCGCCTTTCATCCATCTTGCCGTCCGGTCCAGCTATTCGCTGCTGGAAAGCATGATTTCGCCCAAGGACGTGCAGGCCTGGTGCGAAGAGCATCTCGGGCCGGCGGTGGCGATTACTGACCGGAACAATTTGTTCGGTGCGCTTGAAATCTCGCTCACGCTTTCGGGCGCCGGAATCCAGCCGATCATGGCCTGCTGTTTCGATGTGGTGGAAGACGTCCCGCGGGCCGAACCATCACGCCTGTCGATCTACGCCCAGAACGAGACCGGCTATCGCCGCCTGATGTACCTGTCTTCGCGCGCCTATCTGGACGCGGCCGATGGTGTGCCGAAACTGTCCCGGTCGCTCGTCATGGAACAGACCGATGGATTGATCGTGCTGACCGGGGGCGCCGAAGGGGAAGCGGCGAAACACCTTCTCAAGGGCCGCGTCGCGGATGCGCGGACGGAACTGTCCACATTGGCCAATGCCTATCCGGGGCGGTGCTATGTCGAGATCACCCGCCATGGCACGCCGGAAGAGCGGGCGGTCGAAGAAGGCCTGATCGATCTCGCCTACGAATTGGACCTGCCGCTGGTCGCGACGCATGACGCCCGCTTCATGAAAGAGAGTGATGCGCAGGCGCATGACGCCATGATGTGTATTTCCAACGGAGAATATCTCGGCCAGCCGGACCGCAAACAGGTCAGCGCCCAGCAATACCTGAAAACCCCATCGGAAATGCGGCTGCTGTTCGCAGACCTGCCGGAAGCCATCGAAAATACGGTCGAGATTGCGCGGCGCTGTTCCGTCAAAGCCGAGAAACACGCGCCGATCCTGCCGAACTTCTCGAATGAAGGGCGGTCGGAGTCCGAGGAATTGCGCAAACAGGCCCTGGAAGGCCTCGAACTGCGCCTCAAGGAAGCAGACCAGCTTTATGCTGACCGCGAGACGTATTTCGAGCGGCTGGACTACGAGCTGGGCATCATCGAACGGATGGGGTTTCCCGGTTACTTCCTGATCGTTTCGGACTTTATCAAATGGGCCAAGGAACACGGCATTCCGGTCGGTCCGGGCCGGGGCTCGGGCGCCGGGTCGGTTGTTGCCTGGGTGCTGCTGATCACAGACCTTGATCCGCTGCGGTTCGATCTTCTGTTCGAGCGCTTCCTGAACCCCGAACGTGTCTCGATGCCTGACTTCGATGTCGACTTCTGTCAGGAGCGGCGCGGCGAAGTGATCCGTTATGTCCGCGACAAGTATGGCGCGGACTCTGTGGCCATGATCATCACCTTCGGTACGCTTCAGGCGAAGGCTGTTGTGCGCGATGTCGGCCGGGTGATGCAGATGCCGTATGGCCAGGTCGACCGGCTGGCCAAACTGATCCCGTTCAATCCGGCCAATCCGCCGAAGCTTCAGGACGCGATCGACGACGAGCCGAAATTCTATGAGGAGATGGACGCCGACGAGCGCGTCGGCGAACTCCTCAAGATCGCGCTCAAACTCGAAGGCAAGTACAGGAACGCCGGCACACACGCTGCCGGTGTCGTGATCGGCGACCGGCCGCTGGTCGAGCTGGTGCCACTGTACAACGATCCGCGGGCTGATCTTCCGGCGACCCAGTTCAACATGAAATATGCCGAGACGGCCGGACTGGTGAAGTTCGACTTCCTTGGCCTGAAAACCCTGACCGTGATCGACCGGGCGCTGAAATTCATCCGCCGCGACGGGCAGGATGTCGGACCGGAATGGAAGAGCCTGGACGATCAGTCCACCTACGACATGATGGGCAGCGGTGACACGCTGGGGGTCTTCCAGCTGGAAGGCGCGGGCATGCGGGACACGCTGAAAAAGGTGCGCCCGCACAGCCTGGAAGACGTGATCGCCATCATCTCGCTCTATCGTCCGGGCCCGATGGAGAACATCCCTGTCTATATTGAAGGCAAGGAGAACCCCGAAGGCGTTCAGTATGCCCACCCGGACCTGAAACCCGTGCTGGAAGCCACCTACGGCGTGCCGGTTTATCAGGAACAGGTCATGCGGATGGCGCAGGAAATCGCCGGCTATTCGCTCGGCGACGCTGACCTGCTGCGCCGTGCCATGGGTAAGAAAAAAGTCGAGGAGATGGTCGCCCAGCGCCAGCGCTTCGTGGAAGGCGCCGCGGCGAACAAGGATATGGCCGCGCCGCTTGCGAACGAAATCTTCGATACGATGGAGAAGTTCGCGGGCTACGGCTTCAACAAGTCTCACGCCGCTGCTTATGCGCTGATCGGGTACCACACCGGCTATCTGAAGCGGCATTTCCCGGTTGAGTTCCTGGCCGCTTCGATGAGCCTCGATCTCGGCAACACCGACAAGCTCGCCGCCTTCTTCCAGGAAGCCAAGCGGCTGAAGATTCCGGTGATTGCGCCGGACGTGAATTCCTCGACTGCCGATTTCGATGTGCGCGACGGGTCCATTGTCTACGCCCTCGGCGCGCTGAAGGGCGTCGGCCTCGAAGCGATGAAGCATGTCGTGGCCATCCGTGAGAAGGACGGCCCGTTCAAGGACATCTACGATTTTGCCGAACGGGTTGATCCCAAGCATGTGAACAAGAAGGCGTTCGAATCCCTCTCCAAGGCGGGGGCGTTCGATTGTTTCGACAAAAACCGGGCCCGCGTGCTGGCGGGTGCGCCGATGCTGGCCCAGATGGCGGCCAGCGCGGCGGAAGACCGGATGGGCGGGCAGGGCGGCCTGTTCGGCGATGCCGAGCCGGCCCTGCGGCCCGTGCTGCCTTCGGCCAAGGCGTGGAACGGCCAGCAGAAACTGGACGAGGAGTTCCGCTCCATCGGGTTCTATTTCTCCGGCCACCCGCTGGACGATGTGCTCTCCGGTCTCGACCGGGAGCGGGTGACGCTGGCGATGGAAATCGAGGAGCGGGCAGCGGACGGAAAACCTATCGAAATGATTGGTATCGTGCGCCTGCGGTCCGACAAGCCCGCCCGGAACGGCGGCAAGTTTGCCTTCCTCACCCTGTCTGACCCGACGGGGGAGGTGGAGATGATGGTCTTCCCGGAAACCCTGTCTCAGAATTACGAGTTGCTGCAGGTAGGCAATGCCGTGGCGGTGACGGTCGGGGTGAAGCGAAACGGGGAAGAGATCCGGCTCAATGCCGAACGGGTCCTGCCGCTGGAATCGGCGCGCCTCAGCCGGGGCATGGGGGCGCTGAAAATACGCCTCGCCGTGGGGGCGAATCCGGCGGAGATCGCCGGTGTGGTCCACCACCTCGCCAAACTGCCCGACGCCGAGCGCGGAGATATCCTGGTCGAAGTGCCGCTGGACGATGGCCGCATGGTCATCCTGAAACTGCCGGCGACCTATACGATCAACCTGAAAGCCCAGCGGGCGCTCAAGGATGTGCCGGGCGTCGAGCGGGTGGAGCCTCTGAAAGCCGCCTGAAGCGCGTCTGTGATCATGCCCGGCTCAACCCTGATCATGGCCTGGTCCGGTATGGTCATCATATGGTCATCGGAAGTCCTGCCAAAACAGGCGTCAGACCGCTTGCCCGACAGGGGAAATTCTGTATAAGCCGCCTCATCTTAAACCAGTTCACGGGTGCATCCGGTGCTGCGGGCCATAAGGGTCCAAAGTTCCACCCGTGACGGCCAACCGGATGGAGACAATCGATGGCCCTACCTGACTTCACCATGCGTCAGCTGCTCGAAGCTGGCGTTCACTTCGGTCACCAAACCCACCGCTGGAACCCGCGTATGAAGCCGTATATCTACGGCGACCGCTCCGGCATTCACATCATGGACCTGTCGAAGACTGTGCCGGCGCTGCACCAGTCATTGCTGTTCGTGCGTGATACGGTGGCCAAGGGCGGCCGCGTGCTGTTCGTCGGCACCAAGCGCCAGGCCCAGGAGCCGGTTGCTGAAGCCGCACAGCGCTGCGCCCAGTACTACATGAACCACCGCTGGCTCGGCGGCACGCTGACCAACTGGTCCACCGTGTCCAACTCGATCAAACAGCTGCGCGAACTGAACGCCATGTTCGAAAGCGGTGGCGGTTCCGGTCTGACCAAGAAAGAGCTGCTCGATCTGGAGCGTCGCCGCGAGAAACTGCAAAAGTCTCTGGGCGGTATCGCTGACATGGGCGGCCTGCCGTCGGCCATGATCGTGATCGACACCAACAAGGAAGCCATCGCTGTTCAGGAAGCCCGCAAGCTGGGCATCCCGGTTGTGGCTGTCCTGGATACGAACTGCGATCCGGCGGATGCCGACTACGGCTTCCCGGGCAATGACGACGCTGCACGCGCCATCTCGCTTTACTGCAACCTGTTCGCCGATGCCGTCCTCGACGGTCTCGCAGAATCCTCCGCCGGCCTCGGCATGGACCTGGGTGAGCTGGAAGATGTGACGGGCGTTGTGGAAGCTGACGTTGCTGCAGCAGATCAAACGGCTGACGAAACCGGCGCATAAGCCGCGCCGGTACAATCGAGACTGAGGGAATACAGCTATGGCTGAGATTACAGCTGCGCTTGTGAAGGCGCTCCGTGAAAAAACGGGCGCTGGTATGATGGACGCAAAAAAAGCGCTCGTCGAAAACAATGGTGATGAAGCTGCGGCCACTGAGTGGCTGCGTGCGAAGGGCCTGTCCAAGGCTGCCAAGAAGTCCGGCCGGACGGCCGCTGACGGCCTGGTGGCGGTTCAGGTGTCCGAAGACGGCAAGTCCGGCGCCATTGTCGAACTCAACGCCGAAACGGACTTCGTTGCCCGTAACGAGAAGTTCCAGTCCGCTCTGGCTGGTATCACCAAAGCCGCCCTGGGCACCGACGGTTCCGTCGAAGCTCTGGCTGGCGCCCCGTCGCCGGATGGCGAAGGTACGGTTGATGACCTGATCAAGCGTCTGATCGCCACGATCGGTGAGAACATGACCCTGCGCCGTTCGGCCAAGCTGACGGCCGATGGCAAAGTGGCCTCCTACATCCACAACGCCGAAGCCCCGGGCATGGGCAAGGTGGGTGTGCTGGTCGCGCTCGACGGTTCCGGTGATCTGGACGATATCGGCCGCAAGGTCGCGATGCACATCGCTGCGACGTCGCCGGCTGCGGCTACGACCGATGAGCTGGATCCGGCCATCGTCGAAGCTGAAAAGCGCGTTCTGACCGAGCAGGCTCGTGAAAGCGGCAAGCCGGACAATGTCATCGAGAAGATGATCGTTGGCCGCATGCAGAAGTTCTACAAGGAAGTCGTGCTCGTCGAGCAGCCTTTCGTCATGAACCCCGACCAGACGGTTGGTGAGTTCCTCAAAGGCGAAGGCGCGACGCTGAAGGGCTTCGTCAACTTCAAACTCGGTGAAGGCATCGAGAAAGAAGAAGACAACTTCGCAGACGAAGTCGCATCCATGACAAAAGGCGCCTGATCAGGCTTGCCTTTCTGCCCTTCAGGGGCTTTGAACATCCCGGTCGCCCATGACAGGCGGCCGGGAATCTTTTAGGAGGCCATAAGGCTTCCAGCGAAGGGAAAAATAAGATGCCGAGCGGGGAACCCGAGACAAGCGAGCTAAAGTACAAACGCGTACTGCTGAAGTTGTCGGGGGAAGCTCTGATGGGCCCCGGCCAGTTCGGAATCGATATCCCGACCTGCGAGAAATTTGCCAAGGCAATCAAGGAAGCCCGGGAAGCCGGCGCTGAGGTCTGCCTTGTCATCGGAGGCGGCAACATCTTCCGTGGTGTCGCCGGAGCGGCAAAAGGCATGGACCGCGCCCAGGCAGACTCCATGGGCATGCTGGCCACCGTCATGAACGCGCTCGCCATGCAGAGTGTCCTGGAGAACATGGACGTGCCGACGCGTGTCCTGTCGGCCATTCACATGGAAGCCATCTGCGAGCCCTATATTCGCCGCCGGGCCCAGCGACACATGGAGAAGGGCCGGATCGTCATCTTTGCCGCCGGTATCGGCAACCCGTTCTTCACCACCGACACAGGCGCAGCCCTGCGCGCCATCGAAATGAACTGCGACGCCCTTCTGAAGGGGACTCAGGTGGACGGTGTTTACACCGCCGATCCGAAGCTGGACGCGACGGCCACGCGATACGACGATGTGTCCTATCAGGAATTGCTGGTCAAAGACCTTCGTGTGATGGACTCTTCAGCGGTCAGTCTGATGCGTGACAACAACATCCCGATCGTGGTGTTCTCGCTGAAGGAAGAAGGGTCGCTACTGAAAGTGCTGCACGGTCAGGGCACCTCGACGACAATTGCGAACAAGGGAGCGTCTTCCAAATGAGCTACGACAAGAAAGATCTCGAACGCCGCATGGAAGGCGCGTTGACATCGCTCTCTACGGAATTTGGCGGTCTGCGTACCGGCCGGGCTTCGGTGAACCTGCTCGATTCGATCATGGTGCCGGCTTACGGCTCGACTGTTCCGCTGAACCAGGTTGCGTCTGTGACGGTGACCGATACGCGGATGCTGTCCGTAAATGTCTGGGACAAGACTGTCGTCGGTGCTGCAGATCGCGCAATCCGGGAGTCTGGCCTGGGGCTCAATCCGGTTGTTGATGGGCAGAATCTTCGCCTGCCGATTCCACCGCTGAACGAGGAGCGGCGCAAGGAACTCCAGAAGGTCGCCGGCAAATACGCCGAATCCGCGCGTGTGGCGATCCGCAACATCCGCCGGGATGGCATGGACAGCCTCAAGGCGATGGAAAAAGACGGCGAGATCAGTGAAGACCGCCATCACGCCCTGTCCGATGAAGTCCAGAAGCTGACGGACACCTACGTCGCCAAAGTCGACGAGGCCCTGAAGGCCAAGGAAGCGGAGATCATGCAGGTCTGATGTCCGGCGAACCCGCCCCCGCTTCAGAGGGCGCCGGGGCACACGGGCTGCCGGGGCCGCAGCATGTTGCCATCATCATGGATGGCAATGGCCGCTGGGCGAAGGCCAGGGGCCTGCCGCGTGCAGCGGGTCATGAGCGCGGGGTAGAGGCCTTGCGCCGGACCGTCGAAGCTGCACCGGAACTCGGCATCCGATATCTGACGGTCTTTTCGTTCTCGACCGAAAACTGGCGCCGGCCGGCGGCAGAGGTCAGCGCACTGTTCGGCCTTCTGAAGGCTTACGTGCAGCGTGACCTCGGACGTCTGAAACGGGAAGGCGTGCGAATCCGGGTCCTTGGGCGCCGGGAGGGGCTGCCGAAGGATATTGCCGACCTCGTGGACAAAGCCGAACGCGAAACGGCCGAGAATTCCGATTTCTACCTCAACATCGCCTTCAACTATGGCGGCCGGGAAGAGATACTCCGCGCGGCCCAGAGATTGTCTGCTGCAATCCAGAGCGGTGAAGTGGAGACAGAATCTGTCGACGAAGCGACGTTTGAGAGGTTCCTCGACACGGATGGCATTCCGGATCCGGACTTGCTGATCCGGACCAGCGGGGAATACCGCTTGTCCAATTTCCTGCTCTGGCAGGCCGCCTATGCGGAGCTGATCTTCACTGATGTGCTCTGGCCCGACTTCGACAAATCGTCCCTGGAACACGCGATTTCGGATTTCAGAAACCGGGAACGCCGGTTCGGTGCTGTTACATCGGAGCCGCGCTGATGGGTGATTGGACTCCCCGGGAGCTCAGGTTTTCAAATCTGGGGCTGCGGCTGATGTCTTCAGCCATCCTGATCCCGCTCGGAATTGCGGCTGTCTGGTCCGGTGGCTGGGGATTGGCGGTCGCCTGCGCGGCGGCGGCTGGCGTCATGGCATGGGAATGGGGACACATCAGCGGCTTCATAAAGCCGGCTCTGCTGGTCGTATTCGCTGCCCTCGCATGCCTTGCGCTTCCCATCGGCAATACCGGCGTTGCGCTGGGCGTTATTCTGGCCGGGATTGTCTTTGCGGCCATGACGGCAAAAGGCGGGTGGAACCACCGGGGAAGTGCGGTCTTTGGCCTGATCTACGTGACATTGCTGCCGGCCTCTCTGTGGCTCTTGCGTGAAGGGCCTTGGGACGGGCGGTCTGCAGCGCTCTATTTCATGTCATTCGTCTGGGCGTCCGATGCGGCGGCTTACTTCACCGGCCGGGGACTTGGCGGCCCGCGGCTCTTGCCGAAGGAAAGCCCGAACAAGACCTGGAGCGGTGCGATTGGGGCGGTCATTGCCTGCATTGTTTGCGGTGTTGCGGCGGCAGATATTCAGCGCGTGCCTTTCGCGGGCTGGATCCTGGCGGGCATCTCCATTTCTGTTGTCGCGCAATTGGGTGACCTGTTTGAAAGCGGACTGAAGCGCCGTTTTCAGGTCAAGGATTCCGGATCGATCCTGCCGGGACATGGTGGGGTGATGGACCGTGTGGACGGCCTCGGCGCGGTCGCCTTCATCACCGTGCTGGCTTTCTACATTGCCCCGGACCTGCCCGATATGCTTGGGCTCTCTGCATGACCTCCAAACGCACCGTTTCTGTGATGGGATCGACCGGGTCCATTGGATGCTCGGCAATCGATGTGATCCGTCACGCGAACAAAAGCCGTGATGGCGGTTTCGAGGTTGTCGCGCTGACGGCTGGCGGAAACGCAGAAATGCTGGCCGACCAGGCGCTGGAATGCCGCCCCCAGATTGCGGTCATTGCAGATGAGCGCCAGCTGCCTGTTCTGAGAGACCGGCTGGCCGGAAGCGGTATTGAGGTCGCTGGAGGGCGCGCTGCTGTGACGGAAGCGGCGACGCGGCCAGCCAGAGTCCTGGCGGCCATTGTGGGCGCGGCCGGACTGGAGTCGACACTGGCGGCCGTCCAGGCTGGCAATGATGTGGCGATTGCCAACAAGGAAAGCGTCGTTTGCGGTGGGCGGCTTATCCTCTCGGAAGCAAAAAAGGCCGGGGTGACGGTCCTGCCTGTCGATTCAGAGCATAGCGCGATCCATCAATGCCTGGGAGACGGCCGGGCGCTTGAACGGCTGACCATCACGGCCTCTGGCGGCCCGTTCCGGACCGCGACCATGGACGAGATGCGCGTGGCCAGCCCCAAAGCCGCCGCCGCCCACCCGAACTGGGCCATGGGTATCAAGAATTCCATCGACAGTGCCACCTTGATGAACAAGGCGCTGGAGTTCATCGAAGCAGCCTATCTTTTCGACGTTCCAGCCGAACAGATCGATGTGATCATTCACCCGCAATCCATCATTCATGGCATGGCGCATTTCACGGATGGATCGGTCATCGCCCAGTTGGGCGCTCCGGATATGCGGACACCCATATCTTACGCGCTTGGCTGGCCGGATCGTGTTGCAACGACAGTGGATCGGCTCGATCTCGTGAGCCTGGCAAAACTCGACTTTGAGGCCGTGGACAGCGCCAAATTTCCCGCCGTTGACCTTGCGCGGGAGGCTTTTGCCGCCGGGCCCGGCGCCACGACGGTATTAAATTGCGCTAATGAAGCCGCCGTTTCTGCATTTATTGCGGGCCAATGCGGGTTTCTGGACATAAGCTTGGTGGTAAAGGAAGTGTTGAGTCGCTTCCTTTCCGGCAATATGGCCGGGATGGCATGCAGTTCGCTAGAAGAGATCGGCCAGCTGGACCGGTACGCGCGTGCAGCGGCTGAAGATGTGTTGACGCGGGCCCCGGGTGGTGGGGCGGAGGGTAGAACGCTTGGGTGAGTTGCTGAGCCAAGGTCCTTTGTTTCTGGCTTGCCTCATCTTCATGATGGGCATCGTCGTAATTGTCCACGAATACGGTCACTACCTTGCCGGCCGTGCGTTTGGCGCCGCAGTCGAGTCATTTTCTATCGGCTTTGGAAGCCCGATTTACGAACGGAAAGACAAGCGCGGAACGCGCTGGCGCATCAACTGGATTCCCCTCGGCGGCTTCGTGAAGTTTGCAGGCGAGGCGCAAACAGCTGGCGACATCGGCAAGATTGAAGGCGGCCTGGTCGGGCGGCCTTATCCGGACCTGAGCGTCGGTCAGCGTTCCATCGTCAGCCTTGCCGGGCCTCTCGCCAATTTCGTTCTCGCCAGTGTGATATTTGCCCTGATGATCGGCACGTTCGGGCGTCCGAATGTCGAGATCGGCGTCTATGCCGTCAATGACGGAGCTCCCGCCGCAATGGCAGGAATGGAGGCCGGTGACATTGTTGTTTCGGCCAATGGCAAACCTGTGAAGATGGCCAGCGATATTCAGCTGGCTGTGATGCTCAATCCGGGCACACCCGTGAATTTCGTCGTCCGCCGCGATGATGTGGAGCGGACTCTTGTGATTACGCCCAAGGAGATGGTGCGTGAGAACGAAGTCGGCCAGATGGTGCCACAGGGCACAATTGGCGTGAGTCTGGCCAGTGTCAGCGTTCAGGCGCCCACCCGCTACAATCCGGTGGAGGCAGTCGGGCAGGGTGTCATCCAGACCGGAAAGACAATTGAACAGACTGTCACCATGCTAAGCCGGATCATAACCGGACGCATGTCCGTCCATACCATGTCCGGCCCTGTCGGGATCGGAGACGTATCACGCCGAATCGTGAACCGCGTCTGGTCGCAGGAAGATGTCTCCGTTGGTACCCGAATATCGGAGCTGTTCTGGATGCTCCTGGGTATGTGCGCTTCGATCTCGGTGGGGATCGGCTTTTTCAATCTGTTGCCGCTGCCGGTGCTGGATGGCGGACACCTTGTATTTAATGCATACGAAGCCCTGACCGGTCGTCACTTGCCGGAAAAAGTGCAGGAGGTGAGCCTGACATTCGGTCTCATCCTGTTATTGGGGATGGTCGTCGTCATTACGTGGGGCGATGTCATCGAAACCGGCCTGTTTGGCAGCGGGAGCGGCTAAGCTGGCCGGATCAGGGACTAATCAGAGAGTTAATTCGACGATGCGTAAGTTTCTTGCAGCGACCTTCATGGCGACCAGCGTCTTCGCGCTTCAGTGCGTGATCGGCGTATCCGGTTCGGCACAGGCGCAGGAAGACAACCGGTATGGCGGAACGATCCGTTCTATCGTTGTCGAGGGAAACCGGCGTATCGAAGCGCGTACGGTCCAGTCGTACCTGTTGCTGGAACCCGGTGACGCGTTCGATCCGAATCGCATCGACCTGTCCCTGAAGACCCTGTTTGCGACCAATCTTTTTGCGGACGTCTCCATCGACCGCCTCGGGGATGACCTCATCGTCCGCGTTGTTGAGAACCCGATCATCAACCGCGTGATTTTCGAGGGCAACAAGGCGCTCAAGGAAGACAAGCTCAAGGAAGAAATCCAGGCAGAGCCGCGCGGTATCTTCACCGCTGCCCGGGTACAGAGCGATGTACAGCGCATTCTTGAACTCTATCGCCAGTCCGGCCGCTTCGCCGTCAAGGTCGAACCGCAATACAAACCGCTCGAGCAGAACCGTGTTGATCTGATCTTCCAGATCACCGAAGGCCCCGTTACCGGCGTTCGAGCGATCAACTTCATTGGGAATGAAGCCTATACGGACTCCCGCCTGCGCAGTGAGATCGTCACCAAGCAATCCCGTTTCTGGCGCTTTTTCAGCTCCAACGACAATTACGATCCCGGACGGCTGGAATACGACCGGGATCAGTTGCGCCAGTTCTATCAGAATAATGGGTACTATGATTTCCGCGTGACCTCGGCCGTTGCCGAACTGACGCCGGACCAGAAAGACTTCTACATCACCATGACGGTCGATGAGGGACGTCAGTATGATTTTGGTGAGGTCAAGGTCGAGACCGCTCTTGAGAAGCTGAACGCGCAGGCGCTCCAGGCAGCGGTTCCGATTCAGGAAGGGGCGCTGTTCAAGGGCGACCTGATCGAAAGCACCATCGATTCTCTCACATATGCGGCCGGTATCGCTGGCTACGCCTTTGTAGACATCCGCCCGCAATTGGATGTGAACCCGGACACAGGCCGGATCGACGTCACGTTCGTCGTGGATGAAGGTCCGCGCGTTTATATCGACCGCATCAACATCGTCGGAAACACGCAGACGCTCGACCGCGTGATCCGCCGGGAACTCAGAATTTCCGAAGGCGATGCCTTCAACCGGATTCTTCTGGACCGTTCCAAGAACCGTGTTCGCGCGCTTGGCTACTTCAAGGAAGTCGAGATCGAGGAAGTCCCGACGGATGAGCCGGACCGCACGATCGTCAATGTGAGCGTGCAGGAACAGCCGACTGGCGAACTTTCGTTTGCAGCAGGTTTCTCTTCGGTCGATTCCTACCTCCTCGACCTTTCCGCGAGTCAACGGAACCTGCGCGGACGCGGTCAGTCGGTGGTCGCGCGTATCTCGACCTCCAGCCGCCAGCAGGTCGTGGATCTTCGCTTTACCGAGCCGCGTTTCCTGGACCGAAATCTCTCCGCCGGCATCGACATCTTCGCCACACGGCAAGACTTCGGCGACATTTCCTATTTCACCAGTGACACCTATGGGGCCGGGCTGCGGGTCGGCTTCCCGCTGACAGAGCGGCTGCAGCTGGGACTTAGCTATCGTCTGCAATATGACGATATCGACGTGACCGACCAACCCTACCTGATTGATCTCGCCACGGGTCTGCCGTCGAGCCGCACCATACAGACGGGCGGTCAGGATACGCCCAATGATACAACTGACGATACTTTCCGGCGTGCAGGGCCAAGCGATGCCATCGACGGACAGGAAATCGTTCTGGACCGTTGCGACCCTTCATACCTTTTCCGCGAGACAATCTGCCGTTCGGAACGCTCTGACCTATCCAGCATTTTGGGCTACCAGCTGTACTGGGATCGCAAGAATGATCCGATTACCCCAACTCGCGGGTTCGATATGTCGCTCAGCCAGGATCTGGCCGGTATTGGCGGCGATGTCCATTATCTGCGAACGGAAACGACAGCGTCCTTCTATCGCGGCATCTGGAAAGGTGTCGTGGCCAGTGCGCGCCTGTCCGGAGGGTATGTCTTCCCACTTGAAAACGGCGAAGGAATCCGGATCAACAATCGTTTCTTCCGTGGTGGTTCAACCTTCCGCGGATTTGATGTTGCCGGTCTCGGACCGCGGGAAATCCTTCGCGTGATCGATCCGGTCACGGGCGAACTCGTGACCACACGGCGCCTGAATGCTCAGGGCGGGAACCTTTACTATCAGGGTACGTTCGAACTCAGCCTGCCCAACGTTTTCCCGGAAGAGTATGGCATCAAAAGTGCCTTGTTCGTGGATGCGGGTTCCCTGGGAACGCTGCGCGGACCCGACAAGGCTCCGACGATTTATACGACAGACCCTCAAACGGGGCTGCCGGCTGTGCGGCTTACCAAGGACGCAGCCGCGCTGCGGGCGGCAGCAGGTCTCAGTGTCTTCTGGAACTCGCCGTTTGGTCCGATCCGCTTCGACTTCTCTCAAATCCTCCGCAAAGAGGATTATGACCGGACAGAGACGTTCCGGTTCTCGACTTCAACACGCTTCTAATCGCAAGCCCCCAGAATGGAGACTAGCATGTCCCACCTCAAGAAAATCCTGTGTGCCTTCGCATTGCTTATCGGCAGTGCCGCTTTCACGGCCCCGGTGGCCGCGGCACAAGGCAGCAATGTTATCGCCATTGATGAAGTGAAGATCCTTCGCGACAGCAAGGCTGGCAAGGATATGGCGACAAAACTCAACAACATCGAAACACAGATGAACGGCGAGCTGACACCGGAACGGAACACGCTGCAAACCGAAGGCCAGGCACTGGACGCCAAACTGGCCGGCAAGACCCGCGAGCAGGTGAATGGCGATACCGCTCTGGTTTCAGAGTTGAATGGCTATCAGGCAAAAGCGAACGCTTTCGCTGCGAAAGCGAAACGGGCGTCGCAGGAATTCTCGCTGACCGAGCGTGTTGCGCTGGCGACCTTCAACAAGGCCCTTGAACCGGTCCTGCTTCAGGTCATTCAGGAAAAGAATGCCGATGTCGTCGTGTCCAAGAGTTCGGTGGTCTATTCCGCTGACAAGATCGATGCGACCGATCTTGTGATCCAGAAGCTGGATGCGGCTACACCGACCCTGACCGTGACCCGCCAGAAAATTCCGGATCAACCGGCAAATCCGCAGTAACGGAGCATAATCGTGACGGTTGATCCGCGGTTCTACGCGCCATTAGGGGCTTTGACGCTCGGCCAGATAGCGGAATTGACCGATGCGGTAATGGAAGGCGACGGCGATCTGCCTGTGTCGGGCATCGCCTCCGCCGCCAATGCCCAGGCAGGCGATCTCGCCTTCCTGGACGGTAACGGCAAGTCCGTCCCCGAGATCTCGGCGAATGCCGGGATTTTCGTGACCAATGAAGCCAATCTTCAATATGTCCCTGAAGGTGCATCGAAGTTGGTGACTCGCTTCCCGCGCTATGCCCACTCCGTGGCGGCACTGGCGATGTACAAGCCCCGCCATCTGGACTGGACGGGTGAGGCCCGGATTTCACCTGATGCTCAGGTGCATGAGGGGGCGCATGTTTCGCCGGGGGCGGTTATCGGCCCTGGGGCAGTTGTTGGTGAAGGCAGTTGGATCGGCCCCAACGCTTCGTTGGGTCCGGGCGTTCAGGTCGGGCGGCACTGTCAGATCGGGGCCAATACAAGCGTATTCTGCGCATTGCTCGGAGATCATGTGACCTTGCTGGCGGGCGCGCGTATCGGCGAAGCCGGATTTGGCGTGCTTGCTGCGCCAGACGGACAGCGCGATGCGCCGCATTTCGGGCGTGTGATCTTGCAGGATCACGTCTCAATTGGCGCAAATACCTGTATCGACCGCGGCGTCTTCGAGGATACGATTATGGGCGAGCGCACCAAGATCGATAATCTCAGCCAGATCGCTCACAATGTCGTTTTTGGGCGTTCTGTTATCATGGCGGCGTTTGGGGGCATCTCAGGCTCCGTCAGGGTTGGCAATCACGCCATGATCGGTGGGCGGGTTGGTATTGCCGACCATGTCAGGGTCGGTGATGGTGTTAGCCTGGCGGCCTCCTCGGGCCTGTTCCGGAATATCGAGGATGGTGAAACCTGGGGCGGCACGCCTGCAAAGCCGATCCGCCAGTGGATGCGTGAAGTCGCCTGGTTGCAGAAACAGGCAAACCCGAAGAAAAATAACTGAACGGCGCACTTTCCGCGCCGGCATTCAGAGACGCAGCCATGCCGACACAAATACATCCTACCGCGTTCGTTGAAGACGGCGCCCAGCTTGGCACGGATGTCACGATTGGTCCGTTCTGCCATGTCAGCGCAAACGCGGTGATTGGCGATGGGTGCAGTCTGCACTCCCATGCTGTCGTGACTGGGCACACAAGCGTCGGACGGAACAGCGTCCTGTTTCCACACGCGACATTGGGGTGCAGCCCGCAGGTCATCGGCTTTGAGAGCACGCCTGATTCCCGCCTCGAAGTGGGCGAGAATTGTACGTTCCGCGAATACGCCACTGCCCACGCCGGCATGCCGAAGTTCGGTGGCCTGACGAAAGTCGGCGACCACTGCTACATTATGATCGGCGCGCACATCGCCCATGACAATGTCATCGGAAATCATGTCGTGATGGCGAATAATGTGTCGCTGGCCGGCCATATCGAAGTGGGAGACCATGTCTGGTTCGGTGGACTCGCCGCAGTTCATCAGTTCTCCCGTATCGGCCGCAATGCATTCGTTGGCGGTGGCGCGATCGTGGTGGAAGACATCATTCCCTTCGGATCGGTCGTCGGAAACCATGCCAAACTGTCCGGCCTCAACATGGTTGGGCTGAAACGGCGTGGATTCGATAAAAGCCAGCTGATGCAGATCCGCAGCGCCTACAAGGCCGTCTTTTTTGGGGATGGTTTGTTCAAGGAGCGTCTTGCAAAGGCAGCGGCCGATTTCGCAGATCAACCGCTCGCAATGGAGCTGATTTCCTTTATCCAGGCTGGTGGAGACCGGCCGATCTGCAAGCCGGCCTGAGCCATGACAGAACCTCTGGGACTGATCGCGGGCCTGGGAGACCTTCCGGTCGCCATAGCGAGCAATGCTGTCGCAAGCGGGCAGGGCGTTTATGTGCTGCGCCTCAAGGGGTTCGAAGAGCCAGCGCTGGCCGAATATCCCGGCGCAGTGGTTGGCTTGGGCGAGATCGGCGGTGTCATCGACCGGCTGAAGGCGGCAGGCTGCAGGGACATCGTGTTTGCAGGCATCGTGAACCGGCCGAACTTCAAGGACCTGAAGCTGGACATGCGCGGCGCCATGCTGTTGCCCAAAGTGGTTTCCGAGGCCCGCAAGGGTGACGATGCCTTGCTGAAAGTGCTCGTCAGAGAGTTCGAGAAGCAAGGTTTCAACGTGATTGGCAGCGAAGAGGCAAACAAGGCTTTGCTGGCGCCGGCCGGGCTGATTGCCGGTCCCCATCCAACGGAAGAGAATCTGGCAGACATCCGGCATGCCGCAAAGGTGGCATCAGCGACCGGCGCGCTGGACATCGGGCAGGGGTGCGTGGTCTGCGATGGTCTTGTCCTGGCCGTCGAGGCACAGGAAGGCACAGATGAGATGCTCAGGCGTTGCGCCACGCTGCCGGCAGCGATCCGAGGCAAGCCTGGAGCGCGACGGGGTGTGCTTGCAAAGCGGCCGAAGCCGGCTCAGGAACGCCGCATCGATCTGCCGACAACCGGTGTGTCCACCGTGGAGCTCGTCGCTGCCGCAGGCCTTGCCGGTCTCGCCGTTGAGGCGGGTGGGGCTTTGCTGCTCCGCCGGGCTGAAATGGAAGCGGCCGCGGACCGTCTTGGCGTGTTCATTTATGGTTTTTCACCGGATGAAGCCTCGTGAGCGCTCTGCGTTTATTCATGGTCGCGGGCGAGGCATCGGGCGATCTTCTGGCCCGGGAAGTGGTTCAGGCGATCCGGCGGGAAACGGACGATGTGGAGTTCGCCGGTATCGGAGGGCAGGAGCTTGCCTCTGTCGGCATCCACTCGCCGTTTGATATTTCGTCTCTTTCGATTCTCGGCTTTGCCGAAGGCATCAGGGCCTATGGCACGGTTGTGAAATTGGCCGATGCGGCCGCCGATGCGATTGTCGCGTTCAAGCCTGACGCCGTTGTCCTTGTGGACTCCTGGGGGTTCATGCTCCGGGTCGCGCAGCGTGTTCGTACGCGGGCACCTGAAATCAAACTGATCAAACTCATTGGTCCGCAGGTCTGGGCGACGCGGCCGGGACGGGCAAAGACTCTTGCGCAAACGGTCGACTACCTGCTCTGCATGCACGATATGGAAGTGCCATATTATGAGCCGTACGGCCTGCCGACGACTGTGATCGGGAATCCCGCCCTGTCGCGAAACAGGCCCGGAGATGGACAAAGGTTCCGCGCCGCGCGGGGCATGGCTCAAGACGAGAAAATCTGCCTTGTCTTGCCTGGTAGCCGCCGAAGCGAGCTCGCAAAGGTCGCCCCTGCGCTCCTTGAGGCGGCCAAACTGGTTTCGAGCGCGGTTCCGGGCGTGAGGATCATCGTTTCGCCGTCAGGGAATATGGCGGAAGCGTTTGATGAAGCGTTTCCGGACGTGTCTGGCTGGGCTGAAGTTCTGCACGCCCCTGAGGAACGCTACGATGCCATGGCCGCGGCAGATCTGGCGCTCGCTTGCTCGGGTACGGTAACCAGCGAGTTGGCCATGCAGGGAACACCTATGATCGTGGCGTACCGGACAGGCTGGTTGACCTGGGCGCTTGCGCGGGGGCTGCTGTATAAGAAACGCCACATTACGCTTCTGAACATCGTCTCGGACGATCAGGAAATCGTTCCGGAATTTGTTCAGACGCGGCAAAAGCCCGACCTTATTGCGGAAACAGCGATTCAGTGGCTTAGCGAGCCGAAGCGTTTGCAAGCACAGAAGGAAGCCCAGCAGGCCGCATTGGTTCGGATGCAGGTTGGCGGTCACTCATCGGCTGAGATTGCCGCCGCGACCATATTGTCAGTGGCCCGGGGTCAGGTTGTGCTCACGCAGGAATGAGAAATCGATTTTCTTTTTCAAGTGCCACAACCAGCCGGCCTCCAGTGCAACACCAAATTTCTCTGCCACAGCCCGCTGACTACCCAGGCTGATCAATTTCAGATAGTCAGATTGCGGATGGAATTCAGAGAGCCCGGAATTTTGCGCATATCGACCGATATTTTCCGCTATGACGGGACCGGCCCTCACGGCAAACACACCCGCAGGCTCTAGTGGTTTCGCTTTGAAATAAGATGTGTCGCCTGCTGCCCAGATATGAGGATGGCTTGTCGAGCGCAGGCTTGCATCGACTTCCACGCGCCCGTCGACCGTGTTGAGGCCAGACTGCCCAATCCAGCCGTGCGGTGCTGACCCGGCGCAATTGACGACAAGGGATGTCTCGAGGCTTTCGCCTGAAGTGAGGAGGACGGTACCATCTTGTATGGTCTGAATGCGCGTTTGCAGTATCAGATTGATGTTCGCCCGGCGCATGGCGCGGGCAAGCTTTCTGCGAAGGGCGGGTGAACTGGATCCGGCGATGTCAGAGCCTGCATCAACAAGATGGATGCTCGGGGCAGCGATGCCTTCCTGTTGAAGACGGTAGTGAATGGCGAGCCCGACTTCGATTCCGGCCAATCCGGCCCCGACAACAATGATCGACGGCGGCGCTGATCCGGCTTTGATCTCGGCGAGCGCCTTCTGCCATCTGTCCAGGAAAGGTCCGATAGGACGGATAGGACCGATTACGTCGAGGGCGTCAGGAACATCCAGTGGCCGAATGCCAGACCCGATGTCCAGGCTCGCCAGATCAAACGTAACCCGCTTGCCGGACTCAAGACGGGCTGTGCGGGAATCGGGCTCGATCGACACGAGCCTGTCCTGAACGAACTGAACGTTCGCTGCGTCGCAAAGTGGCTGCAACGGAACGCCAATGGAATCAGCCTTCCAATGGCCGGCAATGACGCCAGGAAGCGCCCCGCTGTACAAATTATGTGTGGTCGGCGAGACGAGAGTCAGCCGGATATCGGCAGGCAAAGTCTGTTTTGCAAGTTGGCGCAACGCGACCGCATGGGCATGGCCGCCTCCGGCCAACAGAATATGTCGTGGGTCGCCGCTCAGCGCGCCCACCATGATTGCAGGGAGCTGGCAATATTCAGTGACGTTTCGCGTGCGGCTGCTGGTGCGCGGTAGGCGACGATGGCTGAGCCTTCAAGTGCGCCTTCATCCAATGGATCCATCGGCCAGCGCGCCCCCGCCACGAAGCAGTCATCAAATTCTGTCAGGTACTCGCCGAACTCGATTTCCCGTCCGTCCTTGAAAAGCGGCAGCCAGAGGACAAGCATGCCATTCGGCCAGCGCTTGAGGGCTCGAGGTGTCCACAAGGCAAGAGCGTCAATGTCGCGGCTGGTTTCATAGCTGGGGTCGACGAAACAGACGATCTGTTCGTTGCTCCGTGGCGAGAGTTTCAGGGCGCCGGAATAGCCGTCTGCATGTTTGATCTGCAGGCGCGGGTCATTGCCAACGGCCTTCACCAGCTCCTTGTGTTCTGTCGGATGCTTTTCAAAGAACACCATGCGGGCCGATGCGGGCAGCAAATGCTGGGCGAGAGCGGGAGAGCCTGGATAATCACCTGTGCCGCGCCCGCTGACGACGTCCAGCCACGGCCGAACCGGCTTGGGCGCACCGTCATTGAGGAGCGAAAGGACGCCATCCAGCGCTTCGCCGCCCTTTGTCGCCTGTGCGCCATCAAGGTCATACCGTCCGCGTCCGGAGTGCGTTTCGACGTATAGGCAATTCGGGGATTGTTTTGCGACAGCACTCAGAATGGTGTGAAGCACGGCATGTTTGAGCACGTCCGCACGATTGCCTGCGTGAAATCCGTGCTGATATGAAAGCATGCCTGAAAGGTTCCGGTAGAAGGGGCCACCCGCCCCGGAGTTGGGGCGGGTGGCGGGAAGAGTTATTTCTCGCCGAGGCTGGCCTTGCGGACAGCTTCGAACTCGTTGCCGGGATACCAGGTCGGCCACTTGTCGGAACCGGCGATGGATTTGCCGACTTCATAAAGCGCCGTGACATCTTCCACGTTACCGGCCAGGTCCCAATCGTCGGAATATTCGTCCATGGGCTTGTGGTAGCGTTGTTCGTTGTAGGCCTGTGCGATGGCCTTACCCGCTGCGACGCCGCCGTCCAGTTTGTCTTCGCCGCCATCGGCATACAGCATCGGCACGCCGCGCTTGGCCAGTGAAATATGGTCTGAACGGTAGAACGATCCTGCTTCGGGTCTCGGATCCGGTTTCACCACACGGTCCTGTGTGGCCAGGTAGTCGGTCAGCATGTCTTCCAGCTCAGACGCGCCATAGCCGACGACGACCATGTCGTGGGTACGGCCAACTGGCAGGGAACCGTCCATGTTGATACCCGCCACAATCTGGTTCAGCGGCACTGTGGGGTGCTGGGCGAAATATTCAGAGCCAAGAAGCCCGGATTCTTCCAGCGTCACCGACAGGAACATCACCGAACGATCGGTTGGCTCGGCGGCCATGGATTCTGCAATTTCCAGAAGGGCCGCGGCGCCTGTCGCGTTGTCCACGGCGCCGTTGAAGATCTGGTCCTGATAGAAGTCTTCGCCCGGCGCGCCGGTTTTTTCCCCGGACTTCTTGCCGAGGTGGTCCCAGTGCGCAGTATAAAGAACGTACTCGTCCGGCACAGTCTTGCCGGGAAGGACCCCGATGACATTGTGACTGCTCAGCGGTTCGATGGTTTGGGTAATTTCACCCTGCGCTTTGATGCCGGACAGAGGCACGGGCTTGAAGCCACGTTCCTTGGCGGCGTTTTTCAGCGTCTCATAATCAAGACCAGCGGCCTTGAAGAGTTCTTCTGCCTTGTCGCGGGTGATCCAGGCTTCCATCGTGGTGCGGTCTTCGCCGCCATTGGCCCGAACGAGATCAGACTGCGCGCCCGACCAGGAGTTCGCCACCACGTCCCAGCCATAGGCGGCAGGGGCCGTCTCGTGGACAACGATGGCTGCCGCAGCGTGCTGGCGGGCAGCTTCCTCATATTTGTAGGTCCAACGGCCATAATAGGTCATGGCCTTGCCATTGAAGAGTTCCGGATCCTGTGTGGCAAATCCCGGGTCGTTCACAAGGATGATCACCGTTTTGCCGGTGAAGTCCTGATCGTCGTAGTCGTTCCAGTCATACTCCGGAGCAACCGCGCCATAGCCAACAAAAACGACGTCGCTCGGATCGAAGGAGAGTTCGGTCGCATTCTGGCGCTTGGTCCAGACTACGGCATTGTCTTTCAGCTTGGTCGGGATTTCCGTACCGTCTTCGGACGTGAAGCTCAGATAGGAATTTGAAGGATCGATGGTCTGGTTCACCATCTTCACTTCCTGGAGATAGCTGCCGTTTTCACCGCCCGGCTCAAGGCCGATACGGTTCATCTCGGCGGCGATCCACTCTGCAGCGGCTTCACCTGTCGGCGTCCCGGGACCGCGACCTTCAAACGTATCATCGGCCAGCGTCTTGATGCGGACCGCCAGGTCGCTTGCGGTGATATCTGCCACCGTATCTTCAGGAAGCGGCAACAGCAGTTCCGGCGCGGGCGCAGCTTCCTTCGTGTCTGAGGTGTCCACCTTGCCGGCCTGATCGCCACAGGCGGCCAACGCAAGCAACGATGCTGCCAGGAACAGCTGCTTCATGAGATTCTCCCTAAAATTCCGCAATTGTGGGGATGTTGCACGTGCCCGGGCAGGGGGCAAGCTTGTGCCTCATGGAAGCGGAATCCATTCATCCTTGTCGCCAGGAACCGTCGGAAACCGGTCAGATCCACCTGAACCAGCCGAATTTTGCCAATCCTGTTTTGCCTGTTCGATCAGTGCCTGATCGCTGGCGACAAAATTCCATTCGATTTTACGCGGCCCATCCATGACGGCGCCACCACAGATGACCCCCTTTGTGCCGGGCGCCAGCCGTATCGCGACATCCGCGCCGTCCGAAAGCACAAGCATCTGGCCTTCTTCGAAGGTTTGGCCTTCGATTTCGGCGCTGCCGTTCACGAGATAAATCGCGCGCTCCTCAGCAAGCGCACCCGGAACGATCAGGTTGGCGCCATCATCGGCCTCGAATGCCACATAGAGGATCGGCCAGGGGAATTGGACCGGTGAGACATGTCCGAAGGCTTCGCCGGCGAGCACCCGCATACGCGCGCCCTGACGCTCGAATTCGGGCAGGGTGTCTGCCGCGTGATGGACGAACGCGGGAGGAACGCCTTCATGAGTCTTCGGCAGGGCGACCCATGTTTGCAAACCATGCATGGTCTGGCCTGCTTCCCGCTCCGGCGCAGGCGTGCGTTCCGAATGGACGATGCCGTGACCGGCCGTCATCCAGTTTACGGCGCCCGGGCGAATCACAAGGTCGGTCCCGAGGGAGTCCCGATGTTCGATCGCTCCCTCGAACAGGTAGGTGACGGTCGACAGTCCGATATGCGGATGCGGGCGCACATCGAACCCTTCGCCGGGCGCGTACGCCACGGGCCCGAAATGATCGAAAAACACAAAGGGGCCAACCATGCGTTGGGCATGAAAGGGGAGAACCCGGCGCACACGAAACCCGCCTCCGAGGTCGCGTACTCTCGGTTCAATTCTCCGCGAGATAAGATCGCTCATGCCGAAAACTCCTTTTCGCGGCCATATTCACCCTCAAATATGATCTCATGAGTGATGATCTCCAGTCCCTGATTGAAGATATGCGTCAGTGCCGCCTGTGTGAGGCGGAAATGGAGCGCGCACCGAACCCGATTTTCCAACTCTCAGACAGTGCCCGGATTCTGGTAGCCGGGCAGGCCCCAGGCAATCTGGCGGATACGACCGGCACGCCGTTCAATGATCCTTCCGGGGATCGCCTGCGTGACTGGATGGGCGTTTCGCGGGAGGAATTCTACGACCGATCGAAGCTCGCCATCCTGCCCATGGGCCTGTGTTTTCCTGGATATGATGCGAAGGGCGGAGACATTCCTCCCATGAAACGTTGCGCGGACGTGTGGCGGCAACAGGTGTTGGATCTGCTTCCCCGGATTGAGGTGGTTCTGTTGGTCGGCGGATACGCCCAGCGCTGGCATCTTGGGCGCCGGGTGGAAAAGACACTGACGGCAACAGTGGCGAACTGGAAATCGTATACGAGTGACCGCATGTTCACACTGCCGCACCCAAGCTGGAGGAATACCGCATGGTTGAAGCGCAACCCATGGTTCGAGGCAGACGTGCTGCCCGACCTGAGACGCGCGATCCGTTCGGCCTTGTCCGGAAGTTGACGGTGCTCGCAATGATCGCCGTCAGCGCTTGTGCAACACCCAAGGTTCAGGAGCCACTCTCCATGACGCAAAACGTGACGCCGGAGCTGCAAGTGGATCAGAACACATTTGTATCGTTCGATGGCGCCCAGCTCGGCCTGACATACTGGGAGGGGCAGGAGAGCGAAGCCGCTGCGGGGCATGTCGTCGTCGGTCTGCATGGCATGAACGACTATGCGAACGCATTTCACATGGCGGCACCTTACTGGGCGTCGAACGGTGTCGACGTATACGCTTACGATCAGCGCGGCTTCGGGCGCTCGCCTGAGAGGGGAATCTGGCCAGACGAAGAACTGATGCGGGAAGACCTGCGCACCGCTGTGGATCTCGTCCGGAAACGTCATCCCGATTCGACCATCACGGTGGTCGGTATCTCTATGGGGGCAGCAGTCGCCATGTCGGCATTCGGGTCGGACCGTCCGCCCGCCGCAGACCAGTTCATCGCATCGGGGCCGGGCCTGCGCGGCTGGGGGGCGATGAATGTATCCTACCGGACCAGTCTCTGGCTGTCGGCTCACATACGGCCAGGCTGGGTTGTTCAGCCGCCCCGGCGGTTTGTCCGCATTGAACCGTCTGACAATGTCGAGATGTTGCAGCGGACCTGGTCAGACCCTTTGATGATGCCGACCAACCGCATTGATCAGGTCTATGGTCTCGTGTCGCTGATGGAGCGGGCCCACGAACGCGCTCCGGACCTGCCACAGGGCCTGCCCACGCTCATGTCCTACGGGGCCAATGACTATGTGGTGCCGGTGAGGGGCGTGCAACGAACCGCCAAAGTGCTGCCGTCGCATGTCCGGACCGTCTATTACGAGAAAGGCTACCACATGCTTTTACGAGACCTTCAGGCCCGGACCGTGCATGATGATTATCTGGCATTTATGCTGGATCCGACGGGGGAATTGCCCAGCAGGGCCAATGAATGGCCATTTCGCTGAAGCTTTCCACAGCCCATCGCCTCTTGCAGTACTGCCTGCGTGGACAAATATCAGCCATTCTGCCAGTTCTGGCAGAGTAGAGATTCCTTTTTTCGACGCCCGAGGCCCGACTTATGTCAAATCCGTACCAGACTGCCCTCAACCTAGTCCCCATGGTGGTGGAGCAGACCAGCCGTGGCGAGCGGGCCTTCGACATCTTCTCGCGCCTTTTGAAGGAGCGGATCATTTTCGTCACCGGCGGAATAGATGACAGCATGGCCGCGCTGATCACGTCTCAGCTGCTGTTTCTTGAATCGGAAAACCCGAAAAAAGAGATCGCCATGTATATCAACAGCCCGGGCGGCTACGTTTCATCCGGACTGGCAATTTATGACACAATGCAGTTCATCCGCTGCCCGGTTTCCACGGTTTGCATCGGCCAGGCAGCGTCCATGGGGTCGCTTCTGCTGGCTTCCGGGGAAAAAGGCGCGCGATTCGCGCTGCCGAATGCCCGTGTCATGCTTCACCAGCCATCTGGCGGCTACTCCGGTGTCGCAACCGATATTGAGCGTCACGCCGAGGAAATCATTGATCTTAAGCGGCGCCTGAACAAGATTTACGTTAAACATACCGGTCAGGAATACGACGTTATCGAGCGGAAACTGGATCGGGACACCTTCCTCACAGCCGAGGAGGCCATGGAATTCGGCATCGTCGACAAGGTGTTCGAGCGCCGGGCTGCCGAGGATGAGAAATAGACTGCGCCATCCCGCGTATTGCGGCCTGACACTTGCAGTGCAGGCCAATGCCCATATTGTTCTGTTAAGGAACTGGGTTTGGGCGCTTAAAACCACGTTAAGCCTTAACCGGCATTGAGGACAGCATGACCAAACAAAACGGCTCAGGCGACTCCAAGAACACGCTTTACTGCTCGTTCTGCGGCAAAAGCCAGCATGAGGTGAAGAAGCTCATCGCTGGACCGACCGTGTTCATCTGCGATGAATGCGTTGAACTCTGCATGGACATCATTCGCGAGGAAAACAAAACCTCGCTGGTCCGCTCTCGCGAGGGTGTGCCCACACCGCAGGAAATCTGCGATGTGCTGGACGACTACGTGATCGGGCAGACCTATGCAAAGCGCATCCTGTCGGTCGCCGTACACAACCATTACAAGCGCCTCTCCCATGCCGGGAAAACCGATGGGGTGGAACTGTCCAAGTCCAACATCATGCTGGTCGGGCCAACGGGTTGCGGTAAGACGCTGCTGGCTCAGACGCTGGCGCGCATCCTGGACGTGCCGTTCACGATGGCAGACGCCACGACCCTCACCGAAGCCGGCTATGTCGGCGAGGATGTCGAGAACATCGTGCTGAAACTGCTTCAGTCCGCCGATTACAATGTGGAACGTGCGCAGCGCGGCATCGTGTATATCGACGAGATCGACAAGATTTCCCGCAAGTCGGACAACCCGTCCATCACACGCGACGTGTCGGGCGAGGGTGTCCAGCAGGCGCTTCTGAAGATCATGGAAGGCACCGTGGCAGCGGTTCCGCCGCAAGGTGGCCGCAAGCATCCGCAGCAGGAATTCCTGCAGGTGGACACCACGAACATCCTGTTCATCGTTGGCGGTGCCTTTGCGGGCCTCGACAAGATCATCTCCGCACGCGGCGAAGCAGCGTCCATTGGTTTCGGTGCGGCCGTGAAAGATGCTGAAGCTCGCGGTGTCGGCGAAGTTCTGCGCGAAGTCGAGCCGGAAGACCTGCAGCGTTTCGGTCTCATTCCGGAATTCATCGGCCGTCTGCCGGTGATCGCGACCCTGGAAGACCTTGATGAGGCGGCTCTGATCCAGATCCTCACTGAGCCGAAGAACGCCCTGCTGAAGCAGTACCAGCGTCTCTTCGACATGGAGAACGTGCAGCTGACCTTCACACCGGATGCCCTTACGGCTGTGGCGCGCCGCGCCATTCTCCGCAAGACCGGTGCTCGGGGCCTTCGTTCCATCATGGAGGGCATCCTGCTCGACACGATGTTCGAGCTGCCGAACCTGCGTGGTGTCGAGGAAGTCGTGATCAGTGGGGAAGTGGTCGATGGGCAGGCGGAACCGCTTTACGTTCACGCCAAGAAGAGCCAGCCCGAAGCCGGCTGATCAGACAACACCGCTCTCTAAATACCCAATTCAAAACACCCCGGCCAGCAGGCTGGGGTGTTTGCGTTTGTAGAGGAAATGCAAGGAGGGGAGCGCTCCGGTGTCCTATGGTTTTTGTGTCTCAAACGGTAAGGGCCGGCACCTCCCGGTGCCGGCCCCGCCTTCCCCCGTGTGTCGGGTGAACTGATCGGACTGAGCGATCAGTATTTGTAGTACATGTCGAACTCGACCGGATGCGGGTGAAGTTCGTATTTCATGTTTTCTTCCATCTTCAGGTCGATGTAGCCATCGATCTGGTCGTCGTCGAAGACGCCGCCCTTCTTGAGGAATTCACGGTCAGCATCGAGGGCCGCGAGGGCGTCACGCAGCGAACCGCAGACCTGCGGAATGGTTTTCGCTTCTTCCGGCGGAAGATCGTAGAGGTCCTTGTCCATGGCGTCGCCCGGATGGATCTTGTTCTCGATGCCGTCGAGGCCAGCCATGAGCAGGGCAGCGAAGGCGAGATAGGGGTTTGCCATCGGATCCGGGAAGCGGGTTTCGATACGCTTGGCTTTCGGGTTGTCGCCGAAAGGAATACGGATCGATGCCGAACGGTTACGCGCCGAATAGGCCAGCATCACGGGAGCTTCATAGCCTGGCACCAGACGCTTGTAGCTGTTCGTGGACGGGTTGGTCAGCGCGTTCAGGGCGCGGGCGTGCTTGATGATCCCGCCGATGTAGTAGAGGCAGGTCTCGGACAGGCCGGCATACTGGTCACCGGCGAAAAGAGGCTTGCCGCCGTTCCAGATGGACTGGTGCACGTGCATGCCGGAGCCATTGTCCTTGTACATTGGCTTGGGCATGAAGGTTGCCGTCTTGCCATACGAATGCGCCACGTTCTGAACGACGTATTTGTAGAGCTGAAGGCGGTCGGCCATCACGGTCAGGGTCGAGAACTTCAGACCAAGCTCGTGCTGTGCCGGTGCCACTTCGTGGTGATGCTTTTCCGGATCGAGGCCGATGTCAGCCATGACCGACAGCATTTCGCTGCGCATGTCCTGTTCGGAATCGATCGGCGGCACCGGGAAGTAGCCACCCTTCGGGCCCGGGCGGTGGCCCATATTGCCCATCGGGTATTCCTTGGCCGTGTTGATCGGCAGTTCGGCCGAATCGAACGAATAGCCGGTGCTGTGCGGTTCAACGCTCCAGCGCACATCGTCGAAGACGAAGAATTCAGCTTCCGGTCCGAAGAAGACGGTGTCGCCAACGCCGGAGGCCTTCACATAGGCTTCGGCTTTCTTGGCCGTCATGCGCGGGTCGCGGTTGTAAGCTTGGCCGCTGATCGGATCCAGGATGTCACACATCACGGCCAGCGTGGTCTGCTGGAAGAACGGATCGATGATCGCGGACGACGTGTCCGGCATCAGCAGCATGTCCGACTCGTTGATCGACTTCCAGCCGGCAACGGACGAACCGTCAAACATCTGGCCGTCGACAAAGAAGTCTGCGTCCACCATGTCCTTGTGAAATGACACGTGCTGCATCTTGCCGCGCGGGTCGGTGAAACGAAGGTCCACGTATTGGACGTCTTCGTCCTTCATGATCTTCATGAGGTTTTCAGCCATTGGAAATGCCCTCCATCTGTAAACTTGCTGAATATTGTTGTTTGCTGCGCCCGATCAAAGTGCGGTTTCGCCGGTTTCCCCGGTACGGATGCGCACTGCGTCGATGATATCCGAAACGAAGATTTTGCCATCGCCAATCTTGTCGGTGTGTGCAGCTTTCTTGATTGCCTCAACGGCGCCGTCGACGGCACTGTCGGCCAGGACGATTTCGATTTTCAGCTTCGGAAGAAAATCGACCACGTATTCGGCACCGCGGTAGAGTTCGGTGTGCCCCCGCTGACGCCCGAAACCCTTTGCTTCGATGACGGTCATGCCCTGCAGGCCAATTTCCTGCAGTGCTTCTTTCACGTCGTCGAGTTTGAACGGTTTGATGATTGCCTCGATCTTTTTCATGGCCCGTGTTCTCCCAGCCGCTGAGTGTCTGTCTGTAGACTCCGGTAGGCGGCTTCCCGGGCCTAGGCGAGACATTCATGCCTGTCACGCCGCCTCTTGTGAAGGCGTGGTCGAATATTGTGCGACGTTGCCGCAATATTGGTCAGTCAGATTGCGTCAGGATCCACTGTCAGCCCGTATTCCTGTCACCGCTAATCGGGGGATGTGCTGTGCTGCCGGGGGATCGGACCGTAAACCGACGCTAGGGCAACGAATCCCGGTTTGGCGATTTCCTTCGACCCGGAACGCGCGCCGTTCTGCACCGCACCGCTCAAGGCATAGGCACTTTGGGTGATACGGAGTGGCGAAGGAGGCTGGCTCCCCTGACTGTGTTTCGTGGATTCATCGCAGACAAATAAGGATCAGGATGCCAGACGCTCATGCTGGCGCCTTAACATCGATGGTGGCGTGGTCTATCAGAAACCGGGCACAAACCGCGTCCGAGGCCGATACTCGGCTCGCGCAGAAAAGACCGAATTGAGGGTACCAGCATGATCTATCTCGTCCGTCATGGAGAAGCGGCGGCGAGTTGGGGCAACCACCCCAATCCGGGCCTCAGCGAACTTGGACACAAACAGGCCGAATCGGCCGCCGCGTCCCTGTTTGACCTCGGCGCCCGCAGCGCCGTCAGCAGCCCCATGCAGCGTTGCCGCGAAACCGCCGCGGCCTTCGAGCGCCTGGCCGGGGTCACGGCTCAGGTCGAGCCCGTCGTTTCGGAGATCGAAACGCCCGACGGTGTCGGTGACCGGGTCGAATGGCTTCAGTCCTACATGGCCGGCACCTGGGAGGATGAAGGCGCCGCGCACGATGCCTGGCGCAAGAAGATCGCCGAAGTGCTGGCCCTGCTGCCAGACAATACCGCTGTCTTCTCCCACTTTGTGGCCATCAATGCCGTGGTCAGCCTGATTGATCAGGATGCGCGGACGACTGTGTTCAGGCCGGGGCATTGCTCCATCACCAAGGTGGACTTCAGTGGCGCCGTGCCGCGCGTCATTGAATACGGAAGCCAGGCCGCAACACGCGTGCTATGAGCCCGTCATGGGCAGACCAATACTCACACCGCAGGAAATGCAAGCCGCCGAACAGGCGGTGTTTGCGCAGGGACTCGACAGTTTCGAACTGATGCAGCGCGCCGGCGATGCTGTCGCTGAATTCGTTCACGCCAACTGGCCGGAAGGATCCATCCAGGTCCTGTGCGGCCCCGGCGGAAATGGCGGCGACGGCTTTGTCGCTGCGGCCAAGCTGTCGAAGCTTTGGCGGGACGTGAAAGTCTACTGCATGGTGCCGGTGGCGGAGCTGACCGGCGATGCCGCGAAAGCTGCAGCGCTCTGGGACGCCGAAGTGGGAACACTGGAAGAGGCGCTTGAGGCGCCGCATGACCTTGTTCTGGATGGCCTGTTTGGCGGCGGCCTGACCCGGCCGCTGGACGGTATCGCCGCGCAGCTGGCCCAGCGCGGCGGGCGGGTTGTCTCCATCGATGTGCCGTCCGGCATTTGCGGCCTGAAGGCAAAGCCGCTGGGGCCGTGCTTCGTTGCAGAAGGCACCATCACCTTTGCCGCCCTGCGCCCGGCGCATGTGTTGCGGCCGGGCTCTGCCTATTGCGGGAATGTGCAGGTCGCTGACATAGGCGTCCCCGTGCAGACACGGCTTATGGAGAACAGTCCCATGCTGTGGCTGCGCCTGTTGCCGCAGCCGGGCATGGCCGATCACAAGCACAGCCGCGGGCATCTGAAAGTGCTGAGCGGCGGGATCTCATCGACCGGCGCGGCGCGGCTGGCCGTTCGCGCAGGCCTTCGCATTGGTGCAGGACTGGCGACGTTGCTGACACCGCCATCTGCGCTGATGGTCAATGCCGCACAGCTGACAGCCGTCATGGTGAAGCCCGTCGACGGCGCCGAAGAGCTCTCCGAAGCAATCCAGACGGCGTCGGTCGTCATTGCAGGGCCGGGGGCGGGGATCACGCCTGCGACGCGGGCCAATGTCGAAGCGATTCTGAACGGGCCGGGGCGGGCCGTGCTCGATGCCGACGCGCTGACTGTGTTTGAGTCACAACAGGATCAGCTGTTCCGGCGCCTGCGCCCGACCGACCTGCTGACCCCGCATATCGGTGAGTTCAATCGCCTGTTCGGAGACCTTCTGGAGACCGCGACCAACAAGGTGGAAGCCGTCCGGCAGGCTTCTGAGAAGGCAGGCTGCACCGTTCTCCTGAAAGGGCCTGACACTGTCATCGCCCAGCCGGATGGTGGCGCGGTCGTCAATATTCATGCGACGCGCTGGCTTGCAACGGCCGGGTCAGGCGACGTTCTGGCAGGCTTTGCAGGCGGGCTGATGGCGCAGGGAATCGACACGCTGGTCGCGGCCAGCATGGCGGCCTGGATCCATGGCGAGGCAGGCCGCCGCATCGGCGCGGGCCTGATTTCGGAAGACCTGGAACGTCAGGTTCCGGATATCCTGAGCGCGTTGCATGGCGAGATCGGCTGATCCGGCTGTTGGATAAGCCGCTGCTCAGGCAATCACGAACACCCTCTATAGACCATCTATAGACCCTAAATGGCGCACGTTCCGGTGCATCGGCCCGTTGTATCCGCGCGCGCTCTCGCCTAAACGTGCGCCCGGAACGCGGATGTGGCGGAATTGGTAGACGCACTGGATTTAGGTTCCAGCGCCGCAAGGCGTGGAGGTTCGAGTCCTCTCATCCGCACCATTCGTTTCTGGTGGCGCTCCGCGCCAGAAATCGATCAAGGATCGATTTCAGGAAACGAATGCTCGAAGCGCAAGCGAGAGCCGGCGGGTTAGCGAATGAATGAGTCCTTTTATGTTTCCCGCTTCGCTGCGCTTCGCGATGAAACGGGCTCAGGGCTGCTCGGCCGAACGCTTGAAGCGCAAGCGAGAGCCACCGCTTCACTACGCTCCGCAACAACGACACAAAGGAAAAAGTGCCATGACATTCGATCCCTCGATCGGCGTTCCGGGGAAGCCTTGGGGTGAGGCGGAGCGTGACCAGTGGCGAGTGCTGCAAACCGCGCAGCGAAGCTATGCCGACGACGTTGTCTCCCGGATGGATGCGCTGGCCGAGCGGTTCGAGCGGGAAACATATGGCCAGATCGAATATGGCGCCGACACCTACGACCTCCATGCCTTTCGCGGCGGCGAGATGGACCCCGCGCTGCCAACCGCGCTCATAACAGGCGGTGTGCATGGCTATGAGACCAGCGGCGTCATGGGCGCGCTTGCCTTTCTTGAGCAATCCGCCGCGGCCTATGCCGGCCGGGTCAATCTTCTGGTGGCGCCTTGTGTGAGCCCGTGGGCCTATGAGCGCATCAACCGGTGGAATTACGACGCCGTGGATCCGAACCGCAATTTCCGGATGGACGGGCCCGCGCGCGAGGCAACGGCGCTGATGGAATGGGTGCGGTCCGCCGCAAGCGACTTCCTCCTCCATATCGACCTGCACGAAACGACAGACAGTGACGAGACCGAGTTCAGGCTGGCCCTGAGTTCGCGCGACGGCGTGGACCACGACCCGGGCCTCATCCCCGACGGGTTCTACCTGGTGGCCGACAGCGAGGATCCGCAGCTTGGGTTCCAGCAAGCCATCATCTCGGCCGTCGGGCAGGTGACCCATATTGCGCCGCCGGATGAGACAGGCGAGATCATCGGCTCACCCGTCATCGCGCATGGCATCATCGAATATCCGCTGGCGCAGCTGGCGCTGTGTGCGTCGATCACGAATGCGCGGTTCAAGACTACCACCGAAGTCTATCCTGACAGCCCGCGTGTCACGCCCGAAGACTGCAACCGGGCACAGGTGGCGGCCGTGTGCGCGGCGCTGGACTTTGCATTGGCTAACTGATCCCGCCTCATTCGGCAGGATATGCGCGACGATGACTGGCCCGTGCGGGGGTGCCCCCGGCGCGGCTAATCCGCCTCCGCAATTTCTACCGCAAACGGATCATCTGACGGATCGTCGTTCCAGAGATATTCTGCGACCTTGGCGACGTTCTCTGCCTTTTCCCGGCCTTCGATGTCTTCGATCAGGGCGATGGCCATGTCGATGCCGGCGGAGATGCCGGACGAGGTGACGTATTTCCCGTCCTCGACCCAGCGGGCGCTCGGTTGCCAGAGGACGTCGTCGTCCTGGCTGGTGGCGAAGGCCCAGGCCATCTTGTTCGAGGTCGCCTTCTTGCCATCGAGAATGCCGGCCTTGGCCAGCACGGCCGAGCCGGTGCAGACCGAGGTCGTGTACTGGGTGCCTTCATCCTGCTTGCGCAGGAAATCGAGCATGACGGGATTGTTCACTTCCGTGCGTGTTCCCATGCCGCCGGGGATCATGATGATGTCGAACTGGGGCGCATCCTCGAAGGAATAGTCGGTGACCGTGTCGATCCCCTGCGCCGATGCGATAACGCCGCCATGTTCCGAAACGGTGACGATGTCATAGTCATCGAGGCGTCCCCACATTTCGACGGGTCCGAAGACGTCCAGAGTCTCGAAGCGGGGGAAGAGGACGATGGCGAGCGTCTTCGTCTTGGCCTTTGCCTCCTTCGCCGGGGGCGCTGTCTGGGCGGACGCAGACGGCACGATTGCGAGGAGGGACAGCGCGGCGGCTGCAAGCAGGGGGGAAGGGGTCATTCTGTGATCTCCAATCTGCTGTAAGGCCTGCAGGTGAGCGGGCGGAAACGAAAGCCCTTTTCCCGTCTCAAGAGCCAAATTTCGGGGTCTCACCGCTCAAGCGGCAGCTGCGCCGGGATATTGGGCAGGCGGGGAGAAGCCGGACTGGTGACCGGACTGGCAAGTCTGCTGGCCCAGCCTGCCGGTTTTGGCCCGCTGAAAATCCCGCAGAACCCGCGTGGACACGCCGTTTTCCGTGTGACATAAGCCGCCCCTTCAGACACAGATCAGATGGCTGCCGGATGGGCATGACCGGGCCTGATCGCCAGAACGGATGAATGAACCGATGGAAGTGACCCAGACGAAGGCAGAAGGTCTCAGCCGCACCTTTGCCGTCAAGGTATCTGCAAGCGAACTGCAGTCCAAGCTCGACGCCCGGATTGAGGAAATCCGCCCGACCATGAACCTGAAGGGCTTCCGCCCCGGCAAGGTGCCTGCGTCGCACGTGCGCAAGATGTTCGGCCGCGACCTGATGGGCGAGATCATCGACAAGACCGTCAATGAGACCAACCAGCAAGCCATCGCGGACGCAGAGCTGCGCCCGGCCGGCCAGCCGGATGTGCACCTGGAAGGCGAGATTGAAGACGTGGTGAAGGGCGAGGCTGACCTCTCCTATCACATGCATGTCGACGTGATGCCGGAATTCGAGCCGGTGGACGTGAAGACGCTGAAAGTCACCCGCCCGGTTACCGAAGTGGCAGACGAGCAGGTCGACGAGGCGCTGAAAAACCTCGCCGAACAGAACAAGCAGTATGAACCGCGCGCCAAGACCGCCAAGGCAAAAGACGGCGACGCCGTCGTGGTGGACTTTGTCGGCAAGATCGATGGCGAGCCGTTTGATGGCGGCACCGCCGAGCAGCAGACCATCGTGATCGGCTCCGGCCGTTTCATTCCGGGCTTCGAAGAACAGCTCGTCGGTGTGAAGGCAGACGAGGAAAAGAACCTGGAAGTGAGCTTCCCGGAAGACTACCCGTCGCCGGACCTCGCAGGTAAAGCCGCCGTTTTCGAAACCAAGGTGCATGAAGTGCGTGCGCCGAAGGAAGCCGAAATCGACGACGAGTTCGCCAAGGGCCTCGGCCTCGAATCGCTGGAGCAGCTGACAGGCCTGATCAAGGACCAGCTGAAAGGCGAACTGGATCAGGCATCGCGCAGCAAAGCCAAGCGCGACCTGCTGGACCGTCTGGACGAAGCGCACAGCTTCGACCTGCCGCCCAACATGGTCGAAGCCGAATTCGGCCAGATCTGGGACCAGCTGCAGCGTGAAATGGATGCCGGCCGGGTCGATGACGAAGACAAGGAAAAGTCTGAAGACGACCTGAAGAAGGAATATCGCGAGATTGCCGAGCGCCGTGTGCGCCTTGGCCTCGTCCTCGCCGAGATCGGCCGTGTGAACAATGTGCAGATCACCGAGCAGGAAGTTCAGCAGGCCCTGATCCAGGAAGCCCGCCAGTATCCGGGGCAGGAACGTGAAGTCATCGAGTTCTTCCAGAAGAACCCGAACGCCATGGCCCAGCTTCGCGCCCCGATCTATGAGGACAAGGTCGTCGACTACATCCTCGGGAAAGCCGACGTGACCGACACGCCTGTGTCCCGCGAAGAGCTGTTCAAGGAAGACGAAGACTAAGGCTTCGTCCCACCTCACAGAAATTTAACGACGCCGGGCCCCAAAGCCCGGCGTTTTGCTGTCTGGAGAACTGTTGCGGAGCGGTGGGACCGGCTTGGTAAACCGCCTATTAACCGGGGCAGGCGAAGGTGCCTCGAATCGTTAATGAGGGGTTTCGGTTCCTATGAGCGTACAAGCCATCCGGCCGCAACTGACAGAGCAGGACATCCATCGTCTGATGAAGGGCGATACGCCGGAGCAGCGCGCTTCGGTGGCGCACCGGCTGTGCCGGCGCATCGCACTGGATGTGCTGAGCGAAGATGAGCGTAAATACGCCGAAGAGATCATGGCGATCCTGGCGGATGATGCGGCAGACCTGGTGCGGCGCACCTTGTCTGTCACGCTGCGCAATTCGCCGATCCTGCCGCGCGAGATCGCGCTGAAACTGGCGCAGGACATCGAGGCCGTTGCCATTCCGGTGCTGCAGGATTCGCCCGTCTTCACAGAAGAAGACCTGATTGAGCTGGTCCTGTCCGTGACGGCCGCCAAGCAGGCAGCGATTGCGGCGCGGGACAATATCTCTGTCACGCTGACGGAAGTGATTTCAGAGCACGGGCAGGTCGAGGCCGTCCGGGCGCTCTCATCGAACACCCATGCCGAGTTCACGGATCGCGCCTATGACGACACGCTGCGCCGCTTCGGCAGCGACGAGATCGTCCAGAAGGGCCTGATCCGGCGGGAATTCATCCCGACGCATATCGCAGAAAAGATGGTTTCGCTGGTGTCCGGCCAGCTGTTCGACATGCTGGTGAACCGTCACGAGCTGCCGGCGCAGATGGCCATCGACCTGGCTGCCGGGGCGCGCGAGCGGGCGACGATTGATCTGGTCGAGCAGGCCGGGCGGTCAAACGACCTCGTGCGGTTTGTCTCGCAGCTGAACCTCAACGGCCGTCTCAGCCATTCGCTGATCATGCGGGCGCTCTGCTGCGGCCAGATGCCGTTTGTCGAGCACGCGCTGGCGGAGCTGTCCGGTGTGGCGCACCAGCGTGTCTGGCTGATGATCCACGATGCAGGGCCGCTGGGCCTGCAGGCCGTGTTCGACCGGGCAGGCATGCCGCGCAAGATGCTGCCGGCGTTCAAGGCGGCGGTGAACGTGTTCCATGAGACCGCCTATGATGGCGGCCCCAATGACCGGGCGCGGTTCCGTGCGCGCATGATCGAACGCGTGCTGACGCAGTTCCAGGCGATCCCGAAGGACGACCTCGAATACCTGCTCGAAAAGCTGGATTACTATTCGGAGATGGCCGCCGCAGAGGAAGCCGGCGAGGCCGA
Source organism: Hyphomonas adhaerens MHS-3 (assembly GCF_000685235.1). Lineage (NCBI taxonomy): Bacteria > Pseudomonadati > Pseudomonadota > Alphaproteobacteria > Hyphomonadales > Hyphomonadaceae > Hyphomonas > Hyphomonas adhaerens. The sequence goes on from NZ_ARYH01000002.1 coordinate 72,725, forward strand.
TACGGACGCCGCTTAAGCGTCTGTGCGCAGACGCGTACCGGCCGAGATGCCGAGGCGGCCAAGCTCGTCGGCGTCACGCCAGTTGGCGTTTTCCGCGATCACCAGAATACCGGCGCCGGCTGCGGTCTCACATGTTTCCATGAGCAGGTCGCAATCGAGGTTGCGGGCATCGACGCGCAGCGTGTCGATCAGCAGGCGCATGCCTTCGGCCAGCGGGGTCTGCCAGGATTTGCGCATGTCGACAGACACACGGAAGCCGTGACGGCGGAAATGGGCCACGCGGCTGGTGCAGTCGGCCGGGTCACCGGCAAAGGCCGTGTCCGTGAACTCAATGCAGAATTCCTGCTGGCAGAACACGCTGCGGCGCACCCGGGCATCGCAGGCGAGGGCCGTGTCCGGGTTGGCCAGCGCGGCAACGGGGGACGGGACGATAATGGGGCGGTGATCGTGGCGGAATTCGTGCGCGACGCTGGAAATCTCGCCGATCCGGTCAGCCACCCATTTGGCGGAATTTGATTCGCTGCGGCGGGCGGCGGCCGGGCCAAAGGACGGGCCGTCCTCGAAACAGAAGGGCAATTCCGCCGCCATGCCGAGGGCGTCGCCCGTCGCAAGGTCCAGGACCGGCTCGAACCGAACGGCCGGTGTTGGGAGTGTTTGGACGGAAGTTGTGGCCCAGGTCTGTTTCATAGTGTCCCGCTCGTGTGCTGTGTTGGTCTTGCCTTCCCTAAGGGTTGAGGTTGAAGATCACGCGTAAGAACAGAGGCACATTTCGATAAAATTTGCCCGATAGGGGGAACCACCATGGACAAGACGCCCGCTGAACCGAGGCTTTCTGCAACCATTCTGATGGTACGAGACGCGCCATCCGGGCCGCCGGAAGTCCTGATGGTCAAACGTCATTACGAGATTGATTTCGCAGCCGGTGCGCTGGTGTTTCCGGGCGGCAAGGCCAGCGCGGACGATTCACGGACCGAATGGGACGCCTATACCGACGGCGACTATGGTCCGGTGCAGCAGGATGCGCGGATTGCGGCTGTACGGGAGGCTTACGAGGAAAGCGGCCTGTTGCTGGCGCGCCACGCCTCAGCGCGCGGCCCGGGTGCGCCGCTGGTGGGCGCCGACATCGCCGACAAGCTGGCACCGCACCGCCACGCCGTGGACCGGGCGGAAATGAGCTTCCTGGAACTGATCCGGGAGCATGAGCTCGTGCTTGCGCTGGATAGCCTTGTCCATTTCGGTCACTGGATCACGCCGATCATGATGCCGAAGCGCTTCGACACGCATTTCTACATCGCGCCCGCGCCTGAAAACCAGATCGCCGCGCATGATGGCCGCGAGACAACGGACGCGGTTTGGCTGTCAGCCGAAGAGGCGCTGGCGCAGGAAGCCGATGGCCGGGCGACGATTATCTTCCCGACACGGATGAACCTGAAACGGATGACGTTAGCGACATCCGTCTCCGATGCCCTCGCGCGTTTCGGTGCCATGGATGTGCCAACGGTCCTGCCCAAGCCCGGAAAGGATGATGACGGCAACCCGTGCCTGTTCATTCCCGATGTCGAAGGCTACGGCCAGACGGTGGAGCTGTTGTCCAACGTCAAGGTCTGACTTGTCCGTTACAGGATGAATTTGGAGAGGTCGGCATCGGCGGCGAGGCCGCTGACGCGCTCGTTCACATAGTCGGCCGTGATGGTGATGGTTTCACCTTTTCTGTCCGGTGCTTCGAAGCTGATCTCGTCGAGCAGGCGTTCCAGAACGGTCTGCAGGCGGCGCGCGCCGATATTCTCGACGCTGTTGTTCACGGCCTCGGCCAGGTCTGCCAGCGTGTCGATCGCGGCGTCTTCAAAGATCAGCGTCACACCTTCTGCGGTCATCAGGGCTTCATACTGGCGGATCAGGCTCGCCTCGGGTTCGACCAGGATGCGCCGCAGGTCGTCCCGGGTCAGGGCGTCCAGTTCCACGCGGATGGGCAGGCGGCCCTGGAGTTCCGGCAACAGGTCTGACGGCTTGGAGACATGGAAGGCGCCAGACGCAATGAAGAGGATGTGGTCTGTCTTTACGGCGCCGCGCTTTGTAGACACGGTGGTGCCTTCAATGAGGGGCAGCAGGTCGCGCTGGACACCTTCACGGCTGACATCGGCGCCGCCACGCTCTGACTTGGCGGCGATCTTGTCGATCTCATCGAGGAAGACAATGCCGTCCTGCTCGACGGCATGGATGGCTTCGCGGGTGATGCTTTCCTCGTCCAGCATCTTGTCGGCTTCTTCGTCCAGCAGGGGCTTGTAGGCTTCCTTCACCGTGGTGCGGACGCGCTTGGTGCGGCCGCCCATGGCCTTACCGAGCATGTCGGACAGATTGATCATGCCCATGGAGCCGCCTTGTCCCGGCAGGTCGAACATCTGCATCGGGCCGCCGGTTTCCGGCATGTCGATGTCGACTTCCTTGTCGTCCAGTTCGCCTTCACGCAGTTTGCGGCGGAAGACTTCGCGGGTGGAGGATTGTGCATCCTCGCCGACGAGTGCGTCCAGCAGGCGTTCCTCAGCGGCGTCCGTTGCCGATTGCTGAACCCCGACGCGTTTTTGCTCCCGGATCATGCCGACGGCGCTCTCGACCAGATCGCGAATAATCTGTTCCACATCGCGGCCGACATAGCCCACCTCTGTGAACTTGGTGGCCTCGACCTTCAGGAAGGGGGCATTTGCCAGACGGGCGAGGCGGCGGGAGACTTCCGTCTTGCCGACGCCGGTCGGCCCGATCATCAGGATATTCTTGGGGGTAATCTCGCCTTGCAGGTTTTCCGGGGCCTGCTTGCGGCGCCAGCGGTTGCGCAGGGCAATGGCGACGGCGCGCTTGGCGCCGGTCTGGCCAACAATGTGGCGATCGAGTTCAGCGACGATTTCGCGGGGGGTAAGTTCTGTCATGTGGTGTCCGGGTCCGGTCAGATGTCGAGTGTTTCGACCGTGAAATTGCCATTGGTGTAGACGCAGATGTCGGCAGCAATCTGCATGGCCTTGCGGCCAATCGTTTCGGCGTCGTCTTCATAGTCGATCAGGGCGCGTGCAGCGGAGAGGGCATAATTGCCACCGGAGCCGACGGCGACGACGTTGTATTCAGGTTCCAGCACGTCGCCGGACCCGGTCAGCACGAGCGTGACCTCCTTGTCTGCGACGATCAGCAGGGCTTCAAGTTTCTGGAGGTATTTCTCTGTGCGCCAGTCCTTGGCGAGTTCCACGGCGGCGCGGGAGAGTTGGCCATTGTGCCGCTCCAGCTTGGATTCCAGCCGTTCGAACAGGGTGAAGGCGTCCGCCGTCGCCCCGGCAAACCCTGCCAGGATCTTGCCGTCACCCAGGCGGCGCACCTTGCGGGCGTTGCCTTTCATGACGGTCTGTCCCATGGACACCTGACCATCGGACAGCATGACGAGTTTGTTGTTCTTGCGAACGGCCAGAATGGTCGTGCCATGCCAGCCGGGTGAAGCGGGATCAGATGTGCCAGTCATGCGGCAGATGTGGACGCTCAGGCCTTCCGGTGCAAGGAGTCGGCTGGGCCGCAATGTCGGCACGTTTTGTCACATAAGTGTCGCGGCACTCCAGTAAGGGGAGCACAGCTGACAGTTGAACGAGGACTGGATGCTCTCGCAACTAGGCCACCTTCCAATGGATTTCCTGCTCCTCGCGGCGGCAGTGGCGCTCGCATCCTTTGGATTCATTGCGGGACGCCTGCGCGCGGAGCAGTTTTCGTTCTCCGGTGACATCCATCCCAACTCCCGCCCGAACGCCCATGGATACTTCGTCCTGATGTGGAGCCTGGTGCCGGTTGTGCTGGTTGCGCTCGGCTATGTCTTCTTCAGCGAGGGCACGTCGCGGGCGATTCTGCGAAGTGAGCTGCCGGACGGCTTTTCCATCCTCACACCCGGAGAACTGACCACCTATCTCGACACGGTGGCGCGCGCGGCCCGTATGCCGGACTTCCTGAGCGGCGAGCGGGTGTTCGACACAGTGACCGAGCGGTATGGCGAGATCCGCGGGACGGTGAACATTGTCACGCTGGCCATCGCCATGGGCCTGTCGCTGGCGGGCATGTTCTTCGCGCGGCGGTGCCTGTCGCCGGCGTTCCGGGCGCGCCAGCATGTCGAAAGCGGCATTGAGTGGTTCCTGTTCCTGTGCGCGGCGCTCGCCATCGCGACAACGGTGGGCATCGTTGCCTCGCTCGTTTTCGAAAGCCTGCGCTTCTTTGCGGAAGTCCCGGTCTGGGATTTCCTGCTTGGGACACGCTGGAACGCCCAGACCAGCGCCGAGTTCGGAGCGCTGCCCCTGTTCTTCGGCACGTTCATGATTTCCTTCTTCGCGATGGTCGTGGCTGCGCCGGTCGGCCTGTTCGCGGCGATTTACCTGTCGGAATATGCCAGCCGGCAGGTGCGGTCGATCATCAAGCCGGTGCTCGAAGTGCTGGCGGGGATCCCGACGGTTGTTTACGGCTTCTTCGCGCTTCTGGTGATCGCGCCGGCCGTGCGGTCCATTGCGCTCTGGATCAACCAGTTGCTGATCGCCTGGGGCATTGCGGATGGCGCTGTGCTGGCGGCCCAGCCGACCAGCGCCCTGGCCGCCGGGATCGTCATGGGGATCATGGTGATCCCGTTTGTGTCCTCGCTCTCCGACGATGTGATCCGCGCGGTGCCGCAGTCCCTCAGGGACGGGGCCTATGCGATGGGCGCCACCAAGGCGGAAGCGGTCCGGCAGGTTGTGGTGCCGGCGGCGTTGCCCGGCATCATCGCGGCGTTGCTGCTGGCTGTGTCTCGCGCGATCGGAGAGACGATGATCGTCGTCATGGCGGCGGGCCAGCGCGCGCAGATCTCTCCCGATCCGACCTCGGATCTTACGACCATTACGGTCCAGATCGTTTCATTGCTGACCGGCGAATCCGAGTTCGACAGCCCGAAGACGCTCTCCGCCTTTGCGCTTGGCCTTGTTCTCTTCATCATCACGCTTTTGTTCAATCTCGTCGCCATCAACGTCGTGAAGCGGTTCAGGGAAAAATATGAGTGATCCGGCCGCCTCCCCATTCGCCAATGAACGGGCGTTGAAACGGCTTCGCCGCCGGCGCGCGGCTGACCGCCGGTTCAAATGGTATGGCCGCATGGCAATCGGCTTTGCGCTTGCGGCGCTGACTCTGCTGTTGGCGTCGATCGCGACACAGGCGGTCTCGGCGGCGACCTATCACGTCGTGTCGTTCGACCTCGATTTCGACGAGCAAACGTTCGGCGAGGCGAAGCCAGGTGACCCGCCACAGGTCGACAAGGTCTATGGCCTTGTGCGGGCGGACCTGCTGGCCCAGTTCCCCGAAACCGCTGGCAGCCGGCCGCTGAGGCATGAATTGACGGCCCTGATCACCCGGCTTGCCGTCCTGCCAGTCGCGCGGGAACTGGCGCGAAAGCCGGGCGAAGTCGGGACGGTGCGCCGCGTTGAACTGCCCCTGTCGGACGATCTGGACCTTTACCTGAAGGGCGCCAACGCCCGGCACCTGACGGTTCCCATCGGCCGCGTCGAGGCGAAGGCAGCGGACGGTGTCGTGACCGTCAAAGCCGAGGACGCGTTCAACCGCCTGATCGCGGCGGTGTCCCTCGAAGGGATCGAGGCCTCCGGCGCCCCCGATACGGGATCCATCCTCATGACGGCAGGCCGGTCGACGATCAAGCTGTCCGCACTTGGCCAGTCCTCGGCAACCGGCAGGCTCCTGACGGGCAGCCTGCAGGACTTCCAAACCAATCCTGTGCGCGCGCGGCTGATTCCATCGCCCGAAACCGAACGGACGGTGAGCGACCGCCAGATTGCATGGCTACTGGCCCTGAAAGCTGAGGGGCGGGTGTCACGTGTGCCGCACTGGAGCCTGCTGACCCATACCGACAGCACCCAGCCGGAACTGGCCGGAACGCTGGCCGCGATTGTCGGTTCGCTGCTGACCTTGCTGGTCACCGCGTCGCTGGCCATTCCGGTCGGGATCCTGGCCTCCATCTACCTGGAAGAATTTGCCCCGCGGAACCGGGTCACCGGCCTGATCGAAGTGAATATCAACAATCTGGCCGCCGTGCCGTCGATCGTGTTCGGTCTGCTGGGGGCCGCCGTATTCCTCGGGGCATTCGGACTGCCTCGGTCTGCGCCCGTGGTCGGCGGGCTGGTACTGGCATTGCTGATCCTGCCTGTGGTGATCATCGCGTCGCGCGCCGCGCTGACAGCGGTGCCGCAGTCGATCCGGGATGCGGCCTTCGCCATCGGGGCCTCCCGCATGCAGACGGTTTTCCATCATGTCATGCCATTGGCTGCGCCGGGCATGCTGACGGGGGCCATTCTCGGCATGGCGCGTGCACTGGGTGAAACGGCGCCCTTGCTTCTGATCGGGATGGTCGCATTTGTGGCGGAAGTCCCGCGTGGCCCGACAGATGAAGCGACGGCGCTGCCGGTGTTGATCTATTCCTGGGCCACTCAGGCCGAACGGGCGTGGGAACCCATGACGGGCGCGGTCATTTTGATCCTGCTCGCCTTCCTGATAGCGATGAACGGCGTGGTTGTGTTCCTGCGCCGGAAATTCGAGCGGAGATGGTGATGGACGGTACACTCGGAGAAGATGCGACGATGCCGAAGGGTGTCCTGCCGGACGCGCCTGAGGCGTCCGTGCGCATGTCTTGCCGCAACATCAATGTCTTCTACGGAGACAAGCAGGCGATCTACGACGTCTCGCTTCAGATTGCCGACCGCTCTGTCACTTCGCTGATCGGGCCGTCGGGGTGCGGGAAATCGACCTTCCTGCGTTGCCTGAACCGGATGAACGACACGATTGAAGGCTGCCGTGTCGAAGGTGAAATCATGATGGAAGGGAAGGACATTAACTCCCCGTCCATCGACCCCGTCCTTTTGCGGTCGCGTGTCGGCATGGTGTTCCAGAAGCCGAACCCGTTCCCGAAGTCGATCTATGAAAACATTGCCTATGGCCCCCGCATTCACGGGCTGGCCCAGGGGCGGGAGGACATGGACGAGATCGTGGAGAAAAGCCTTCGCCGCGCCGGCCTTTGGGAAGAAGTGAAAGACCGTCTCAACCTTGCCGGCACCAGCCTGTCCGGCGGCCAGCAGCAAAGGCTGTGCATCGCCCGTGCGATTGCCGTGCGTCCGGAAGTGATCCTGATGGACGAGCCGTGTTCCGCGCTTGATCCGATTGCCACGGCGCGGATCGAGGAGCTGATTGACGAGCTGCGCAAGCGCTACTGCATCATCATCGTGACCCATTCCATGCAACAGGCGGCGCGCGTGTCCCAACGGACCGCATTCTTCCACCTTGGTGCCCTGGTTGAAGTGGGCGACACAGACCAGATTTTCACAAGTCCCCGTGACCGCCGCACGGAAGACTATATCACGGGACGCTTCGGATAAGACGCCATGTCAGACCATATTGTATCAGCCTTCACCGAAGAACTGGAACGTCTGTCTGCAGACATTCTGCGTATGGGCGGTATCGTTGAGGAGATGATCGGCGATTCCTGCCGCGCCGTTCTTCATGACGACCTCGAACTGGCCACCCAGGTGATCGACCGCGATCCGCAGGTTGACCGGATGGAGGCTGAAGTCGAGCGCCAGATCGTCAGCCTTATCGCACGGCGCCAGCCCATGGCGCACGATTTGCGGTCCGTCTTTGCCGCCCTGAAAGTGTCGGGCGAACTGGAGCGGATCGGCGACCTGTCCAAGAATATCGGAAAGCGCGCGCTGAATCTCGATGCCGCCGTCCTTCCGGCGATGCGGAGTGGGGTCGCCCGCATGGCCGGGCCGGTATCGCGACAATTGCACAACGTGCTCAATGCCTATGCATCGGGTAATGCGGCAGAAGCAAAAGCTGTCTGGGAAACCGACGATGAAATCGACCAGCACTATAACGCCTTGTTCCGCGAAATGCTGACCTACATGATCGAAGACCCGCGTTCGATCAGTGGTGGGGCGCATATGCTGTTCATGGCGAAGAATCTTGAGCGGATCGGCGATCACTGCACCAATATCGCTGAATTTGTCTTCTTTCAGATCACGGGCGAAAACCTGGTGCAGCAGGACCGGCCGAAACTTTGAGCACCCGAACGGTGTTTGCCAGGAGTATGACATGAAACCTTATGTGCTGATCGCAGAAGACGAGAGTGCCGTCTCGGAGCTTCTTCAATACAATCTGAAGCGCCAGGATTATGAGGTCGCGATTGCCAATGATGGCGAGGAAGCCTTGCTGATGATGGAGGAGCGGGCGCCGGACCTGCTGCTGCTTGACTGGATGCTGCCGAAAGTCAGCGGCATTGAAGTCTGCCGCCGGGTGCGCAGTGGCGGGGTCAATCCGAACCTTCCGATCATCATGCTGACGGCGCGCGGGGAAGAGAGCGACCGGATCCGCGGGCTTGATACGGGTGCGGACGATTATGTCACCAAACCGTTTTCCACGACGGAGCTGATGGCGCGGGTGCGGGCCGTTCTGCGCCGCATCCGTCCGGGGCTGCGGGACGACAAGGTGATTGTCGGAGATATCGAGATCGACCGTGTGGAGCACCGGGTGACCCGTAACGGCAACGATATTCATCTGGGGCCGACGGAATTCCGCCTGCTCGATTACTTCATGCAGCATCCGGGACGGGTTTTCTCGCGTGAGCAGTTGCTCGACACGGTGTGGGGCTCTGACGTCTATGTCGAGCTGCGCACGGTGGACGTGCATGTGGGGCGCCTGCGCAAGGCGCTCCGGCAGACCGGGGGTGACGATCCAATTCGCACCGTCCGTTCTGCCGGCTACGCGCTGCGGGCTGACTAGAAGAGTTCTTCCAGGAACAGCTTGAGGCTGGCGAAACTGCGCCGGTCGGCATCGGCGTTATAGACCGTGCCCATGTTCATGTCGTTCGCGCCGAGAGTCGTGAAGGCGTGGTAGGACTGGCCGTGGGCATGCATTTGCCAGTCGGCACCTGCAGCGCCCATTTCCTTGGCGATCGCCAGGACATCGGCCGGCGGGGCCATCGGGTCCAGCCAGCCGTGTTCGATCAGCACTTTTGCGCTGATCTTCGGAGACGGAATGTTGTCGGCCGGGTTGAACAGGCCGTGGAACGAGGCGACGCCGAGCAGGTCCATGCCAGCGCGGGCCATGTCCAGCACGCAGAGGCCGCCGAAGCAGAAGCCGATGGCGGCTGTCTTAGAGGCATCGACGCCCGGCTGGGCCTTTGCAGCGGCAAGGCCGCCGGCGAGGCGCTTCTGGAGTTCCGCCCGGTCGCCGACCAGCGGGTTCATCAGGGCCTGGTTTTCTTCGACGGTGGTGCCACGCTTGCCTTTTCCATAAACGTCCATGGCGAATGCGGCATAGCCAAGTTCATTGGCGACACGGCCTGCTTTCTGGATTTCGTTCTCGCCAAGGCCCGCCCAGGCATGTGCGATGGCCACGACAGGCAGGTTGGTCTTGCCTTCCGGGGCAAGGAAATAGCCCTCATAGGTCTGGCCATCCACGGTGTAGTCGACTGCGGTCATGTTGAAATCCTCTCTTTCTGATGGGGCATTCATAGAGAGGCTGCGCCACGCCAATCAAGGGCAATGGCGATTAGTATGCGGATTCTAGACTTTTTCCTTATCTCTGGCGTCATGGACAAACCCGTTAGGAGTAATTCCCATGGCTAAAGATAAAAAAACGAAAGCCAAGAAGGCCAAAAAGTCTGACACCCGCGTCAAGGCGGAGCAGGTCGGCAAGGCCATCGAAGCCCAATCGGCCGAGATGGCTCACAAGATCTGGCTCGCTGGCGTTGGTGCCTATGGCAAGGCCTATGACAAGGCGCTTGCGAATGCCAACACCTTCAACAAGCAGTCGACTGAATTGTTCGATGAACTGGTGAAGCGCGGCGAAAAGATTGAAACCGACGTGAAGACCCGCTTCTCGGAAGACGAGCGCGTGACCAAGGCAACCAAAACGGTCGCCAAGGCCAATGCGGCCGCCCGTCAGTTTCAGGCTGAGGCCTATGACCGGTTCGAAGCCCGTATGGAACGCATGCGTGATCTGCTGGGCGTGAAACAGGTGAGCGAGCAGACCTCGAAACTGGCAACCAAGATCGACAAGCTCGAGGACGAAGTTGCCGAGACGGTCGCCAAATCAAAGGACCGGCTGAGCAAAGTGGACCTCAAGGCCCGCATTGCACGCCTTTCGGCCGAGATCGAAGCCGTCGCTGGTGAAACCGGTGCGGATATCGCCAAGACGGCCAAGAAGGCTGCTGGCAAGACCTCCAAGGCCATGAAGGCCGCAATGGCTGCGCCGGAAGCCTCCGATGATCTCTCGCAGATCACAGGGGTTGGCCCGGCCATGGTGAAAAAGCTGAACGATGCCGGCATCTACAGCTTTGCCCAACTGGCCGCGCTGAAAAAGGCCGATGCTGAAGCGCTCGACGCGAAGATCGGTGCCCGTGGCCGCGTTGTCCGGGATGGCTGGGTCAAGCAGGCCAAGGCCCTCGCAAAGTAATCAGGGCAGGCGGGCCGCTGTAAGGGCGGCCCGCCGCTATGTCCTGTTGGCTTCGTAGTGCGAGATCATCCGGGAGAGAGCGTCGAACCCGTTCTCGCCCATGTACGGAACGATCAGGCACATGACCTGGAACACGGTCTTGTGGATCAGGGCGGCGCCTTCAAGATTGCTCCGGTTCATTGCGTCGGCTTCCAGCCAGAATGTCAGCGACATCATGATCTGGTCGGTCAGCGCCTCACTCAGGCGGGGATCTATCGTCAGGACGTCGGCTTTGCCGAGATCAGCCAGGACGTTGTGGATCGTCGTGCGCTGTTCAGCGACAAGGGAGCGAAAACGGCTGGCGAGGTCCGGATAGCGGTCAAGCAATACGCCGAGGTTCCGGTAGAAGAAGCGGAAATCGTAGATCTCTTCGAGGATGATGTAGAGATAAACCCAATTGTCTTCGATGGAGGTGACCTGTCCGCGTGAACCGCGCAGGATGACCCGCATCTCTTCCTCGAAGGCGTCGAACAGGGCCCGGATGATCGCGTCCTTGCCCTTGAAATGGTAATAGAGGTTGCCGGGGCTGATGCCCAGAGCATTGGAGATGTCGACAGCCGTCTGCTGCGCTTCGCCTTCATCATTGAAGAGAAGCAAGCTGACATGGAGGATGCGATCACGTGTCTTCATTGGCTTGAAGGCGGAGTTTGACACGCAATTCTGACTATGAAACGAATTTTCTTTCAAAGTTTACAAGTAACTCTTTCCTCGAATGAAAGAGACATAAAGATAAACAAGAGCTGGCGGGCGTTAAGTACATGCTCTCTGGCAGTCTCGGGGAGGGACGAATGACGACGCCGAAGGATGAAATCGCCAAAAGTGCGGCCGAAACCACGCTGGCCATCAACCCGCTTATGGGCGGGATCAATCGTGAGGAATTGCTGGGCGCTGTGGCGATGATGCTGCGTTCGACCATGACGAACCCGGTCACAACCGCAAAATCCGCCTCAAAGATCGCCAAGGAAAATGCCAGCATCCTGCTCGGCAAGTCCAAACGGAAGGCCGATCCGAAAGATCGCCGGTTCCGTGATCCGGCATGGGAACATAACCCTTTCTACCGGCGCGGCATGCAGGCCTATCTGGCAACGCAGGAACACCTGAACGACTGGGTGTCCGACCTGAAGATGACCGAACTGGAGCATGCGCGGGCCAAGTTCGTCATGGGCATGATCACGGATGCTCTGGCCCCGACCAATTCTCTTATTGGTAATCCGGCCGCCACCAAGCGTGTCGTCGACTCGGGTGGGTTGTCGCTCCTCAAGGGATTGAAGAATGCCTACACGGACCTGACCAAAAATGGCGGCATGCCAAGCCAGGTCGACAAACGGCCTTTCAAGGTGGGCGAGAATCTCGCCGTGTCCGAAGGGCAGGTGATCTGGAAGAACGAGATGCTGGAGCTGATCCAGTACGCCCCGACGACGGAGAAAGTGCATCGCACGCCGATCCTGATCATCCCGCCACAGATCAACAAATATTATGCGATGGATTTGTCGCCCGTCACGTCGATGGTGCAATTCCTGCTCGCCACGGGACAGCAGACATTTGTGGTGTCGTGGCGCAACCCGAAGCGTGAAAATGCTGACTGGGGGATGCAGGAATATATCGACAGTCTGATTCAGGCGAGCGAAGTCGTCCGTCAGGTGACAAAGTCCAAAAAAATAAATGTCTCCGGAGCCTGTTCCGGCGGAATCACGACGGCCACCCTTGCCAGCCTGTTCGCAGCGGCGGGAGACGACCGGATCAATTCCATCACATTCATGGTCTGTGTGCTGAACCCGCAGAAGGACGATAGTGAGCTGGGCCAGATTGTTTCTGATGGAAGCCTGGAAATCGCACGATCCTATTCCAAGAAGAAGGGGATCCTGAAGGGCGACGACCTTGCGCGCATGTTCGCATGGATGCGGCCGAACGACCTGATCTGGAACTATGTGGTCAACAACTACCTGATGGGTGAGGACCCGGCGCCGTTCGACGTCCTCTACTGGAACAACGACTCCACCAATCTTCCGGCGCAGTTGCACTCGGACTATCTGGACCTCGGGCTGAACCAGCCCTTCGACCATCCGGGCGAATACGAAGTGGCCGGGCATATGCTGGACATGTCAAAAGTCACGGCGGACGCTTTTGTCGTTGCCGGACTTACGGATCACATCACACCCTGGAAGGCCTGTTACCGTACGGCTGGTTTGCTCGGATCGGAGAATGTCGAGTTCATTCTGTCGTCCAGCGGCCACATCCAGTCTCTGCTCAACCCGCCGGGAAACCCCAAGGCAAAAATGTTCCGGAATCCAAGTATTGCGCCGACCGCGGATGAGTGGGCCGCCGGTGCAACGGAAGAAGCCGGCAGCTGGTGGCCGGTCTGGGGCGAATGGTTGAAGGAGCGCTCAGGTGCACTGAAAACTGCACCAAAGGCTTGCGGGAGTGAGGCTTTCCAGCCTCTTTACCCCGCACCGGGCCATTACGTCTTCGACGAATAGGGCCCGGCAGGATGATAGCGGAAGTGTCAGGCATGCCCGAACAACGCCCACAGATTACCATGCAGGACGTGGATGGACTGCAGCTGCGGACGGCTTTCTGGCCGGCCAGGGAAGCCAAAGGCAACCTGCCGCTGCTGTTTTTCAATGGTATCGGGGCCAACCTGGAGCTGACCCAGGGGCTTGGAGACATGTTCCCTGACCGGGATGTCATCACCTTCGATGTGCCGGGTGTCGGCAAAAGCCCGGTCACGCAGTGGCCCTACCGGCCGTGGATGCTCGCCCGCTGGGCGCGCAAGCTGCTGGACCAGTTTCATATCGACGAAGTCGATGTGATGGGGGTTTCGTGGGGCGGCGCCCTGGCGCAGCAATTTGCCTTTCAGTACCGCAACCGCGTCGGCAAGCTGATCCTGTGTGCCACGAGTGCCGGCATGACCATGATCCCGGGCCGTCCGAAATCCTTGTCGAAAATGGTCGATGCCCGGCGCTACACAGACCCCGAATTCATGCGTGAAAGCTTCAGTGCGCTGTATGGCGACGCGGTGGACGGGGAAGTGGGGCGGCATATCGACAACCTGCTGCCGCCGGATCCGCGCGGTTATTTCTACCAGTTGCTCGCCTTCATCGGTTGGTCGAGCCTGCCATTCATCCGCTTCATGAAGATGCCGTCACTGGTGATTATGGGCGACGAAGACACGATTGTACCGGTTGCGAACGGGCACATCCTGCGCATGGGATTGCCGAAGTCGCGCCTGCATGTCGTCGAAGGCGGCGGACACCTGTTCCTCGTGACCCGCGCAGCCGAAACGGCGGAAATCATCCGCGAGTTTCTGGATGCCCCCGAAGAACTTGCTGACGTCGCAGCCTGACCTCAGGCATTCGCGACTTTCAACTCCACGCGTTCTTCCAGCGCTTCACAGACCGCGTCTGCGATGGAAAGCCCGTCGCTGCCCTGTCCAATGGAATTGAATGCCGCGCGGCAGGCTTCGACATGAAGATTGATCAGCGCAGCATTCTCGCCGGGGCGGGTCTCGGTCAGCAGGCGGCTGAGAGAGCCGCACAGCCGGGCAATCGCGGGGTAGCCATATGAATTGGCTGCGCCCTTGATGTTGTGGGCTGCGGTGAAAACCGCGCGGTAGTCTTCCGCGGTTGCGTCTGCGCCGCGGGCGACGGTCCAGGCGCGGACCAGCGCGTCCAGATCACCGCGCATCCAGGCCTCGAACTGGCCGGACAGCGAGTCGACGGCATCTTCGGCAAGGCTGCCCAGAATTTCCGTGCCGACTCTGTCCGATCCCATGGTGTCCGGTTCCATGGTGTCCGGCTCATGCGTTTCGATCGGGATCTCTGCGGCTTGGCGCGTCTGGACCGGGGCGGCTGGTTTGATCACGCGGCCGATGTCGATGGTGACTTCGGCGGTGTTGGTATTCGATGATTTACGCCGGGTCGGCAGGGCGGTCAGCAGATTCTTGAACATTGGGCACTCCTGAGCGCTCAATAAACCGTCCAAGCCTTAAAAATATCCTAGGAAATCAGAAGCCGAACTGTTCCCGGAGAATGCGTTCATCCAGGGCATGACCGGGGTCGAACAGCATGGTCAGCCGTTTGCTGCGATCGGCCTCGACCCGGACGGTGGCGATGTCCCGCACCTCCTGGTTGTCGGCAGCGGCGGCAACGGGGCGGCGGTCCGGCGCGATGACTTCGATGATCACTTTTGCATCGTGGCGAAGCAGCGCGCCGCGCCACCGGCGGGGGCGGAAGGCGCTGACCGGCGTGAGCGCCAGCAAATTGGCCCCGATCGGCAGGATCGGGCCATGAGCGGAGAGGTTGTAAGCGGTCGAACCGGCCGGCGTCGCGACCATGACGCCATCACACGAGAGTTCCTCCATGCGCACCTTGCCATCCACCGTGATGCGGAGCCGGGCCGTCTGGGCCGTTTCGCGGAACAGGGACACTTCGTTGATCGCAAGGGCCGTGTGTTCCTGGCCATGAAAATCGGTCGCCACCATGCTGAGCGGGATGATCTGGGCCCGTTCCGCGGCGTTGACGCGTTCAACTAGGTCATCTTCCCGGTATTCGTTCATCAGGAAGCCGATCGTGCCCCGGTTCATGCCGTAAACGGGCTTTGAATCGCCAAAGCGGCGGCGCAACGAATCCAGCATGGCGCCATCCCCCCCAAGCGCGACAACGACGTCAGCCTCGGCTTCACTGTGCTGTCCATAGCGCTGAACAAGCGTGGGCAGGGCGGCCTGGGCTTCAGGACGTTTGGAGGCGAAAAAGGCAAAACGAAGTGAACTCATCGGACCCATGTGGTTGAGGTTCCGCAGCGGCGTCAAGACGTCGGTTTGCAAGTGAGCGGCCAAGCGTGACGGAGGCGTCAGCTTTGGAGTGGCGAAGGCTGGGCTTTTGGGCTAAGTTGCCCCCAAGAACAAAGGGAGACAGAGACATGGCCGACGGCAACCAGAAGGTCGAAATCCGCAATGCGGTGAGCGCAGAAGAGTGGCAGGCGCGTGTGGACCTTGCGGCGCTTTACCGTCTGACGGCCATGTATGGCTGGGACGACATGATTTTCACCCACATCTCCCACCGCGTGCCGGGGCCGGAGCACCACTTCCTGATCAACCCCTATGGCTATTTCTTCGAAGAGATCACCGCATCTTCGCTGGTGAAGGTCGATCTGGACGGCAACATCGTTCAGGAAACCGATTCCATGATCAATCCGGCGGGCTTCACGATCCATTCGGCCATCCACGCTGCCCGCGAAGACGCAAAATGCGTGATGCACGTACATACGGATCAGGGGGTGGCGGTGTCTGCCCAGAAGGAAGGCCTGTTGCCGCTCAGCCAGACGGCCATGACGGTGCGCGAAGACGTCGCCTACCATGATTATGAAGGCATCGCGCTCGACCTGGACGAGCGGGACCGCCTGGTGGCCGATCTGGGCCCGAAGAAGCACTCCATGATCCTGCGCAACCATGGCACGCTGACCTGCGGGGAAACCGCTGCGATGACCTTCACGCGCATGTTCTTCCTTGAGCGTGCCTGCACCATGCAGGTCATGGCCCTCTCGGCCGGACGTGACGGGGTGATCGAATGCGGTGAGTCGCTGCAGGACAAGGTGGCCGGGCAGGGCGGCCTGACAAAGGAAAGCTCCGGCATGGCTATGCTGTCCCAAAAGCTGGTCTGGCCGGCGCTTCTGCGGAAACTGGACCGTGAATATCCGGGTTATGACGCCTAAGTAGTCTCCCGGATGCGACAAAAGCGGCGAAAACGCTATCAGCCCATTAAATGTCGCTTCGGAAGCGTCTAAGTAATTTCACGGAGCTTACGAGGGATAAGCATTATGAAACACCTGAAGGCCTTTGAGGATGCCCTCGGCAATATTCATTCTGAGGGACGCTACCGCGTCTTTATTGACCTGCAGCGTCATAAAGGACGGTTCCCGAAGGCGACGGCGCGCTTCGAAGACGGCGAGCGCGAAGTAACCATCTGGTGTTCGAACGATTACCTGGGCATGGGTCAGGACGACGACGTCATCAATTCCATGCACGATGCAATCGACAGCTTCGGGGCCGGGTCTGGTGGCACGCGCAATATTTCCGGCACGACCCGCTATCATGTCGAACTTGAGCGTGAACTCGCTGACCTTCACGAGAAGGAAGCGGCACTGCTCTTCACCTCCGGCTATGTGTCCAACGACGCGACCCTGTCGACACTCGGCAAGATCATGAAAGACCTGATCATCTATTCCGATCAGCTCAATCATGCCTCGATGATCGAGGGCATTCGCCGTTCGGGCGCTGATTACCGCGTGTTCCGTCACAATGACGTGGATCACCTGCGGTCCCTTCTGGAGAATGACGATTCGGACCGTCCGAAAGTGATCGCATTCGAGAGCGTCTACTCCATGGACGGCGATTTCGGCCGCATGAAGGAGATCTGCGACCTGGCCGATGAGTTCAATGCGCTGACCTACCTGGATGAGGTGCATGCTGTCGGCATGTACGGTCAGGAAGGCGCGGGTGTGGCGCAGATGCTGGGCGTTGCCGATCGGATCGACATTGTCGAAGGCACGCTTGGCAAAGCGTTCGGTGTGATGGGTGGCTATATCGCGTCCAAGGCGACCGTCATTGATGCCATCCGTTCGATGGCGTCCGGCTTCATCTTCAGCACGTCGACCTGTCCGGTGATGGCAGCCGGCGCACTGGCCAGCATCCAGAAGCTGCGTACCGACGAGGGCCGCAAACTGCGCGCCATCCATCAGGCCAAGGCCGCAGAATTGAAGCAGAAGTTCCGCGATGCAGGCTTGCCGGTGATGGACTCGCCGTCACACATCGTGCCGCTGCTGGTGGGCGATCCGGAGCGTTGCAAGGCCCTGTCCGACACGTTGCTGTTCGACTTCGGCATTTATGTTCAGCCGATCAATTACCCGACCGTGCCGCGCGGCACCGAGCGTCTGCGCTTCACGCCAAGTCCGGTGCACGACGCCGTCATGATGGACGAGCTTGTCGAGGCGATCCTGGCGGTCTGGAAGCAGCTCGGCCTCGATAAGGCCGCCTGATTCAGCGTGTGATCAATCGAATTTGAATGGGATAGGCGCCTTCAGGGCGCCTATTTCTTTTTCTTGCCCAGCCCGATGTTCTTGGCGTGCTTCGAGCGCAGTTTGGCATAATTCGGCGCGACCATCGGGTAATCTGCCGGCAGGTTCCATCGCTCGCGGTATTCTTCTGGTGTCATCGAGTACCGGGACCGCAAGTATCGACGCAACATCTTCAGTTTGCGGCCGTCTTCCAGGCAAATCAGGAAGTCTGGCGTGATGGACTTTGAAATTGGCACGGCCGGGGAAAGGGCTTCCGCATCCGCTGACTCTCCGTCTGAGATGGATGAAATCGCGTCATGCACCGAACGGATCAGATCGGGCAGGTCGGAAGCCGGAACTGTATTGTGTGAAACGTAGGACGAGACGATGTCTGTCGTCATGCCCAGCACGTCAACCTGCTTCAGTTCACCCATCTTGCCACCACCGTTATTTTTGTAATGCTACGGTAATTGGAAACATACTGTCACGAAGAGCACGGGAAGACCAGAAGTTCGTAAGTATTTACGCACGATTACCCATAATACACCAAACAAGATTGAGAAAACCTGGCGTCTGTTATGCGGGATTGTCCAGTTGCGAGGGCGCGGCTCTGCGCGTAAACAGCGCACGGAAAGCAGGAGATTCCCATGGCAGACACCGCCCCGACCCAACGGTTTGATACCAGCGGTTTCTTTTCAACCGGTCTTGAGGACAGCGATCCGGAAGTTTTTGCCGCGATCGGCAAGGAGCAGGGGCGCCAGCAGCACGAAATCGAGTTGATTGCTTCGGAAAACATTGTTTCCAAAGCCGTGCTTGAAGCGCAGGGGTCCGTCCTCACCAACAAATACGCCGAAGGCTACCCCGGACGCCGCTACTATGGTGGCTGTGAGTTCGTCGACATCGCCGAGAATCTCGCGATCGACCGGGCCAAGCAACTTTTCAATTGCGGGTTCGCCAATGTGCAGCCGAATTCCGGCAGCCAGGCGAACCAGGGTGTGTTCCAGGCGGTTCTGAAGCCGGGCGATACGATCCTCGGCATGAGCCTCGATGCCGGTGGCCACCTGACCCATGGTGCCCCACCCAACCAGTCGGGAAAATGGTTCAACGCCGTTCAGTATGGCGTGCGCCGCGAGGATGACCGTATCGATTTCGAACAGGTTGAGCGCCTGGCCAAAGCACATCGTCCACAACTGATCATTGCCGGCGGTTCCGCCTATCCGCGTGAAATCGACTTTGCCCGTTTCCGCGCAATTGCCGATGAGGTTGGTGCGATCTTCATGGTCGACATGGCGCACTTCGCCGGCCTCGTTGCCGGCGGGGCGCATCCGAACCCGCTGGACTTTGCCGATGTGGCGACAACGACCACGCACAAGACACTGCGCGGCCCGCGCGGCGGCATGATCCTGACCAATGACGAAAAGCTGGCCAAGAAGATCAATTCAGCCATCTTCCCCGGTATTCAGGGCGGACCGCTGATGCATGTGATCGCAGCGAAGGCCGTCGCGTTCGGCGAAGCGCTCCAGCCGTCCTTCAAGGACTATGCAGCGCAAGTCGTGACCAATGCCCGCGCAATGGCCGCCGCCGCCAAGGCAAGCGGTCTGGATGTCGTGTCCGGCGGAACGGACACACATGTCGCGCTGATCGACCTGCGCCCGAAAAAGGTAACCGGCAAGGATGCGGAAGCCGCGCTCGGCCGTGCCTACATCACCTGCAACAAGAACGGTGTGCCGTTCGATCCGGAAAAGCCGACCATCACGAGCGGTATCCGTGTCGGATCACCGGCCGGTACGACCCGTGGTTTCGGGGAAGCGGAATTCACCCAGATCGGCACATGGATCGGCGAAATCGTGGATGCTGTTGCGAGCGGTGAAAGTACGGCTACGGAAGACCGTATCCGTGAGGACGTCAAAGCGCTTACGGCGCAGTTCCCCATTTATGGTGGCCTGGGAGGCTGATCGGGTTTGCGTTGTCCATTCTGCGGGTCTGAAAACACATCGGTAAAGGACAGCCGCTCGGCTGAAGACGATACCGCTGTGCGCCGCCGCAGGGTCTGTGAAAGCTGCGGCGCACGCTTCACCACGTTCGAGCGCGTCCAGCTACGTGAAGTCACGGTCGTGAAGCGTGATGGAAAACGTGTCCCGTTCGACCGGGAGCGCCTGACAAAGTCGATCACGATTGCATTGCGCAAACGTCCGGTCGACCGTGAGCAAATCGACCAGATGGTTTCGGGTATACTGAGGAAGCTGGAAAGCGCGGGAGAGCCGGAGGTTGCGTCCAATGATGTGGGCGAGCTCGCGATGGAAGCGCTCCGCATGGTCGATCCGGTCGGCTATGTCCGGTTTGCCAGCGTCTACAAGGATTTTCGTGATCCAAGCGATTTCGCGCAGTTCATAGAGAAGGCCGCTCTCGAGGACGAAGAGGACCTCGAAGACGAATGAGTAGCGTGCGGGTCACGCTGAAGCTCGCCACATCGCTGGACGCGCGCATTGCTCTTGCCGATGGGACGAGCCGGTGGATCACGTCCAGTGAATCCCGTGCTCGCGGACACGAGCTGCGTGCGTCGCATGACGCCATCCTTGTCGGTATCGGTACGGTCCTTGCGGACGATCCCTTGCTGACGGCGCGCACGGTGCCCATGCCGAAGAAACAACCTGTCCGCATCGTGGCCGATTCCAATGGCCGCACGCCGCTCAGTTCGCGGCTTGTTCAGTCTGTTTCGAGTGGCCGGGTGGTCGTGGCCACGAATGGCCAGCCACAGGATTTCCTGACGCGAAGTGGTGTTGAAGTGTGGCGTTGCGGCAATGGCGTGCGCATGGATGTGCAGGATTTGCTGCGCCGGGCATCAGCGGAAGGGATTTCTTCGCTGTTGATTGAAGGTGGCGGCACATTGGCGGCAAGCTTCATCCGTGCCGGCCTCGTCAACGAAATCGCCTGGTTTGTGGCGCCGATCCTGATTGGCGGCGACGGTTTGCCAGCCCTGGGGGGGCTCGGGCTGCAAAACCTGTCGGATGCGACACGGTGGAAACCTGTCGCGACGGAACGCATTGGGGATGACGTTCTGAACACTTATGTTCGTTCTTAGCAAAAGTCTTCCGAAGGTCTTCCCATGTTCACAGGTCTCGTCACTGACGTCGGTAAAGTCCGGAAGGCAGAACATCGCAATGGCCTTACCCGGTTCGAAGTCGAGAGCGGCTACCCGCTGGACGACATCGCCATGGGCGCATCGATCATGCACTCCGGTGTTTGCCTGACGGTCGTCGACATGGGGCAGGGAGAACGCGGCGCCTGGTTCGCTGTCGAAGCCATTCCGGAGACGCTGGCGAAGACTGTTCTCGGAGACTGGAACGAAGGCGCACGGGTCAACCTGGAGCAAAGCCTCAAGCTGGGTGACGAATTGGGCGGGCATTTCGTGTTCGGCCACGTCGATGGCGTCGGAGAAATCGTTTCCATCGAGGACGAGGGGCAGAGCCGCCGGATCACAATCCGGCCGCCCGCCGACATCGCCCGGTATTTTGCAACCAAGGGGTCTGCAGCAGTGAACGGCGTTTCGCTCACTGTGGCGAACGCCTTGCCGAATGGTGACTTCCAGGTCGCCGTTATTCCACACACATGGGAGGTGACCACACTGGCCGAACTACAGCCGGGCAGCCGTGTGAACCTTGAGATAGATATGCTGGCGCGGTACGTCGCCCGCATGATCGGTGCAGACGCACCGGAAGGGCAGTAAAAAACAATGTCAGACGACTTCAAGCACGCGATCTCCTCGATCGACGAGATCATCGAGGATGCCCGTAACGGGCGGATGTTCATTCTGGTCGACGCAGAAGACCGGGAGAATGAAGGCGACCTCATCATTCCGGCGACTTTTGCGACTCCGGAACAGGTCAACTTCATGGCCCGGCATGGCCGGGGGCTGATCTGTCTCGCCATGACTCAGGAGCGTGCGCACACGCTCAATCTCGACATGATGACCCGGAATAACCGGGAAAGCATGGGCACCGCCTTCACCGTCTCGATCGAGGCGAAAGAGGGCGTGACGACCGGCATTTCCGCGCATGATCGCGCCAAGACCATTGCGGTCGCTATCGACCCGACCAGGGATTGTGACGACATCGTCTCGCCGGGGCACGTGTTCCCGCTGGTCGCCAAGGATGGCGGCACGCTGGTGCGGGCGGGCCATACCGAGGCCGCTGTCGATATCTCCCGCATGGCGGGCCTCTACCCGTCGGGCGTAATTTGCGAGATCATGAACGAAGACGGTTCCATGGCCCGTCTGCCAGACCTCGTCGCCTTTGCGCAGCTGCACAATCTCAAGATCGGCACGATTGCAGACCTGATTGCCTGGCGCCGCCAGAATGACCGCTTCCTGGAGCGCCGGGTCGAGGCGCCTCTGGAGTCGGCTTATGGCGATGGATTCCGGACCGTCTGTTTCCGCAATGTGCTGGATAACTCGGAACATATCGCCATCGTTCACGGCACGATAACACCGGATTCGACGACGCTGGTCCGGGTTCACCGGACCGATGTGCTTGCGGATATCCTGGGAGAACGTGGCCCAAGGCAAGGTCTGGTCGAGAAAGCCATGCGTATCATCGCCAAGGCTGAAGAGCCGGGTGTGATCGTTTTCGTGAATACGATGCAGCCCAATGCGATTGCGGAGCGTATGGGCCTCAAGTCATCCACACCCAAGGATCCGACGGCGCCGCTGCGGGAGTATGGGATTGGCGCACAGATCCTAAGGGAACTGGGCGTGCGCAAAATGATTTTCCTGTCCGATACGCAGCCCACCCGCGTTGCAGGGCTTGACGGATACGGCATGACGATAGAGGGGTGGCGCCGCCTCAACGAGGAGACAAACTGATGGCTGACCGGGTCCTGATAGCGGTTTCGCACTATTACAAACATATTTCCGAAGAGATGCTGGCTGGCGCGATGGAAGTGCTGGAAGCAGCCGACGCGAAAGTCACCGTCATGGAAGTCCCCGGCGCGTTTGAATTGCCGGGACTGATCGCGATGGGCGCGGATTCCGGCCGTTTTGATGGTGCGATCGCGCTTGGCTGCGTGATCCGTGGTGAGACCACGCATTACGATTATGTTTGCGGTGAGAGCGCGCGTGGCCTGATGGACCTCATCGTCAACCGCCGCCAGGCTATCGGTTACGGCATCCTGACCGTGGAGAACGAAGAGCAGGCGCTGGCCCGTGCAGACCGCAAGCGCGGCAACAAGGGCGCCGATGCTGCCAATGCCTGTCTTTCGATGATCAAATTCCGCAAGGAACTCATTCGTTGAGCGATCAGAATTTTCCTTTTGAAGTCACCCGCGCTCGCCGGGCGGGGGCGCGCCTTGCGGCAGTGCAGGCGCTCTACGCCATGGAGCAGACCGGCAAATCGGCGCGCGAGACAATTCGTGCCTTCATGGAAGACAAACTTGGCATCGGCCCGAATGAGGAGCCGGTGGAAGAGGCGGATCCGGATCTCTTCAAGTCGATCGTCAATGGCGTGGTCGACAATCAGGCGACAATCGACAAGGCCATCCTGAAGCGTTTGGCCTCAGGCTGGAAACTGACGCGCCTCGACGCCACCATGCGCGCACTGCTTCGCGCGGGTGCCGGCGAATTCATTGTTCACCAACACCTCTCGCATGCTGTGATCATGGACGAGTATGTGTCTCTCGCGCATGATTTTTTTGAAGAGTCCGAAGCAAAATTCGCCAATGCCGTGCTGGACAATGTCGGGAAAGATTTGCGCGCCTAATCGAGTTTGCGTGCCCAGGTCCTGACTTCGTCTACGAACAGGGACGGCTTTTCCATCGCTGCAAAGTGCCCGCCTTTCGGCATGTCACGCCAATGCGCCAGATTGTAGGCGCGCCGGACCCAACTGTGCGGCGGGGCCGTATAGACCTTCTCTCCGGGAAAATTCGCAAAACCGGTTGGCGTTTCACAGCGCGCACCTTCCGGCAGCTGCACGCCACCTTCCTGGAAGAGCGCGTTGTAGTACCAGACGCTGGTCGCAATGGCGTCGTTCACCAGGTAAATCATCACATTGGTCAGCAACTGGTCTCGTGTGTAGACGGAATAAAGGTCGCTGTCGCGCAGGTCTGACCAGCCGTGGAACTTTTCGATGATCCATGCCGCCGTGCCGACAGGTGAGTCCATGAGCGCCATGGCGAGCGTCTGCGGTTTTGTGGCCTGTTCCATGAAATAAGCGCCTTCGGCCTGCATGGCGCCTTGCATATGGGCCAGCCAGTCGGCTTCTTCCTCCGTATCCGGAGTGGGCGGTGTCGGGCGGAAGCCGATCATGTTCAGGTGAATGGCCCGGCAGCCGCCCTGCTTGTCGTGCGTTCCGTGGTTCATGCCAAGCCACGAAGTGACCAGCCCGCCCCAGTCGCCGCCCTGTGCGAGGTAGGTCTTGTAGCCGAGCACCTCCCGCATCAGCTCATCCCACAGCGCAGCCGTGGCGCGCTGGCCCATCGGAGACGCCGGCTTGTCCGAAAAGGCGTAGCCGGGAAGGCTGGGGATCACGATATCGAAGGCATCGGCGGCGTCGCCGCCATGTTTCGACGGGAAGGCAAGCGGTTCGATCGCGTCCCAGAACTCGAAGAAGGAGCCGGGCCAGCCATGTGTCAGCAGGAGCGGACGCTTGCCTTCGGCTTCTCCGACCACGTGGACGAAATGAATATCCATTCCGCCGACCTCGGCCTTGAAGCTCGGGAATTTGTTCAGCAGGTCTTCCTGCGCGCGCCAGTCATAATCGTTCAGCCAGTATTTGCAGAGGTCCTGCAGCACCGGAGTGGACATGCCATAGGCAAAGCCTTGCTCGTTCTCCGGGGCGGGGAACCACCGGTAAGCCGAAACCCGTTCGCGGATTGCGGCGAGCTTTGAGTCTGAAACGGAGATGTTAAACGGGCGTACCTGGCTCATGAGGGTCCTCCTGCAGGGCGGACCCTAACCTGAAGGCACAACCGGCGCGAGCGTTGACCCGGCGTCAGATAGAAAAGCTGGTTCCGCAGCCACAGGCAGCGGTCGCATTTGGATTGTTGATCTTGAATGCGGCGCCGATCAGTTCGGTCGAAAAATCGATTTCGGAACCGGCGAGGAATTCCAGGCTCATCTCATCGATCAGGACCTTCGCGCCGTCGCGTTCGATGAGGCGGTCATCCGGATTCGCCTCGGAGGCGAAATCGAACTTGTACGAAAAGCCTGAACAGCCGCCGCCTTCGACGGAGACGCGCAGATAGTCTGCACCGTCCTGTTTGGCCAGAATCGCATTAATGCGCTTGGCAGCCGAAGCGGTAAGGGTCACATCAGGGTCGGTCATCGTGCTCATGACCCATAGATAGGGACGTTTGGACCAATGGAAAAGAGAGCGGTGTATGCAACGCGCCATGAAGACAGCCGGGGCCGCTATCACGATGAGGCCCCGTCCGCTACGCGTACGCCGTTCCAGCGTGACCGCGACCGCATCATTCACTCCACCGCATTCCGGCGCCTGAAGCAGAAAACACAGGTCTTTGTGGCGCATGAGGGCGACCATTTTCGCACCCGGCTGACCCATTCACTGGAAGTGGCGCAGATCGCGCGCAGCATCGCCCGCACCCTGAGGCTCGATGAAGACCTCGCCGAAGCCATGGCACTAGCCCATGATATCGGTCATCCGCCGTTCGGCCATGCGGGGGAAGACCAGCTGGACGCGTGCATGCAGCCTTATGATGGCTTCGATCACAACGCCCAGACCCTGCGCGTCGTCACCCGGCTGGAAGTCCGGTATCCGGGGTTCGACGGCCTGAACCTGACATGGGAAATGCTTGAGGGGCTCGTGAAGCACAATGGTCCGTTGATCGGTGCCGATACGCACATTGCGGACCTGCCAGCCGCATTCCGGGAGTTTTCCCGAATCGAGGACCTTGAGCTTGACCAGTTCGCAGGGCCAGAAGCCCAGGTTGCGGCGCTTTCGGACGATATCGCCTACAACAACCACGACATTGACGACGGGATCGCCGCAGGCCTTTTCACGATCCAGGAACTGATGGAACTGCCCATTGTCGGAGACGTATTCCGCGGTGTGAAAATAGAATATCCGCACCTAACGGATCGGATGGTCACTTATGAGGCTGTGCGGCAGCTGATCGGCATCTGGATCAATGATCTGGTGGACGAAACCCGCCGGCGGGTGAAACGCCTGCAGCCGGCAAGTGCTGCGGAGGTCCGTGCCCTTGGGGAACCGCTGGTCGGGTTCAGCGATGAGCTGGCGGACAAGCAGCGTGCGCTGCGGGCGTTCCTGTTTGAGCGCATGTACAAGCACTACAAAGTGAACCGGATGCGGTCCAAGGCGAAACGGATCCTCGCCGAGCTGTTCGAGGGGTTCACAGCTGAACCGCAAACCCTGCCGGCCCCCTGGCGTCAGGACGCAACGCAGGCCGACACGTTCCGCCGGGCGCGGATCGTTTGCGACTACATTGCCGGCATGACGGATGGCTATGCCATTGAGGAGCACGGGCGGCTCTGCGATCTCACCCGGTTGGGGTAACCCACCGGAATCTGCTGCAGGAACTGCGGATATCCCTGTCATTGCAGTGCCGGGACGGACGGCTGTTCAATCGCCGTTAACGAAACAGGCTTAAAAATTAACCTCGGGAAAAAGACTGAAGGGACGATTCATGAGCCGCTATCGTTACGGCGCCGATGAGGGGTCGCCATTCGAAGATGATTACCGCGGATTCGATATTCGCGACGACGAGACGGCGCGCGGACCGCTGATTCTGGCGCTGGCGATCGGCGTGCTGCTGGTATTCGGCGCGGTGGTTTGGAACACGTACCGGCAGGGCGTTCGCTCCAATGGTGGTGGTCTGCCCAGCGTGATCGCCGATGCGCAGCCCTACAAACGCGTTCCCGAGGATCGCGGCGGCCTTGAGGTGCGCGACACGGACAAGCGATTCTACGACCAAATGGACGCGTCTGAACGCATCCCGGACCTCGCCAATCTCGACGGTGGCGACGAAGCGGACATGCTGCAGGGCGGCCCGCCGATCGACCTGCGCCCAAATGACGACGAAATGGACGGCAGCGATCCCGACAATGGCATGCCGAACGCGGTCGCTGACGAAGTTGCTGAACTGGCGGACCTCAGCCGTCCGGACCGGCAGATCGAATCAGCGCCGCTCACGCCGATGCCGGCGCCCCGGGCTGCGCCGCCGCGGCCGCGTGAAGTGGCGCCTCAGTTTGCCTTCAGTGACAGCGGCACATACATGGTCCAGGTTGCGGCGTTCCGGACGCAGGACGCTGCAGAGGCCGAGTGGCGCAAGTCTTCCACCGAGCACCCGGATCTGTTCCGGGGCGCCGGAAAACGCATCCAGCGGGCAGATCTCGGCGCCAAGGGTGTGTTCTACCGCTTGCGCGTGGGGGGATTTAGCCAAAAAACAGAGGCCGACGCCTTCTGCGACGCGCTAAAGGCGGAAGGCGACAACTGTATTGTGGTGACCGGATAGTGGCGAAGGCCTGCATTCTCAGCGTGTCAGGCGCCGTCCTGACACCAGGTGAAACGGATCTTTTCCGGACGCAGAACCCGTGGGGTGTGATCCTCATGGGGCGTTCCTGCGTATCCCGGGACCAGGTCCGCCGGCTGGTGGCCGACATCTGGGACGCGACAGGCCGGGAAACGCTGATTTTCATCGATCAGGAAGGCGGACGTGTGGCGCGCCTCAAAGCGCCGGAGTGGCCGCTGTTTCCGCGCGGCGCTGACTATGCTGCGCTCTATGAGCGGGATCCGGAACTGGGCCGCGAAGCCTGCTGGCTGGGTCACCGGCTGATCGCATCGGAGCTGGCCAGCCTCTCCATCCATGCGGATTGTGCGCCGGTTGTCGATCTGCCCGTGCCGGGCGCCCATGACGTCATTGGCGACCGGGCGTTCGGAACAGAGCCGGTCCAGGTGGCAGATCTGGCCAATTCCGCCCTTGCGGGCCTGCAGGCCGGCGGTGTGGCCGGGGTGATCAAGCACATTCCAGGACATGGCCGGTCGATGGCGGACAGCCATATGGAACTGCCGCGCGTGACAGCCGGGGACAATGAGCTGTCGACAGACTTCGATGCCTTTGCCCGCGTAGCCGATGCCCCGATGGCGATGACGGCGCATATTGCGTTCGAAGCCTATGATCCGGGTAAGGCCGCGACGGTGTCGCGCTACATGATTCAGGAGATCATACGGGGCCGAATCGGGTTTGATGGGCTTCTGATGACCGATGATCTGGGGATGAGGGCACTTGGCGGCAGCCTTGCCGATCGCGCGCATGCGTCGATCGAGGCAGGCTGCGATATGCTGCTGCATTGTTCCGGTTTTCTGAAGGATCCGGGCGAGATCCTCGCCGAGATGACGGAAGTTGCGGAGGCTGCTCCGGTGCTCGCCGGCCGGGCCGGTGAGCGCGCCGCAGCGGCCGATGCCATCGCGAGCCAGGCTGAGCCGATCGAACTCGCCCGGGCATGGCAGCGCTTCCACGAATTGTTTCCCAGTGTGGGGGCAGCCGCATGAGTTCGGATGCCGTCACGATGGAGGCACTCTCTTCCGATATGGAAGAGGCCGATATCCAGGACATTTTCCGCGTTGATGTCGGCGGGTATGAGGGGCCACTGCACCTGTTGCTGGAACTGGCCCGCCGCCAGAAGGTGGACCTGCTTCACCTCTCCATGCTGGACCTGGCCGAACAATACCTCGTCTTTATCGACGACGCGAAGAAGCGCCGGATGGATCTGGCGGCTGACTATCTGCTGATGGCGTCATGGCTGGCGTTCATGAAATCGCGCCTCCTGCTGCCCAAACCGGAAAAGCCGGAAGAGGATGAGCCATCGGGCGAGGAAATGGCCGCCCGGCTGGCCTTTCGCCTGAAGCGCCTCGATGCCATGCGCGATGCGGTGAAAGAGCTGCAGGGCGGACCGATCCTGGACAATGTCGTCTTCCTGCGCGGTACGCCGGAACAGCCGAAAGTGATCCGCCACACGGAATGGAAAGCCAGCCTCTATGAGCTGACGCAGGCCTTCGGCACGATCCGTGACCGCAAGGAGAAAGAGCGTCCACACGTCATCGAGCAGCAGATGGTTCTGCCGCTGGAACTTGCCCGCACAACGCTCCGTCAGCTTCGAGGGCAGTTGGCGCAGTGGTCTTCGCTTGACGAGATCAGCCTGACCATGACGGATGTGGATCCGGAGCTGCCAACACGGTCGGTAACGGCCAGCGTGTTTTCAGCGGCCCTCGAACTCGTCCGCGACGGCGAGGTCGATGTCCGGCAGGACACGCATTTTGCGCCGCTTTACCTGCGCAATGCGCAAGCCGACCCGCAAGGGGGTAGCCATGCAGATGTTTGAGAAGATTGAGATGAACGACGAAACGCCAGCTGAAAACAAACCGAGCGCGGTGACGCAGCTCGCGCTGGCCTTCCGCCGGTCTGAAGAGGCGCTGCACGACGACATGAGCGACGCGCTGGCCGAAGGCGTGCGCCGGGCCGAGGCGGTTCTGTTCGCGGCTGGCGAGCCAATGTCGGCTACACAGATTGCAGAGATCCTTCCGCAGGGTGTTGAAGCCGCCGATGTGCTGATGACCTTGCGGGCGCTGTACGTGAACCGGGGCGTCAATCTCGTCGAAGTGGCCGGCAAGTGGCGGTTCCAGACCGCCCAGGATCTGTCCTACCTGTTTGTGGAAGAGCGTCAGGTTCAGAAAAAGCTGAGCCAGGCCGCGCTCGAAACGCTGGCCATCATCGCCTATGGCCAGCCTGTGACGCGGGCAGAAATCGAAGCCGTGCGGGGCGTGGCTGTTTCGAAGGCTGTTCTCGACACGTTGATGGAAACCGGCTGGACCAAGATCAAGGGCCGCCGCAAGACACCGGGCCAGCCGCTGACCTATGGCACGACCGATGCGTTCCTGGAACATTTCGGCCTCGAAAGCCTGAGCACGCTGCCGGGCAAGGCAGACCTCGAAGCCGAAGGTCTGCTGTCTGATGTCATTCCTGACGGCTTCCAGATGCCGGATGAGGAAGCCCTCAGCGAGGAAGAGCTGCTTGTGGATGCGGGCGGTGATACCGAAGAGATCGAATCCTTCGTCACGGACTTCATGGACGATGCTCCGGATGAGGATGATATGGATGCGGATGCTGAAGTTGAGGCAGAGCCTGCACCGGAAGATAAGGTGGAAGAGGCCGAGGCAGGCGAGGAAGAGGATGATGGCATCAGCGTCTTCGCCTACACACGTGCGCCCGTCCGGTCTGCTGACGATGAAGAAGAATTCGACCGCGACGACATCAAGGCGGCCGTGATGCGGTTGCGCAAGGAAGAGCGCACGCCGGAGCAACCCATGTCCGAATGGACTGAGGACGAATAGGTTCAGGCGGCCACTTCGTAGCGAAAGCGGCGTTCGTCATCGAACATTCCGAGAATATCTTCTTCCTGTGTCCCGCCGCCGATATTGTGGATCACGTAGGGATGACCCGCCGGGGTTCGCTTGTCTGAGACAATGCCGATATGCGGCAGCCGCCCGCCCAGGCGCATCGTGTACAGATCACCAGGATCCCATCCGTCCAGGGTCTGTGGCGGCGGCAGGTCAGCGCCCTTCCGTTCGAAAAAGCGTTCGAGGTTCGGGACGCGGCGGTGGTCGATATTCCAGTCAGGGCGGCTGAGGCCCCAGATCGCGGGATAATCCGTAAACGCGGTTTTCATGTCGTTGTGGACGAGCCTTTGCAGGTCGACATCGAAGGCATCCCGATAAGCGCGGATGACCACATCGGTGCAGACGCCTGTCGAACGATCGACATCGCCCATCGGGTAATCCAGCCGGACATAAGCGCCGTCATAACTTCGTGTCACACCGATCTGGTCGCGGGCCGCCTTTGAAAGACGCGCCGCGAAGGGGAGTGCCCGGTCGCCGAACGTACCGGGTAGGAGAGGCAGGGCCAGCGTGGACACAAGCATGGATCGGCGTGTCTGCATTCACCGATCTAATCATCCAGTTCCGGCAGCAATGCGGCGGAATCTAGAAACCGTGGAACTCGACGATTTCGTCAATGGGCGCCCGTTCGGCACGGAGTGTGTTGACCGGATGGGATTTGTCCGGCTTGCCGACGGAGACACCGCACCAGATCATCTCGGTTGGGGCGAGATTGAAATGCTCTTTCAGGGCCGGGCGCAGCACGCCCCAGCATTCCTGGAAGCACGTGCCCCAGCCGCGTTCTTCTGCCAGCAGGGCGAGCGTTTGCAGGTACATGCCTGCGTGTCCCCACTGGCCGTGGCCCATCCGTTCATCGATCACCAGGAAAAGGGCGAGCGGAGCGCCAAAGAAGCGGAAATTGTTTGCGAACCATGCGAGGCGGGCCGGGCGGTCTTCCCGCGGGATATCGAGGGCTTCGTACATCATCTCGCCTACGCGCCGACGGCGGGCTTCGTAGGGCTCCCACAGATCTTTCGGATAAATTGGCCGATCTGTCTTCTGGCCGCGCGGATCAGCGGCGAGGATGGGGGCGGCCATGGCGATAACGTCGTCCTTGGCCTGCCCGGTCACGGCGATGGTGCGCCAGGGCTGGACATTGCCACCGGAGGGCGCCCGCTGCGCCTGGGTCAGCCATTCCCGGACTTCGGCCTCGGGAAGTGCATCCGGCAGGAAGGCCCGGGTTGAGATGCGCTGGTCGACTGCTTTGGAAACGTCCATGAAAAAAACCTCCCGTCAGGATCTGACGGGAGGTCTAGCGGCTTATCGCCGGGTCAGCCAACAGGCTTCTGGCCCGGACTTATTTTTTGGGGTGCAGGATCACCGGCATCCATGTGTAGCCGTGGACGAAGGCGCCAGCCGTATAGGACGGCTCATCCAGTACTTCGATATGCTCGAAGCGCGCCATCAGTTCTTGCCAGAGGATCTGCAGCTGCAGCTCGCCGAGGCGATTCCCGACGCAGCGGTGGATGCCGAAGCCGAAGGACAAGTGACGGCGGGCATCGGCGCGGTCGATGATGTAATCGTTCGGCTTGTCCCAGAACTTTTCATCGCGGTTGCCCGAGATGTACCACATGGCGATCTGCTCACCCTTCTTGATGAGCTTGTCTCGAAGCTGAACGTCTTCCAGCGCGGTGCGGCGCATGAAGGCCAGCGGCGTTTGCCAGCGGATCGTCTCGGACACCATGTTCGGGATCAGGGACTGGTCGCTTTTCAGCTTTTCATACTGCTCCGGATACTTGTTCAGAGCGTAGACCGACGCCGTCATCGTGTTCCGGGTCGTGTCGTTGCCGCCGACGATCAGAAGGATCACGTTGCCGAGCAATTCCATCGGCGTCATGTTCTTGGTCATTTCGCCGTGCGCCAGAAGACTCATGAGGTCGTTCTGTTGCGGAATGGCCTGGCGTTCCTGGAAGATGCCCATGAACGTCGTCAGGCACTCCATCATTTCCTGGCGCCACTGGTCTTCGCCGCCGGGGCAGATGTCCGGGTTGTTCATGTTCGTGGATACGTCCGACCAGCGGGTCAGCTGGCGGCGGTTCTCGAACGGGAAGTCGAACAGGGTGGCGAGCATCATCGTGGTCAGCTCGATCGACACCTTGTCGACCCAGTCGATTGGCTCACCAACCGGCAGGGAATCCAGCAGGCCCTGGGTCCGCGAGCGGATGAGTGGCTCATACTCTTTGAGCATGTTCGGTGCGACGGCCGGCTGAACAGTCTTGCGCTGTTCGGAGTGGCGCGGCTCGTCCATGGCGATGAACATCGGCATCTCGAAGTCTTCGAGCGGTTGGCCGAGCGTGATGCCGCCATGCTCCCAGCTGGAAGAGAAGCGCTTGTGGTCGGTATCGACCGCCATGATGTCTTCGTAAGTCGTGACGGACCAGTAGGGGCCGACGAAGGAATCCGGCGTGTAGTGCACCGGGTCTTCCTTGCGCAGGCGGTCAAACCGATCCCACATCTTGTTCTGGCGCCAGATTTCCGGGTCCACCAGATCAAGGGTTTTCAGGTCAAGGTCGGAAGCCGGGGGGACTTCCTCACCGACGCGGAGATAGCCTTCGTGAAGGGGTTCTCGGTCGGAAACTTTCGGCCGCTCGAGGGCCGGATTGTCGATGGAATGAACTGTGTCGGCAGCCATATTATATCCTCCTTATGCCGGTCTCCCTGGGCACCGGTCTGCTCGCTTACGACGTGTATATCATGGCCAATTTAAAAAAACCATGACGCTTGCGTCATTTTTATGCGGTGTGGCGCTCAAGTCGCGCTTTGTGGAGGGCCGTTTTCATGGCTTCGGCGAGGGATTTGCGCTCCGGGACAGTCAGGAAGCGTCCGATGACCCATCCGGTGCGGCCATGTTCGATCCGCAACCACGAATCGGGGCGGAGGGGCTCGTCCAGTTCGACACGGGCAAATCCGGCCGGAACACTGACGCGCTTTTCGGTGCCGTTGGCCTTGCGGTGCATCATGTCGAGACTGCTGGCGGTAATGCGGATCCGGGTCTCTTCGCGCTGTTTCCTGAAAGACCAGCGGAAAGCCAGCCAGATGGCGAGGGCGTCGAGACCGAAAAAGCCGATCACCGGAACGGCGCCCATGGACAAAAAGGCCATGCCGGTCAGGAAGCTGACAACACCGACAATGCTCATGACCACGGCGAACCCTCGCTCGGAAAGTGAGCGGTTCGGCGTCAAAAGCGCATCAAAATAAATGATCTCGTCCGTGTGAGGCATCGGGAACAATACTTAACATGCTCTTGCCCCTTCGGAAGCGGCCTGACAGACAAATTACATGACCGAATCGCCGCAGAAGACACCTCCGCGAAAGCCTGCCAAAAAACGGGCGCCCCGTACCTTGGGGCCGGAGAAGACCGAGAAGATCTTTGCCGCCCTGGCCCATGACCGGCCGGACCCGAAAACCGAGCTCGAATATTCCAGCCCTTTCACCCTGCTTGTGGCCGTGGCCCTGTCGGCACAGGCGACGGATGTGGGGGTGAACAAGGCGACCCGGAAGCTGTTCGCCATCGCCGACACGCCCGAGAAGATGCTGGATCTCGGCGAAGAGGGCGTGGCTGAGCACATCAAGACGATCGGCCTGTGGCGCAACAAGGCGAAGAACGTCATCGCGCTAAGCCAGAAGATTCTTGACGATTTCGGCGGAGAAGTGCCGCGGACCCGCGACGAACTGACAACCCTGCCAGGCGTTGGCCGCAAGACAGCGAACGTCGTGATGAACGAGGTCTTCGGCGAACCGACCATCGCTGTCGACACCCACATTTTCCGTGTCTCCAACCGGACGGGGCTTGCCCCGGGCAAGACCCCCGACGAGGTGGAGGCGGGGCTGGAGCGGGTCACCCCGCCGAAGTGGAAGAAGGGCGCGCATCACTGGCTGATCCTGCATGGGCGTTATGTCTGCAAGGCCCGCACACCGGAGTGCTGGCGTTGTGTGATCGCGGAATGGTGCA
Source organism: Hyphomonas adhaerens MHS-3 (assembly GCF_000685235.1). Taxonomy (NCBI): domain Bacteria; kingdom Pseudomonadati; phylum Pseudomonadota; class Alphaproteobacteria; order Hyphomonadales; family Hyphomonadaceae; genus Hyphomonas; species Hyphomonas adhaerens. The sequence continues at coordinate 106,727 of NZ_ARYH01000002.1, forward strand.
AATACACGCCGAAGACTGCGGACCCCGCAAAAGTCTCATCGCTTGGCCCGAAGGCGCCGAAGAAGAAAAAGTAGGCGCGTTTCCGCCAGCAGGTGCGACGCCTGTGAAGGCGCTAGATCGGATAAAGTTGTCTGGAAGGGCGGTGCCGTCAGGTTTCAGGCAGGGGCAGGGTCGGCATTATCCGCTGGGCGTGTCTGTTATCTCGCCAGCCTGATGGCAGACCGGCGCGGAAGGCTCCGGTCTCGACGCCAAGTGCTGTGTAAGCGGGCATGTAAGCCCGGCCGCATACGGACGCCAGCCGCTCGCACGGATGGGATGGCGGCGTCAGCCATTCACGCGCTTTTTTCTGCGAAGGTAGCCAGTCAATCGACGCGAGGGATACGTGCCCGTTCGGCGTGACACTCCAGCGATATTGAACACCTTTCCCATAGGCGGCCCGCACCCCTGCGCGAAGCAGAAGCACCTGGATCCAGATCAGGGGCCAGACCAATGCAAGATGCGGCGGAAAGCCTGGAGGTGGATGAAGGAGTGACATGGCAGGCAATATACATCCGGCTACGGAGGTGTTGGATGGATTTATTTTTAAGTGCGCATTTACGACAGGATGCGATGTTTAAAGGGGTGGAGAAGCCGCGCGAATCGCTGGCCTCCAGTTCGCCTTATTTTCGCTAATCTTGCGTCACGCCGAGCAGGAAGAGCGAACGACGGAAAAAGGGAAGTGCCAATGAAGTATATTATGTGTGCGGCCATGGGCGCCGCTCTCTCGGGATTAGCTTTGACGGCTCATGCGGATGGTGAGCGCGTCGAAGGCTGGTCAGGCGAGGGCGCGCTGAGCGCCGGTATGACGAGCGGGAACACAGATACGCGAGACATTGGCCTCAACTTCGATGTCGATCATATCACCGGCAAATGGGACTACGGGATCCAGGGGCAGGTCGATTATGGCGAGCAGGACGGTTTGGAGAGCCGCAACCGCGCGTTCCTGGGCATGAATATCGACTACACGATCAGCGATAATGTGTTCTCATTCGCTCGCGGATCCTACGAGGTGGACCAGTTCACCGGTTTCGATAGCCGCGCCTTCGTCGGCGGCGGTCTCGGGTATCGCTTCCTTGGGCTTGATCCGGTGACCTGGGTTGTCCGCGGTGGTCCCGGTGTGAAGATTGACGAGGTCAAACGCGTCGTGACGGTGGATAGTCTGGGCGCACCTGTTGTCAGGCCTGCAGAGACAGTCACGTCCGCAGGTCTCGTTGGAAAGTCGAAGTTTGCCTGGGCGTTGAACGAAAGGGTGGAACTGTCGAACATCACGGATGTCCTTTATGCGGAAGAGTCCACACAGATTTCCAACGGCCTCGCGCTGACGGCGCAGATCAACGGATCGCTTTCGGCCCGTTTCGGGTTCGATACGCGTTACGATACCAATCCGCCGGACGGATATGAGACGACCGATACAGCCACGAAAATCGGAGTCGTCTACAAGTTCGGCGCTCACTGAGCGGGTGTCGTTTCCAATCGTTGCCTGACGGCCTCGGCGATCATGTCGCCGAGGCGCGGGCCTTCGACGGGGTAAAGGTAGGGTTCAATGGCTTCCAGTTCCATGAGCAGCAGTCTGCCATCCTCACGACGGACCATGTCGACGCGGGCGTAGAGGGGCGCTTCATCCAGCATGGCGATGATCGCGGACGCCTCTGAGAGGTCATCCGCTGGCGGATCGACGGGCGTTTCGGTGCCGCCATATTTGGACTGGATACGATAGTCGCCTGGCACCGCCCGCTTCACCAGAGCGTGGCAGAATTCCCCGCCAATGAAGATGAAGCTGTATTCGCCCTCGCTCTGGATGGTCGGCAGGAAGGGCTGCACCATCATGGCGTGGGGCATGTCTGGTACCGGCTCGCCTCGCTTCAATCTGTGCTGGCCGTCGGCGCCGGCGCCGACCTGGCGTTTGAAGACGAGGTCGTCGGCCTGGAGCGTATCGAAGGCGCCGGCCGCGCTCGCCGCATCCGCCTTGTCGAGCCAGACGGTGGGAATGAGCCGCGCCCCGCGCGCTTCGAGATCCCGCAAATAGGTCTTGTGAATGTTCCAGCGGACGAGATCGACGGGATTGTAGAGGCGTGTGGCCTTTCCAATCCGGTCGAGCGTGGCAAGGAATTCTTCCTGCCGGTCCCAATAGTCCCACGTTGTGCCGATGATGGCGGCGCCGTAGCTGCTCCAGTCGGCGTCCGGGTCGTCCCAGGCGACATCCACGATCGTCAGGCCCCGGGCCTCGAAGGCCGGGCGCAAGGCGTCCATCATGTAGTCGTGCTCAAATGCATCATCCCGTCGGCCGGGTGTTCCGGGAAGGGTGACCTGCGAGGCGATGTAGGCGATTTTCATGGACGCGCCTTTAGCACGCTCGCCGGTTGCGTCCAGCGTCCGGCTCTGGCAATGCCCCCCTTTTCAGCAGGAGATTCCGGATGACGGACGTGCGTTTCGATGTAGTGGGTCTCGGCAATGCGATCGTGGACGTCCTGTCGCGTGCTGACGACGCTTTCCTGGCCGAGTGGGGCATTCTCAAGAATGCGATGAACCTGATCGAGGAGCCGCGCGCACATGAGCTGACCAGCGTCGCCCGGGAGCCGCTTTACACATCCGGCGGAAGCGGGGCGAACACGATTGCCGGCCTCGCCAGCTTCGGCGCGTCGGCGGCCTATATCGGCAAGGTGGCGGACGATGAGCTCGGGGCTCAGTTCCGGAAGGAAATGGAAGCCGGCGGTGTGCCGTTTCCGACCTCACCGCTGACCGAAGGCCCGGCGACAGCGCGCAGCATCATATTCGTGACGGAAGACGGCCACCGGTCCATGAACACCTTCCTCGGCGCATCCGTTCTGTTTTCGAAAGAAGACGTCGATGCCGATGTCGTGAAGGCTGGCGGGATCCTCTATCTGGAAGGCTATCTGTTCGACAAGGATGAAGCCAAGGAAGCCTTCATTTACGCAGCCGAGATCGCCAAGGCCGCAGGCCGCAAGGTGGCGCTGACCCTGTCCGACAGGTTCTGCGTCGATCGCCACCGGCCGAGCTTCCTCCAGCTGGTCAAGAACAATGTCGATATTCTCTTCGCCAACGAGGAAGAGCTGCTGGCGCTCTACGAGACCGACGATTTCGACGCCGCCATGGCGGCGCTGCAGGCCGATACGGCGGTTGCGGCCGTGACGCGCAGCGAAAAAGGCTCTGTTGTCATAGGCGACGGCGAGCCGTTGGCGGTTGAGGCGGTGCCGGTGAAGGAGGTCGTGGACACAACCGGCGCGGGCGATCAGTACGCGGCCGGCTTCCTGTTCGGTATGTCACGCGGCCTGCCATTGGCGAGCTGCGCCCGGCTTGGCCATATCGCGGCCGCTGAAGTGATCAGTCATTTCGGCCCGCGTCCGGCGGTCTCCTACAAGGTGCTTGCGGAAGCCGCCGGGATCTTCGCCTAGGCGGTTATCGCTTCGGCGGCATAGTCCAGCCGGTCATGCCCGAAGAACATCTCTTCGCCCACGAAGAAGGTCGGGGAGCCGAATGCGCCGCGTGCGATCGCTGTGTCGGTATTTTCTTTCATTGCGGCTTTGCAGGCGTCGTCATTGGCGAGGCGTTTGATCTCGGCGAAATCGAACCCTTCCGCGTCGCACATGGCTTTGACGGAGGCATCATCGTCCGGTTTCAGCGCTTCAGGCGTTTCCCACATGTAACGGAAGCAGGCGTCGATGAAACGCTGCTGCTTGGCCGGATCGCCAGCGAGACCGATGGTGGCCCGCAGCAGGTCGCGCGTGCTGACCAGGGGGAAGTAGGGATTCATGCGGACGGTGAGCCCATAGCGCCCGGCGCAGCGCTGCAGGTCTGCCAGCATGTAGGTGTTCTTGGCCGGCACCATGCCCGGGGGGCGGTTTCCGGTGCCTTGCATGACAGCACCAAGGAACATGGGTTTGATTTCGACGACGGCCCCGGTGCGCGCTTTCAGCTGTTTAACGGCTGCGTTGGCAATATGGGAATAGGGACTGATATAGTCAAAATAGAACTCAAGCGCCTTGGTCATCTGGGTCTCCGCAAGTTTCATTTTGGAACTAAGACAAATCAGGTTAGGCTTTCAAGTATGAAATGGACAGAACTCTCGGATAATTGGTGCCCGGTCGCGCGGACGCTGTCTGTCGTGGGGGACCGGTGGACGCTTCTGATCCTCAGGGACTGTTTTCTCGGCCTGTCACGGTTCGAACAGTTCATCGAGTCGAGCGGCATGACCCGCCACATCCTGGCCGAGCGCCTGAAGCGGCTGGTTGAAGCAGGAATATTGGAGCGCCGGCAATATTCCGCCGGGCCGAAACGGTACGACTATGTGCTGACGGAGAAGGGGCAGGAACTGGCCCCCGCGCTCATGACGCTGAAAGACTGGGGCAAGAAGCACATGCCTGTCCGCCGGGCGACCAATGCCTGACTGGCCGGTTCAGGCTTCTGTCAGGTCCACAGCCTTTTTCTGCACATTGCCATAATCGATCTTGCCGGTGCCGAGCACCGGGATCTCGTCGACATGGTAGACCCGCTTCGGCACGGAGATCTCCGGCACGCCGTGGCTCTGCGCCCAGGCGAGAATCTCTTCACGGTTACAGTCCGGACAATCGCTGAGCAGGATAATCTGCTCGCCTTTGCGCGGGTCGGGCATGGCGACTGCCGCATGCAGGTTGTCGGGCCAGATGGCGCTCGCGCAGTTCTCGACCACCGCCAGAGACACCATTTCCCCGCCAATCTTCGCGAAACGCTTCACACGGCCCATGATGCGGATGAAGCCATCCTCGTCGATTGCCACCACATCGCCGGTATCGTGCCAGCCGTCATCAGGTGCTTCGAGGACCCCGGGTGCGGACGGGCGGAGGTACCCCATCATGATGTTCGGACCCTTGATGTGCAGGCGGCCACCCTCCGGAATACCGTCCACCGGCAGGAGACGATGATCCATGTCCGCCATCAGCACGCCAACCGTACCGGGCTTGTTGCGCTCCCACTGATTGGCCGCAACGACGGGTGAGGCCTCGGTCGCGCCATACCCCTCCAGAATTTCGATTTCGAACTTGCGGCGAACCAGCGATCGCGTCTCGTCCTTCACGCGCTCTGCGCCGCAGACGGCGAGACGGATGGAGCTCATGTCCCCATCAGCCCCTACACGGGCATACTGGGAGATGAATGTGTCCGTCGCCAGCAGAATGGTGACGCCCGTTTCCCGGATGCGTTTCACGATTTCGCGCGGCTGCAGCGGCGAGGGATGGAAGACCACCGGAATGCCTGCGATCAGCGGCAGGATGGCGCCGACGGTCAGGCCGAAGCAGTGGAAGGTGGGCAGCGGATTGAACAGCTTGTCCGTATTCACATCGAGGCCGATATGGGCGCGGACCTGCTCCACATTTGCCATGACGTTTTCATGGCTCAGGACAACGCCTTTCGGTTCGCCCTCCGTACCGGACGTGAACAGAACGACGCCCGGGCTCTTGTAGCGCGCCTTGCGGCGGATCAGGCCAGGCGCGAGCGGACCGATCAGGGCTGCGAGCTTGTCCTTGAGAGACAGGCTGTCGCGGACATCTTCAAGATAGATGATTTCCGCAACACGGGAGAGGTCTTTCACCAGGGCTTCGAGACCAGCGATTTCAATGAATTTGCGGGCCGTGACGATCTTCGTCATTTCAGCGGCCCGCATGGCCGCTTTCAGGTTCCGCGAACCGGCCGTGAAGTTGAGCATCGCCGGAACGCGGTTGTAGGCCGACAATGCGTAAAAGCCGATCACTGCGCCTGCGCCTGTTGGCAGCATGATGCCAACCGATTCGCCGGATTTGGTTTTCGAGGCCAAGGCCGAGCCGAGGCCAAACGCGCCGCGGATCACTTCCTTGTAGCTGAGCAGGCGTTCTTCGCCGTCGACCATGTCGTAAATGATGGTCTTGTTGCGGCCAAATTCGCCCGCGGCCCGCATGAGAGCGGCAAAAAGATCAGTGCGGGTTCGCGCGGGTTGATACGGCAATGGCGCCGGAATCGGTAGCGTGGTCATGAACGGCTCTGGTTTCCTCGTGGACGGTTTCCGCCTCACTTGTTTGTAACATTTTGTCGCCAAGCAGCCAGAGAGCGGCGAACATTGCAAGTTTGCATGAGCAGATTGCAGTGTCTCTCACTTGAGTTCGGGCGCGGGTGAGGCCATGTTCCGGCGATGGCAAACCTGATTGATCTCAAGGGCGAAACGCCCCGTCTGCGCCACCCGGAGAAACAGGCGCGTCCGGATAGCCCGGTACAGCGCAAGCCGGACTGGATCCGCGTCAAGGCGCCGGGGTCCAAAGGCTATTCCGAAACGCGGGAGATCGTGAAATCCAAGGGCCTCGTGACGGTGTGCGAAGAGGCCAGCTGCCCGAATATCGGGGAGTGCTGGGACAAGAAACACGCCACGATGATGATTCTGGGCGAGGTCTGCACCCGCGCTTGCAGTTTCTGCAACGTCTCGACCGGCAAGCCGCCGGCCGGTGTGGACGAGGACGAACCGCGCCGTGTGGCCGAAGCAGTTGCCGAAATGGGCCTCCAGCACGTGGTAATCACGTCCGTTGACCGCGATGACCTGGTCGACGGTGGCGCGATGCATTTCGTGAACACGATCGAGTCCATCCGCGCCGCATCGCCCGGCACCACAATCGAGATTCTGACACCTGACTTCCTGCGCAAGGATGGCTGGGAAACCCGTGTGATCGACGCGAAGCCGGATGTGTTCAATCACAACCTCGAAACGGTGCCGCGTCTTTACCTGTCGATCCGCCCCGGCGCGCGGTATTTCCACTCGCTGCGCCTGTTGCAGAAGGTGAAGGATCGCGACCCGAACCAATTCACCAAATCCGGCCTCATGGTCGGCCTTGGCGAGACGAAAGAAGAAGTGATGCAGGTAATGGACGACATGCGGTCCGCCGGCGTCGACTTCCTGACGATCGGCCAGTACCTGCAGCCGACCCGCAAGCACGCGCCGATCGACCGGTTTGTCACGCCGGACGAGTTCCGGTCGTATGAAGAGATTGCGCGGGCCAAAGGTTTCCTGATGGTGTCAGCGACGCCGCTGACACGGTCGTCGCACCATGCAGGCGAAGACTTTGCCCGGCTGCGCGCCGCGCGTGAGGCGCTGAACGCGTCCCGGGTTTCTGGCAAGTCCGCCTGAGCGCATGGCGCGTTTCTCCAAATCGGTCCGGCTGCCCTATACTCCAGAGCAGTGCTTTGACCTTGTGTCGGACATCCGGCGCTATCCTGACTTCATCAAATGGATCACGGCGATGCGCGTCTCGGAGGAGGCAGTCCTTGGCGACGGTGCCTCCTCCTGCCTTGGAGAAGCGGTGATCGGGTTCAAGGGTTTTACCGAGCGGTTCTCAACACGGGTCACGAAGACCCCATCTGCCGGTCACGTGATTGCGTCGCTGGTGAAGGGGCCGTTCCGCCGCTTGCGGGCCGAGTGGAAGATCACCCCGCAGGAGCGGGGCACGGATGTGCGGCTGGACATCGACTATGACTTCAAGAATCCGTTCATTGGTATGTTGGCCGCGGCCAATCACGACCTGGCGGTCACGAAAATCCTGGATGCTTTCCTGGAAGAAGGGCGCCGCCGATACGCGGCGCCGTCAACGCCCGTAACGGACACCTAGTTCATCTGGAACTGTATCAGTTTCAGCGCACACTCGACGGCCGCCATGCGGACTTCGGTCCGGCCGATCTCGCCTACCTGCAGCATCTCATGCACCACGGCCCGGTTCTCGCGGGCACATGCGACGTGCACCGTGCCGACGGGTTTCATGCGCGTGCCGCCACCGGGGCCGGCGACACCTGTGATCGCCACAGCAATGTTGGCGCGGCTGGCTTCAAGCGCGCCCTCGGCCATCATCCGGGCGACCGGTTCAGAGACTGCGCCGTAATCTGCAAGCGCATCTCCCGGCACGCCGAGCATCTCTTCCTTTGCCCGGTTCGAATAGGTGACAAAGCCGCGGTCGAATACGGTCGACGAGCCAGCGATGTCGGTGAACAGGGCAGCGACGAGGCCGCCCGTGCAGCTTTCTGCTGTGCAGATCCGCAGACGCGCCTGTTCAGCATCGTCGAGGATCAGCATGGCGAGATTGCGGAGTCGGTCTGGAAACATGTCGGTCACGTTATGCCTACATCACCGCCCGGTGAAGACGGGATTGCGCTTTTCAATGAAGGCGGCTGCGCTTTCTTTTGCATCTGCCGTCTGCATCAGGCGGCGGATCTCGGTGATCGCCATTTTGCCAACGTCGCGCCATGGCGGATCGACTGTTTCGCGCAGGCCCTTCTTGATCGCCTGAACCGCCAGCGGCGGGTTGGAGGATATCTTGTGGGCAAGACTGAGCGCGGTGGGCATCAGGTCTTCATGCGGCACGACGCGTGAGGTCAGCCCGATCTCTTTCGCCGTGTCGGCGTCGACGATGTCTCCCGTGAAGAGGAGCTCGCATGCCCTTTCACGTCCAACCAGCTGAACGAGACGCCCAAAACCGGGGGCATCGCAGGTCAGCCCCCGCGTAACGAATATTTCGCCGAACCGCGCTTTCTCCGAGAAGACGCGGATGTCGGCCATGATGGCGAGTTCTGCGCCCCAGCCGAGCGCAAACCCGTTTACAGCAGCGATGACCGGAATATCCGTATGGAGAAGGGCGTCGGCAGCAGGGGTCAGGCCGCCTGTTTTCTTTGCGCGTTCGGCCATTTCCGGCGTGGACGGCGCGCCCTTGGACAGGATCTGTTTGACGTCGTCGCCTGAGCAGAAAGCACGATCCCCCGCGCCGGTGATGACAATGGCGCGCGCATCTGCGCTTCGGACGGCATCTTCAAGCGCCATATAGGTCGGATAATCGAGCGCATTCATGGCTTGCGGCCGGTCGAGCGTCAGAATTGTAACGTGGCCGTCCTGTTCGATCTTCAAACCACCGGACATGAGCGTTCTCCCTTTTTTGCAAAGGGGAGCACGGGCGCGGCGATTTGCAAGAGGGGACGCGGCGTCAGGCTTTCGGCGCGAGGACGGCCACGGCTTCCGCTGCGATGCCTTCCTGCCGGCCGGTAAAGCCAAGGCGCTCCGTCGTGGTCGCTTTCACGCTTACGGCATCCAAGGGCAGTCCGAGTAATTCTGCCGTGCGAACCCGCATCGTTTCCCGGTGCGGCTTCACCTTCGGGGCTTCGCAGACCACGGTGATATCACAGTTGGCCAGGGTGAAGCCGGCCTGTTCTGCCAGGGCCTGAGCATGCTTCAGGAAAATGCCGCTGTCAGCATTGCGCCATTGTGGGTCGGATGGCGGGAAATGATCGCCGATGTCACCCAGCGCAGCGGCGCCAAGGATCGCGTCGGTCAGCGCGTGCCACGCCGCATCGGCATCGGAGTGCCCCTTCAGTTTCGCGGTGTGTGGAATCTTTACGCCGCACAGGGTGACATGGTCACCGGGTTCGAAGGCGTGAACATCAAATCCCTTGCCGACACGCGGAACGGACAGGGCGGGGGAGAGTAGTCTGGCCAACAAGTCGAAATCCTCTGCGTAAGTGATCTTGTGAAGCCGGGCGTCGCCCGGCACCAGCGTCGTCCGTGCGCCTGCGGCTTCGACCGCCTCAAGGTCATCGACGTAGGAGTCTGACGTCTCGAGCGCGGCGCGAATTGTCGAGAGCCGGAAAGCCTGCGGTGTCTGGACCCGAAAAAGCCCTTCGCGTGGGACCGTCGAGAGGTGGCCAGAGGCTTGCGATTTCAGGGCATCGGATACGGGCAGGGCCGGTGCGGCCGCGTCATGCTCTGTCAGCGCTGATACAAGCGTATCGATCATGGAGAGACTCACGCCGGGACGGGCAGCATCGTGGATCAGGACAGGCGTGCTATCTGCGGTCGTCAGGGCCGCAATTCCGGCGCGAACAGAAGCGGTTCTGGAGTCGCCGCCACATACGACTTTAGTCTTAGACGGAAAGCTGGTGGCCGCGGTCAGATCGTCCACAACGACCACAAGTTCCAGAAGGTCCGGATGGGACAGAAACAGGTCGACAGACCAGTCGATGACCCGCCTTCCGAGCAGGATTTCCCATTGCTTCGGGCTCTCCAGGCCTGTGCGGGCCCCTCTGCCGCCAGCGACGATAATTGCAGCGAATCCGGTCATGAGCGCCTTCTAAGGCACCTGTTGCATCTATGCCATGCTGTTTCAGCTTACGCAGCGTCGTGCATCTGCTTATGTTTTGTGCACTTGCGAAGTCTCAAAAAGGTGCAAGAATGAACAAATGGTTAGTTTCGAGGCACCCAAGGTCTGGTTAGCGCCCATGTCAGGCGCCACGGATGCCCCTATGCGGCGGCAAGCCGTATATTTTGGCGCGCCTGCCGTGGTTTCGGAGATGGTTGCCGGAGAGATGCTGTCGGCGCAACGCCCGGATGTTGTGCGACGCACCTGCCGCCATGAAGGGGACGGGAACTGGATCGTCCAGCTGGCCGCCCGGAGGCCGGAAGACATGTGCCGGGGTGCCGAACTGCTCGCTGAGAGCGGCGTGGATATTATCGATATCAATATGGGGTGCCCTTCTCGTCAGGTGACGGGTGGTCAGTCAGGTTCGGCCCTGATGCGCGATGTGCCTCTGGCCAGCGAGATCATGGATGCCGCCATTGCGGGCGCTGGCGGACGTCCGGTGACCCTGAAGATGCGTCTCGGCTGGGACGATACGCTGCTGAATGCCCCCGAACTGGGCGCGATTGCGGAATCCAAAGGTATCCGGATGCTGACGGTGCATGGCCGCACCCGCTGCCAATTCTACAAGGGCTCAGCCGATTGGACGGCCGTGAGAGACACGGTTGAGGCGGTCAGCCTGCCGGTGATCGTCAATGGCGATATAGGTTCTGCCGATGATGCCAAGCGCGCTCTGGAGCAGTCCGGCGCGCATGGCGTGATGGTGGGACGGGCCGCCATGGGCCAACCCTGGCTCGTCGGTGAGATCGCAGCCGCCTTGGGGAAGGCTGACTGGCGCGCGCCGGCCCGTACGGAAAAACTTCTGTCTCTTTGCGAGCAGATTGAGGATTCGGTGTCGCTCTACGGCCCGAAACTGGGTGTGTTGACGGTTCGAAAGCACGTGTCTGCCGCCATCGATGCGCTTGACCTTCGCACCGCCCCGGCTGCGCGCCGGAGCCTGCGCTCAAAACTCTGTCAGATCTCTGACTGGCAGGAACTCATCGCCGCCCTGCGGCAAGTTTATTTGCAACCCGACCTCGTGGAGGCCGCCTGAAATGCCGGTGGATACTTTGCTGGACGCTCGTTCCCTTGCGGATCTTTCTCCTGTTGCCCTGCTCGTCATAGACGACCGACGGCGTATCGTGGATGGAAATCCCGAAGCGGAATCGCTGTTTCAGCTTTCGCGCAGATCGCTTACGGGAAAACCCCTCAGTGAGCTGATCTATCACGACTCTCTTATCTGGGAATTGCTGGACCGGGCGCAGCGCCAGGTGGGCGACATCGCCTCTCCGGGGACGCCCATCACGGGGCCATCGATCACGTCTGGACTTGTCTGTGATGTTTGGGTGCGAACGACTGGCGATGAGGGGTTCGTCATTGCGCTTGTCGAAACGGCTGTCCGTGAAGGCAACGAGTCTTCAGCCGGGGTGGCCGGCTTCGGCAGGATCCTCGGGCACGAAGTCAAAAACCCACTGGGTGGAATTATCGGTGCGGCCCAGTTGCTGGAGCGCCAGGGGGTCGAAGGACAAGCGGAACTTCTGGAAATTATCCGGGACGAAGCACGCCGGATAGAGCGGCTGGTCAATCGGCTGTCGGCGTTCGAACTGTTCTCTGCGCCCCGGATGAAAGCGTTCAATATCCATGCGCTGCTGGATCGCGTCGTTGCGTCGGAACGGGTTGCGATTGGCGAGAAGGTGGAAATCAAGCGTGATTTCGATCCTTCCTTGCCGGAGCTCATGGGTGATGAAGACCACCTGCAGCAGGCCTTCCAGAACATCATCCGAAACGCGGCTGAGGCTGCACAGGAAGGTGGCGGTAGTGGGCAAGTCACGATTCGAACGGCCTATGCGACCGGTCTCGCCTTCAAGCGGTCACGGTTCGGCGTTGGGCTTCAGCGCGCAATGCTGGTGACGATTGAAGACAATGGCCGGGGTATTCCGCGAGAAAAGTTGTCTCGCATTTTTGATGTTTTCCAGAGCTCCAAATCAGGCGCGCGCGGGCTGGGCCTGTCGGTCGTAAAAGAAGTTATCACGGCCCATGGCGGCCAGATCCGGGTGGACAGCGAACCGGGTGCAACCCGTTTCACTGTTCTTCTGCCAATTCGTACAGGAGGCCTTAATGGCTGATAAGACCGTTCTTCTTGCAGAGGACGACGCCAGCATCCGGCTGATCGTGAACCAGACGCTTGTCGCAGCTGGTTATGAAGTCCGCGCCACAAGCTCACCGGAAGCGCTGGAGCGCTGGGTGCGGAACGGCGAAGGCGATGTCGTTGTCACCGACGTTTATCTTGGGGATGCGTCGATTTTTGATCTGCTTCCGTCGATGCGCCTGTCGCGTCCAGAGTTGCCTTTCATCGTTATGAGTGGCCAGAACACGATCCTGACAGCAGCCAATGCGGCCCAGCACGGTGCGTTCGATTATCTGCCAAAGCCGTTCGATATCGACGCGCTGACCAGCCTTGTGCAGCGTGCCCTGAAGGCGCCGCCGAAGACATCTGTTCGCGCCATCAACCCGGAATCCCAGAAGGCAATCAGCGACGCTGGCTTGCCGCTGATCGGCCGCTCCGATGCCATGCAGGAGGTTTACCGGATCATCGCCAAGGTGATGAATACGGACCTGACTGTCCTGATCGAAGGGGAGAGCGGTACCGGGAAGGAACTGGCTGCCCGCGCGATCCACCAGCTTGGTTCGGCAAAAGACGGAAAGTTTGTCGCGCTGGATCTGGCTGCCCTGCCGGCGGCCGAGATCAACCGTCAGCTGTTCGGCGCAAATGGCGAACCCGGCGCGGTGCACCAGACAGGCGGAACCCTTTATCTCGACGAAATCGGTGACCTGCCTGCCGAGGCGCAGACGCAACTTGTGAAGTTTCTGCGGGACGCAAATGGCGCCCGTCTGATTGCCTCCACGCGGCGCAATCTGGGCCGGATGGTGGAAGAGGGGGTCTTCCGAGAAGACCTCTACTACCGCCTCAATGTCGTGCGTCTTGCCATGCCGCCGCTGCGGCTGCGCAAGGAAGACATTCCGGAACTCGCGCGGGCCTTCCTGATCCGGGCCCAGCGTCAGGGGCTGTCGGCCAAGAATTTCGACAAGTCGGCGATCGACCTCATTATGGCCTACGACTGGCCCGGAAATGTGCGGGAGCTCGAGAATCTCGTCTTGCGCCTGGCCGTGCTCAGTCCGGATGACACGATCACGCTACGCGACGTGGAGCGTGAATTGCGCGCTGGCGCGAGCGAGCAAAAAGGCGCGAGCGGCGGCTTTGAAAAGGATATCGAAACCCTGCTGCACCGGCACATCATGGGTGACCTGATTTCCAGCCGTGAAGATGAGGAAAGCTCTGTTTATTCGCGGGTTATCGACCAGGTAGAGCGGCCGCTGATCCGCCTCGCCCTGTCCGTGACTGCCGGAAACAAGGTGAAGGCAGCGCAGCTTCTTGGCATGAATCGCAACACGTTGCGGGCCAAGATCAACGCACTCGGCATTGCAGAAGAGTAATTGACGACTGCCAGGACTGTGGCTCTAATGCACCACTGTTGCTGTAGGGGCACGTTTGTGTGATCTTAGGGCAACGGGCGGGGGCCTGAGCAGAGTCGGTAGATTGTCGAACCCGTTAAGTCAGCATGCACCGAAAGCGAGTTGGGCCCTTTTTGAAGGGCTCTTCATCATTGCTGCGCTGGTGGCGGTTTTTGCGACCTTTATCACGATTGCGGGCGTAAACCCGGACAATCCGACCGCAGGCTCAACGCCGTGGCTGCTGGCCCTCAATCTGGTTCTTATCATCGCCCTTGCGGTCATTGTGATCCGCGAATTCCTGGCTATCCGCAGTCGTTCGCGGGAAGCCGGTGAGGGGCGTCTGGCCCAACGTTTCGTCATGCTGTTCGGGTTCTCGGCGCTGGTGCCGTCCATGGTCGTGGGCATTTTCCTTGGCGCCGTGGTAACCCGCGGCCTCGACAACTGGTTCGGCGATACGGCCGAAGCGGTGATGGAGAAGAACAAGCAGATTTTCCAGGACTATGTCGACAATTTCAAATCCTCATTCGACGTGGATGTGCGACTCGCGGCGCTCGATGTCGAAAATTTTGCCAGGGATGTGAAGACCCAGATGGCCGCTGAAAATGGCGGGCAGGCGATTGAGGGGGATGATTTTGCTGCCAATGCATCTGCCGCTTTGTCCGAAGGTCTCCGGCAGACGCTCGCCTATCGTGAATTCGTGACGATTTCGATCGTCAGCGCGGATGGCCAGGAGATCATCGCGGAAGAGAACGCGGGAACGCCGGTGCGCTTGCGTCCGCCGCCAGATGCATTTGAGGAAGCCCGCAATGGCGAAGTAGTGACAACGCTCTACGAGCCTCAGGGCATTGGTACAGCCCTGATCAAGATTTCCGAACCGGTCGATGGCTATGTCTACGCCGCCAAACCGTTCGACCGGAACCTGTTCGCCATGTTGCGGGACGCTGAAGACCAGCTCGCGCAATACAACAATGCCAAACAGCGTAGCGGGCGGCTGCAAACGATCTTCGCAATCGGTTATGCGCAGATCACTGCCTTGATCTTGCTGCTGGCCGGCCGGTTGGGACTTGAGGCAGCCGGACGCGTTACCGGCCCCATCGGACGTCTGGCGTCGGCGGCCCATACGGTGCGCGATGGCGACTTGACCGTGCGTGTTCCGGTCAGTGGGCCGAAAGATGAGGTTTATGCGCTCAGCCAGTCCTTCAATGCGATGACGGAGCAATTGTCAGAACAGCGAAATGCTCTGATCCGCGCACGTGAAGAAGAGGAAGATCGCCGCCGTTTCGTGGAAACACTGCTTGCAGAAGTCAGCGCCGGAGTGATCCGCATGGGGGCGGACATGACTGTGACGCTGGCCAACCGGTCTGCCGGTGACCTTCTCGGGATTGAAGAAGTTCAATCCGGCGAGGCCCTGGAAGTGGTCGCGCCGGAATTCGAACGTTATGTGCGCGACACATTGGAGCGGAATTCACCTGTGGATGCCTCCATCGAGATCAGTCGGAACGGATCGACCCGGCATATTCGTCTGAAGACAGCACCAGACCCGGCAGGGGGATGTGTTTTGACTTTTGACGACACCACCCGCCTGATCAATGCCCAACGCCAAATGGCCTGGCGTGATGTCGCGCGCCGTATCGCGCATGAAATCCGCAATCCGCTGACACCGATCATGCTGTCGACAGAGCGCCTGCGCCGCCGCTACGCCAGCAAAATCGACGACCATGACGGTGTGTTTGAGAAATGCATTGATACCATCCTCCGCCAGGTGGGCGACATCGGCCGGATGGTTGAAGAGTTTTCCAGCTTTGCCCGGATGCCGAAGCCAAGTGTTTCGCCATTCGACATGAAAGACCTGCTTCAGGAAGCCAGCTTCTCGCGAAGCGTGGTCAATCCGGACATCGACTTCGAATTCGAAAGCGGCGCCTCAGCCACGACTTATACTGGCGATGAGCGGCTGATCGGTCAGGCGATCGGCAATCTGCTGAAAAATGCTGCGGAAGCGATCGAAGGCATGCCGGAAGACATGGAGGTCCAGGGGCAGATCCGCATGGCCTTGAGCGGTGACGACCATGGCCTTGAAGTTACCATTGAAGATAATGGGCCTGGTTTTCCAGAGGACGTTCGGGAACGTTTGCTGGAGCCTTATGTGACCACGCGGGAAAAGGGCACAGGCCTTGGTCTCGCAATTGTGAACCGGATTATCGCCGATCACGGCGGTTCCATTTCGCTGCAGAACCGGCTCGATGGCCTGCGCGGTGCGCGTGTGCGTATCTGGTTGCCGCCGCATGAGCCAGCAACTGAAACAACACCGTCAGCCAATGATGACATGGCCGGCGTGAATCCACATTCCCCACAGACTGTCCGCGTAGAGGAGCCGACGCCATGGCGTTAGATATTCTGGTCGTAGATGATGAACCCGATATCCGGGAACTGATTGCCGGTGTTCTGGGGGACGAAGGTTATTCCGTGCGCACTGCGGCAACAGCAGAGGCGGCGCTTGAAGAGGTCCGCACACGGACGCCGCGGCTAGTGGTGCTCGATGTCTGGCTGCAGGGCAGCGGAATGGATGGATTGTCCCTTCTGAAATACCTGAAGTCGATTGATCCGCTGTTGCCGGTCATTGTCATAAGCGGGCACGGCAATATTGAAACAGCGGTCGCAGCCATCCGTCGCGGGGCGTATGATTTTATCGAGAAACCGTTCAAGACGGACCGTCTGTTGCACCTCATCGACCGGGCCATTGAGTCTGCGGCGCTGAAGTATGAAAACGCCACCCTGCGCAATCGGGCCGGGGATGATGAGCGCTGGATTGGCCATAGCAATGCCGCCGCCAACCTTCGCGCATCCATTGAGAAAGTTGCGCCAACAAATTCCCGTGTCATGATCACCGGCCCTGCGGGTGTCGGGAAAGAGCTTGCGGCTCGCCTTATCCATCGCAACTCCTTGCGCGAAAACGGTCCCTTCATTGTGGTCAACGCAGCGACGATTGCGCCGGACCAGATGGAGATCGCACTATTTGGCGAGGAAGACGCACAGGGGCGGACGACCCGAATTGGCCTGTTCGAGAAAGCTCACCTTGGAACCCTGCTTCTTGATGAAGTCGCCGATATGCCCCCGGGAACGCAGAGCAAGATCCTCCGGGTGCTGACCGAACAGCGCTTCCAGCGTGTCGGGGGACGGTCTGACGTGAGCGTGGATGTGCGTGTGATGTCCGCGACAACCAAGGATTTGAAGCAGGAGATCGAGGAATCCCGATTCCGCGAAGACCTTTACTATCGCCTGAACGTGGTACCGCTTCGTGTGCCTTCGCTTGCGGAACGCAGGGACGATATCGCAGATCTTGTAGATTATTTCATCGCGCGGATCGCCGATTCATCCGGGCTGACGCCGCGAACGTTTTCCCAGGAAGCCATGGCGGTCCTGCAATCGATGGAATGGCCGGGGAACATCCGGCAGCTGCGAAATGTCGTGGAGCGTATCCTGATCCTGTCGCCGTCAGATTCAAGTCGTCCGGTCAGTGTTGACGAACTGCCACGCGACGTAGGCAGCAATGTCCAGACCGCCAAGGCGGGATCTGCGGACCTGGTCGGCCTCTCTCTTCGCGATGCGCGCGAACAGTTTGAGCGTGAATATCTGGCATTGCAGATCACAAGGTTTAACGGGAATATTTCCCGGACGGCTGAATTCATTGGAATGGAGCGCTCTGCACTCCATAGAAAATTAAAGGCTTTGGGTGTAGCGTCCGGGACGAGCCGGCAAGACAGCTGATGTCGGCGGAAGGCTGAGGAATGCGCGTTCTTATCTGCGGGGCTGGCCGGGTCGGACACGGCATCGCGCGGCGTCTTGCTCGCGAAAAGCACGATATCACGATTATTGATGAGGATCCGGACCTGGTTGACCAGGTTTCGACCGATCTGGATGTGCGCGGCTATGCCGGGCACGCGGCACATCCGGATGTGCTGAAGCGAGCGGGTGCCGCAGACTGCGAAATGATCATCGCAGTGACCCATTTCGACGAAATCAACATGGTGATCTGCCAGATCGCCCACACGCTCTTTTCGGTGCCGTTCAAGATCGCCCGCGTGCGAGATCAATCCTATATCGACCCGGCCTGGAAGAATATTTTCTCCCGCGAAGGCCTGCCAATCGACATGGTGATCTCGCCCGAGGTCGAGGTTGGCGAAGCGATTCTTCAGCGTCTGCGGACCCCAGGGGCGATCATGTCTGCTTCGTTCGGGAGAGGGAAAGTCCGCCTGCTCGGTCTAGAAATTGCCGAAAATAATCCACTGCTCGATACAGCGGTCGATCAGATCCGTGGCCTGTTCCCGGATCTGTCTGCCCGCATCATCGGGATCGGGACGGGGGATACGGTACGCGCGCCGAAAGGCAGCGACGTGCTGAAGCCGGGGGATCGCGCCTATATTGCCGTGCTGGATTCCCACGCAGAACGGTTGACCTCCATCTTTAACCGGAATGTCGAGCGATCCGATCACATCGTGATCGTTGGCGGCGGGAATGTCGGGCTTTATGTCGCCCAGACGCTCGAACGTGAAAGCAACAAACGTATCCGATTGATTGAAAACGATCCTGAGCGCGCCAACACGGCCGTGGCAGGGGTCAAGCGCTCCATCGTGATTCAGGGAGACGGTCTCAATCCTGATATTCTTACGGAAGCGGGCGCATCCAAAGCGGATTTCGTTGTCGCAATCACCAATGACGACAAGACAAACCTGCTGATTTCCAATCTTGCCAAGCGCGCCGGGGCCAAACGTACGCTGGCATTGGTAAATGCAACAGAGCTCGCCGGGCTGGCACATGACATGCGGGTCGACGCCGTGCTCGACCCTCGTGCACTGACCGTTTCGCAGATCCTGTTGCGCATGCGCCGTGGACGTATCCTGGGACTGCAGTCGCTTGAAGACGGGCAGGCGGAAGTCGCGGAGGGTGTCACCCTCGAGTCTTCCTCCCTGATCGGAAAACCAACAGGCTATGACGACCTGCCAGACGGTGTAACGGCAGCGGCGATTGTACGGGGTGACGAGGTCATCATCGCCGGGCCGGAAACCGTTGTTCGAACTGAAGACCGCCTGATCGTTTTCTACGAGGAGGAGCTGGTCCGGAAAGTGGAGAAATTCTTCCGCGTCAGTCCGGACTTCTTCTAAGCGCATGAACTACGCATCCGTTGTCCGCATCCTGGCACTCGTGATGCTGATCCTCGCGGGCTCAAGCTTGCCTGCGATCCTGACAGCGCTGGCCTATGGAGAAAACGAGCAGGTTTTTGCTTTCCTTGCCATGGTGCTCGGGATCAGCGTGATCAGCACGAGCATTCTGTTCCTGACGCCCCGGCCGAAACAGAAAGCCCGTCCGTCAGACGCGCTCGGACTTGTGCTCCTTTGGTGGTTCCTGGCGCCCGTGGCAGCGTGTCTTCCATTCGTGGTCGGAGTTCAGAATGCGTCCTTGCTGCAAGCAATCCATGAAGCGACTGCCTGCCTGACAACCACAGGCCAATCCGTCATCGCGGTGGAAGGCAATCTGTGGCCGGCCAGTCTGATCGTTTGGCGGGGCACCCTGCACCTTTTGGGTGGAGCGGCCTCAATCATCATGGCTGCCAGTGTGTTGGCCGCACTGAACCTGGGAGGGCCCGGCATCCATCGCAGCGTCCTGTTCGTGATGCCGGAGACGAGTTTCTTCGATGCGGTTCCGAAAGTTGCGCGTTCAGTCGTTCTCATCATGGTCGTGTCGATCACGGTAACGGTTCTTGCTCTGGAACTGGCTGGCGTATCGGCGGGGCGGGCTTTCTCCGATGCGGTAAGTGTCTGGACGACCGGGCTGGTGGATCCCGCGCCATATGGCCGCGCAAATGCCGGGGCGGTCGCAGATGTCATTCTGGCCATCGGCCTGGTGGGCGGCGCATTGGGATTGGCCGTGGCTCTCCCGCTGAGGGAGCGCCGCTTTCTGCAGGCCGTGACAGATCCGGAGACACGGGTGTTCATGCTGCTCGTCGGCATTTTTACGGTAATGGCAATTGCGTCTGGCCTGGGCTTTCTGGAATCACTCGGCTGGTCGATTTCAGCATTGGCGACCTCCGGTTTACCGCTGGGCAGCGCTGACACCTGGGACAATGTGCCTTTGCCGGTGTTCGTGCTGCCGGCGCTGATAGGCGGATCGGCCTTGTCCGCCGCGGGTGGGGTGAAGATCGCCCGGCTGATCGTTCTTTCCCGGCGAGCCGGACTGGAGTTCCGGCAGCTGGGGTATCGCCGGTCCGTTCTGGGGTTCCGGTTCCGTGACAGGGAAATGGATGAGCGAAGCGTGATTGGCGTTTGGGTTTACCTGATCGCCTACATTCTGTCCGTGTTCCTGGTCATGGTTGGATTTGCCTTCACCGGTTTGCCTCTTGAATCCTCGATACGGCTGGCGATTGGTTGCCTGACCAATTCCGGTGGCCTTGTCGTGGGCCACGTTGCCCAGCTGGATCAGGCTGCCTCAGTTTTAGCCATTTTCTCGATGTTACTGGGCAGACTGGAGATTCTGGCGATCATTCCTGCAATTTCTATCAGTTTCTGGCGGGGGTAGATGGGGTTGCCCCTTGCGAAAGCTCTTCAATCCAGTTAGCCCGCGATCATAACAAGAACAACAGGACTAACCTGCTATGTCGGCTGATAAAAAACAGAACCTTCAGGATGCTTTCCTCAACGCCGTCCGCAAATCGCGCACGCCGCTGACGGTTTTTCTTGTGAACGGCGTGAAGCTGCAGGGTGTGGTGACTTGGTTTGACAATTTCTGTGTGTTGCTGCGTGGCGATGGTCGTCCACCGCAGCTTGTCTACAAGCACGCCATTTCCACAATTGCCCCGAGCGCACCTGTACAGCTCTTCGACGAAGAGATTGACAAGGAATAGAGCTTATTGGGCGACAAGCTGATCGATCGTCTCCCCGCGCCGGAAATTGCTGGCGCGATTATTCCCTGGTTCACTCCAGCAAATAGACCGTCGACTGACCGGATAGAAGAGACGGCTGGCCTGATCCAGGCACTAGGCTGCGAGCTCGCCTTTCTGCGTCCGGAACAAGTGCGGCAAGTCAACTCAGCCCAGCTCCTGTCTGGCGGCATCCTGAATCGTCTCGCGGATGACCTCGAAGCAAGTGATTGCACTCTGGCCGTTGTCGATGGCGCGCTGACGCCGGTGCAGCAGCGGAATCTCGAGAAAAAGCTGGGCGTGAAAGTCATTGACCGGACGGGCTTGATCCTTGAGATCTTCGGACTGCGCGCGCGGACAAAAGAAGGCCGGTTGCAGGTCGAATTGGCGCGGTTGTTGTACGAACGCTCCCGGCTTGTACGGACATGGACCCACCTTGAGCGCCAACGTGGGGGTGGAGGGTTTCTGTCCGGACCCGGTGAGAGCCAGCTGGAAGCCGACCGGCGAATGCTGGACGACAAGATTGTACGACTGAAATCGGAGTTGGACGATGTGCGCCGTACGCGCGCCGTTCAGCGTGCTGGCCGCCAGCGAACCGGAAAGCCGGTTGTGGCTCTCGTCGGATACACGAATGCCGGCAAGTCGACGCTCTTCAACCGGCTGACAGGCGCGGACGTGTTTGCCAAGGACATGCCGTTTGCAACGCTGGATCCGACCATCCGCCGTCTCGACTTGCCCACGCTGGGAGAGGCTGCGTTGATCGATACGGTCGGATTTATCACGGACCTGCCCACACACCTGATCGATAGTTTCCAGGCAACCCTGGAAGAAGCGATGCAGGCGGACTTGCTGGTTCATGTGAGGGACAGGTCGAGTCCGGCAGATCAGGAGCAGGCCGAGGATGTTCTCCGCGTGCTGGAACGCCTGGAACAAGAAACCGGCTTGCCTTTGCCGCCGATGATTGAAGCCTGGAACAAGGTGGACCTGTTGCCGCCGGACCGGGCGGACGCGCTTGCCATGTCTGCTGAGGTGCAGGAGGAACACCCCGCAGTATTGGTGTCTGCGGTCACTGGGGAGGGGATGGACGCCCTCCTTGCGGCAATCGAACGGGGATTGCTGCGCAGTGCCGCAAAAGTGAGGGTAATCCTGCGGCCGGAGGATGGCCGGGCACGGGCATGGCTTCACAGGAATGGCGAAGTTCTGACCGACGAGATGCAGGACAATGCCACATCCATGATGACTGTCCGGCTAAAAACGGATCGGCTTGGCCAGTTTCAGGCAGAATTCCCGTCTATAGAGATCGAGCCGGCCGACTAGGTTGGCGTCTCGGTTTTCTTCACCGCCTTCCAGAGGTTTTCCTGCGCGTCGAGGTCGAGTGAGGCAAAGTCCTTTCCCCGGTCGGCAGCCAAGGATTCCATGGCACGGAAACGGCGTTCGAACTTTGCATTGGCTTGCCGCAATGCCACCTCCGGATCAATGTTCAGGCGCCGGGCGAGGTTTGCCGCAACGAAGAGCAGGTCTCCGACCTCATCCATGATCGCGTCTTCTTCACCGCTGGCGATCGCCTCCTTCACCTCTGCTGTTTCCTCATCCAGCTTGTCGAAGATCTGTTCGGCTTCGGTCCAGTCAAAGCCCGTACGAGCGGCACGCTTCTGAAGTTTCTCGGCGCGAAGCAATGCGGGCAGGGAGAGGGCGACTCCGTCCAGTGCGCTTGCGGCGTCTTCTCCTTGCGCTTTGGCAGCGCGTTCCTCAGCCTTTACGATTTCCCACGCCACGATCTGGTCATCAGAGGAGCGGTTGTCGGTCGTCTCAAAGACATGTGGATGGCGCCGCACCATTTTTTCGTTGATTGCGGCGGCAACATCCGCAGCTTCGAAGGCCCCTTCTTCTGCGGCCATCTGGCTGTGAAACGCGACCTGGAAAAGCAGGTCTCCCAACTCCTCCCGCAAGTCGTTCATGTTGCCGCGCTCGATCGCATCAGCAACTTCGTAGGCTTCTTCAATTGTGTAGGGTGCAATTGATTGGAAGGTCTGCTCCAGGTCCCATGGGCAGCCACCGTCAGGGCTGCGCAGGCGGGCCATGATGTCGAGCAGACGAACAAATTCTTTCGCTGCGCGTTGTTGGGGCGACGGGTCGGATCGATCCATGAAGCCGTTCCTGTTGATTTGGCTGGGCCGTTTCAGGCGGGAATATGCCATGGGCATGGCGTTGACGACAAAGCCGGAATGGATTGACTTTACCGGCGGTGCAAGAGACGTGAAGGCCTACAGACTTGTATTCTGCACATCCAATGAGCCAAAGACGAGGCGCCGTTCATGAAAGATCGTACGATCCTGATAGGCATTGACTGGGGCGCCTCAACCTTTCGTGCCTGGGCCTTCGACGAGGAAGGCGAGGTCATCGGCGGAATTTCTGTGCCCGACGGCATCCTGACCCATTCTGGGGATGCATTGGGACGACTCAAGTTTCACATCAATGAGTGGCTGAGCGAGTGGCCTCAGGTTCCGATCATTGCTTGCGGAGGTATTGGTGGTTCGCAAGGTATCCAGAATGTCGATCACCGGTCCGTACCGATGATGATTGCGGACCTCCCTAAGCACCTTGCGGTTGCCCATGGTATTCACATCGTGCCTGGGCTGAAACAGGCTTCGCCGCCTGATGTCATGCGAGGCGAGGAAACGCAGCTGTTTGCGCTCGATGAATCTATCGGCGCGGTTTGTTTCCCTGGAACCCACACCAAGCATGTAACCGTGGAACATGGGCGCATTATCGGCTTCACGACCGAGATAACCGGTGAACTACGTGCATTGCTGACGGCAAATGGAGGGCTGCAGACTCCGCAGGATGTGGAACAGGAATTCAGCGAGGCGGTGTTTCGCGAATGGGTCGAGTATTCACTCGACCCCGACGATGCGGCGTCGCCATTTGCAGTTCGCGCCGCGCGCATGACCGGGTTACTGGATCCCAAGCATCATGAAGCAGCGTTAACGGGCTTGTTGATCGGAGCAGATATCGCGGCTCATTATGACCCGGGCGATGAACTGACCCTGGTTGCCGATGGTGCGATCCTGGAATCCTATCGGCTTGCACTCGATACCCTGGGAGCCGAGTTTGACGAATTGTCGGCAGAGGAAGCAACGCAGGACGGTCTGTTTGAACTGGCGGAAGAAGCGGGGCTGATCGGATGATGCTGGCGCCGGAATGCGTCGCCCCGACGGGGTGTGTGCTGGGCGAAGGCCCGGTTTGGAGCGAGACGGAGGGGTTTCTCTGGTGGGTCGATATCAAGCGCGCCAAGCTGCACCGCTATAATCCAAGAACAGGCAATACGCGCCGTTACGACCTGCCGCTTCGGGCGAGTTCCATTGCGCTGTATGAGGGCCACTTCCTCATGGTGGGAGACCGTGAAATCGGCATCTATGATCCGTCCACAGAGGTGTATGATCGGATTTGCCTGATCGAAGGCGAGCCGGAGGGAAACCGAACAAATGATGGCGGGGTGGCGCCGGACGGCTCCTTCTGGTTCGGGACCATGGACGATTCGGAAAAAGAAGCGCGCGGCAGCTATTTCAGATATGGGGCCGACAAGGCGCTCACCCAGTTGCGGCTGCCATCTGTCATGGCGACCAACACAATGCAGTTTTCTCCCGACGGACGCACTTTCTATACGTGTGATAGCGTTGAGCAGGAAATCCTTGCCTACGATTTTGATCCCGACTCCGGTGCCCTGAGTGGCCGGCGGGTTTTTGCCTCGACATACGAGTTCGGTGGCTTTCCGGACGGATCGGCGATTGATTCGGAAGGGTGCCTCTGGACTTGCCTCTGGGGCGCTTCGAGGGTTGTCCGGTACACGCCGGAAGGGGAAGTCGACCAGGTCATCATTCTGGCGGCGCCGCGGCCGACCAGTGTGGCTTTCGGCGGCCCTGATCTGAGGACCATGTTCATCACCACTGCCAGGGCAGGGATGAGCTTTCCTCAACTGGATGCCCGGCCATTGTCCGGAAGCCTGTTTGCCGTTCAGGTGGATGTACCGGGGCTCCCGGCACGGGAGTTTGGCCAACCTGGGCTTTGAGACGGGCTCTTGCGCAGGTTTGAAAGGCACCTCACATGCCTTCACATTGAAATTGGTGTAGTTTAGGCGTGGACGTAGCGGCTCAAACCCGCTAACTCCCCGCTTTTCAAGAGAGTGTCGGAATGGCCGATAAGGTGAAGAAGAAACGGGTCGGGCCCATCACGTTCCTGCGCCAGGTGCGCGCGGAAGGGAACAAGGTGACCTGGACGTCGCGTCAGGAAACGATTCAGGCAACGATATTCGTTGTCATAATGTCGGTCCTTATCGCGCTCTTCCTGTTTGCTGCCGATTTCTTGATCAACTTGTTTGTTAAAGCGATCACCGGCCTTTGAGGCTTGTGACGGACCGATTTCAAGGAGTGCGCTGGCCCCATGGCTGAAGCGAAATGGTACATCGTCCATGCCTATTCCAACTTCGAAAAGAAGGTGGCGGCAACGATTCTCGAACAAGCCCAACGTAAGGGGCTGTCTGATCTGATCGAGGATATTCAGGTTCCCACCGAAGAAGTGGTTGAAGTTGCGCGTGGCAAGAAAAAGACCGTGGAGCGCCGTCATTTTCCCGGCTACGTGCTTCTGAAGACGGTCATGACCGACGATGTGTACCACCTAGTAAAGGATACACCGAAAGTTTCCGGCTTCCTGGGTGCTGAAGGTGGCAAGAAGCCACTGCCAGTTCGCCAGCGCGAAGTTGACCGGATTCTCGGTACGGCAACCGACTCGGATGCTGATCGCCCACGCCCGAAAATCTCGTTCGAGGTTGGCGAGCAGGTGCAGGTTAATGACGGTCCGTTCCAGGGGTTCGAGGGCGCCGTCGAAGAGATCGACGAGGCCAATGGACGCCTCAAAGTGACTGTTTCCATTTTTGGACGCGGAACTCCGGTAGATCTGGAATTCGAGCAAGTCACCAAAGTCTGACCAAATCAGGAGGTTTTAAGCGCGAACGTCTGCCGGTCGCGCTTGAATCCTCACAACATGGGTTGTATTTGCCAACCCCAGTGCCGCCTTAGCTCAGTCGGTTAGAGCGCTAGATTGTGGATCTAGAGGTCCCCCGTTCGAACCGGGGAGGCGGTACCATTTCTTCTGGATATATTGTTGCACTCACTGCAGTTTTTATGGAACTCGCGGGAACGAATTTCTATCTCGAGCGTAATTTGACGAGCTCGATGCAATCTGTTGCAAAAGGGCCGCGGTAGGAAGGAAATCCCTGCCGTTTCGGAGGCTTCACTCCCAAAAGGGGCTCGCAGCGAGAGTAAATTGAGTTTAATCAGGAATCATCGGGTAATGTGCCCGAATGAACCTGCGGCCGAGGACAATCCCGTCTTTCGGCACATAAAAGGGGATTGAGTATGAAGAAAACTCTTATGTGCGCGACAGCCGCGGCCGCGTTTGCGACTGCCGGTCTCGCCGCTCACGCGGAAGAAGGCTGGTACGCCCGTGGCGATGTCCAGTACGGTTTCTCCGGCGATCTGGACCATGATCCAGCCGTTTCGAACGTTGTCGGCTCGCTGCAGAGCAGTTCCGATGCAGACGAGAATCTCGGCGGCCAGCTTGGCCTCGGCTACGCAATGGCGAACGGCGTCCGTTTGGAAGGTACGCTTGGATACCGCGGCGGCGATCTGGATGTTCCGAACGATTTTGCACCGGGCCTTACTGCCGTAACGCTTGCACCGGCTGGCAATCTGCAGATTGCGGACCTGATGCTGAACGGCATCTATGATTTCAATCGCGATGGTAAATGGCAGCCGTACGTCGGTCTTGGTGTTGGTGCTGCTCGTCTGAGCGCGAAAGCCAGCAACCTTCAGTACGGTACGGCCGGTAACCTGGCTGCCGCGAATGGTTTCAACGATTCCAGCACGTCTTTGGCATATCAGGGCCTCCTCGGCCTTGGGTACAAAGTGTCTGATCGTCTGACGATGGATTTCGGCTACAAATACTTCGCGACCGGCGATGACCTGTCTTTCGATGGGGTCCCTGGTGGGGGCACTTCGTATGATGGGTCGTTCTCTGAGCACGTGGCAACGGTAGGCCTTCGGTATGCGTTCGGCGCACCTCCGCCGCCGCCACCACCTCCGCCACCGCCACCTCCGCCGCCACCACCACCTCCTCCGCCACCACCGCCTCCGCCGCCTCCGCCGCCGCCTCCGACTGAGGTGTCGACCGGTCCGGAAGTGGTCTGCTCGGACCTCGGTCAGAGCTTCGTGGTGTACTTCGAGTGGGATCGCGCGGATCTGACGAGCCAGGCTTCGGCCGTGATCGATCAGGCTGTGGCGAACATTCAGTCCGAAGCAAGCTGTGCAACCAGCTCGGTCAGCATTGCTGGTCACACCGATACGTCGGGTGCCAGCGCCTACAACCAGCGTCTGTCTCAGCGTCGTGCTGACATCGTTGGTGAGGCGCTCGTTGCCCGTGGCATCGACGCTTCGCTGATCTCGGAAGAAGCCAAAGGCGAAACCGACCTGGCGAAAGCAACTCGCGATGGTGTTCGCGAGCCGCTGAACCGTCGTTCGGAAGTCGTGATCACCGTTCAATAAGACGGTTCACGCAAGAATTTGAGAACGGCCCGGCCTTGTGCCGGGCCGTTTTTATTTTGCCTTTCACCGCAGGACTTGCCGGAAATCGTTTCCTGTGAAACCAAGGGCCATGATTGATCTGAGCACGCTGAGCCACGACGATGAGGCGGCGCGAGAGCGCCTGATGTCGCGCGCGACCGACATGATTTCCCAGACACGGAATTGGGCATCCATAAACACCGGTAGCTGGAACATTGATGGATTGCGCCAGTTGGCGCCGATCCTGGCTGACGCCTTTTCCGAGCTCGATGCTGAAGTCCGTCTTGATCCCGGGGACCCATTTGAGTCGGTGAGCGATACGGGTGAAACGGAAACGACAGAGACGTCGTCGGTGATCCGTGTTTCGGCCCGGCCGGATGCGCCTGTGCAGGTGATCATGTCCGGGCACTACGACACGGTTTTTCCGCCAGGTGCGTTTGAAACGATTCGCGACCTGGGCGGCGATCGACTGAACGGGCCGGGACTCGCAGACATGAAAGGTGGTCTCTGCATTATGCGGGAAGCGCTACTCGCGTTTGAAGCAGGACCATTGAAAGACCGGCTCGGCTACCAGATCGTCATCACGCCAGACGAGGAAATCGGCAACTTCGCCAGTGCCCGTGCGCTGACAGAGGCTGCGCGTTCGGGGGCCCATATCGGCATGACTTATGAGCCATGCATGGATACAGGGGCTATGTCCGGTGGGCGAAAAGGATCGGCGGTCTTCGATATCGTGTTACGTGGCCGTGCCGCCCATGCCGGCCGCGCGAAGGACGAAGGACGCAGCGCTTTGGAAGCCGCGGCTGAACTTGTCGTGGGTCTGGAAGGGCTAAATGGACAGCGCGATGGCGTGACGATCAACGTCGGATCCATCGACGGCGGTGGACCGGTGAATATTGTTCCGGATCTGGCGATCGTGCGTTTCGGTGCCCGGGCCCCTGATGCTGATGCCGCAGCATGGGCAACCAGCGAGGTTCAGCGCCTGTTCGCCCGCGCAACAGCACGTGATGGCATTCACGGACATCTGCATGGCGGTTTTTACCGCCCGCCCAAGCCGAGGAATACAGCGCAACAGGCTTTGTTCGACGCCGTCCGGGCAACCGGTCAGGCGATCGGTCTGGACCTTGTATTCGAGGACACCGGAGGCGTCTGCGAAGGAAACAACATCTTCGCGGCAGGTGTGCCGAACGTTGATACACTCGGCGTGATGGGAGGGCGTATTCACTCAAATGAAGAATACGTTCTCACGAACAGTTTTCCGGAACGGGCAACATTGTCTGCGTTGCTGCTCAACAGGCTGGCAGATGGCAGGCTGGACGGCGCAGGCATCAAAGCACTCATGGACAGCTGATCATGGCAGAAAACTATGTGATGCGGCCTTCGCGGCTTGGTGATTTGCCGGCGCTGATCGAACTGGCTGAACTGTCCGGCCCCGGATTTACCAGTCTCCCGGTCGATGTCCCGATCCTGCGGGAACGGTTGCAGAAATCAGACGATGCCTTTCTTGGCCGCCTTCACCGAATAGAATACGGCAAATATCTTCTGATGATGGAGAATGCCGACACGGGTGAGGTTGTGGGCTGCTCAGCTGTAAAAGCGGGTACGGGTATAGACCAGCCTTTCTTCAACTATCGCGTCATCACGCTGGCCCAGGCCAGCCAGGCGGCCGGAAACCTTCGGTTCGACATGGACGCGCTTGTCCTGACGAATGAATATGTGGGGTATACGGAAGTCGGTACGTTGTTCCTCAAACCCGAACATCGCGGTGGCGGGGCAGGGCGGCTTGCCGCACAATCGCGATACCTGCTGATGGCGGCAGCCCCGGACAGGTTCGGTGACAAGGTGCTCGCCGAATTGAGGGGTGTGGTCGATAATGAGGGGCGCTCGACATTCTGGGAGTGCCTCGGACGGCATTTCTTCCGGATGGATTTCACGGAAGCGGATCGGCTCTCAGCAACGACCGACAACCAGTTCATTCTGGATCTGATGCCGAAGTATCCCATCTATGTCGACTTGTTGCCGCCGGAAGCGCGGGAGGTGATTGGCCGGTGCCATTCAGACGGTGTGGGCGCTTACAAACTTCTCCAGTGGGAAGGTTTCGAGTTCGACCGCACCGTGGATATCTTTGATGGCGGCCCTCTTGTGACGGCCCAGCGCCGGCATATCCGGACAATCCGGGAAAGCCGGCGTGTGCGGTTTGAGACAGGTGATGTCGACGCCGATCCAGCAGCTGTTCAGGGACTTGCATCCAGCGATATGCTGACGGATTTCAGGGTGGCTCTTGCGAGCAGTATTCTGAAGGATCAGGACGCGGCGGTAGTGAGTCCCAATACCCTTGAGGTTCTAAAGTTGAAACCGGGGGCTGAAGGACGCGTGTGGCAACGGAGCAAGTAGCAATGGATGGTGTATATATCGATGGCCGATGGCGCGCAGGGAACGGCGCGCTGGTTCAGAATCACTGTCCGGCCACCGGAGATGTCGTCTGGGACGGTCAGGGGGCGGACGATTCACAGGTTCATGACGCTGTTGCGTCTTCGCAAAAAGCTTTCAAACATTGGAGCCGCCTGCCGCAGGGAGACCGGACTGCGATTCTGGAGCGCTACGCGGAAGAAATCGAGAAGCGGGCAGATGCCATTGCGGAAACGGTCAGCCGGGATATGGGCAAGGCATTGTGGGAGTCGAAATCCGAAGCCGCGACGATGAAGGCCAAAGTGGGTGTTTCCATCGCCGCGCAGGTTGAGCGGGCGGGGACGAAGTGCAGTTCCGCCAATTTTGGATCTTCCCACCTCACCCACCGTCCGCACGGGGTCATGGCCGTGTTCGGCCCATTCAATTTTCCAGGTCACCTGCCAAATGGCCATATCGTGCCGGCGCTCCTCGCCGGAAACACGTGCGTGTTCAAGCCGTCCGAACTGGCGCCGGGAGTGGCCTTTCATATGGCTGAAGCGTTTGCCGCCGCCGGACTGCCGGAAGGATGTCTCAATATTGTCCATGGTGGTCGGGAAACGGGCGGTGCGTTGCTGAATGCCGACATCAACGGCCTTCTGTTTACAGGCTCTGCTGCAACCGGTGTCTTCTTCCATAAGCATTTTGCCGGCCGTCCGGAAATTATTCTTGCGCTCGAAATGGGTGGGAATAACCCGCTGATCATCTGGGATCCTGCAGATGTGGATGCGGCCGCTGACATTGCTGCGCAATCGGCATTCCTGACGACGGGGCAGCGCTGCTCCTGCGCGCGCCGGGTTATCCTTCCCGAAGGAACATGGGGAGATCAGGTCACCGACGCGATCATTGCGCGGGCTGACGGACTGGCCATTGGTGCCTGGGATGAAGAGGACGTGTTTATGGGGCCTCTGGTTTCACAGAAAGCTGCCGTGAACGCAGTAGAATTCCAGAACATGCTGCTGGCCCGGGGCGGCCGCGCATTGAAATCGCTGGAGCAATTGGACAGGGGAGGCGGCTTTGTTTCCGCCGGTGTGATCGACGTGACAGGCGCCACGGATATTCCAGACGAGGAATTGTTCGGCCCAGTCATGCAGATCATCCGGGTTCCGGATTTCGATCAGGCAATCGCTCGCGCAAATGCAACGCGTTATGGCTTGTCCGGCGGTCTCGTCAGTGATGACGACGGGCTCTGGGTGAAGGCGCATCATGAAATGCGAGCAGGCATTCTCAACCGGAATAGGCCAACAGCCGGCGCCAGCGGGGCCATGCCGTTCGGCGGGCCCGGGCATTCCGGAAACTTTCGTCCGGGGGCATACTATGCAGCGGACTATTGTGCGTGGCCCCAGGCGAGCCAGGTGTCAGACAAGGCTGTGCGCATGAGCGCGCAGGGCTTCCCCAAGTGAGCGCCAGAGAAGTCAATTTTGATGGGCTTATCGGTCCAACCCACAATTATGGGGGACTATCCGACGGAAACCTCGCAAGCTCTCGAAATGCCGGTGACGTTTCCAATCCGCGTGAGGCGGCACTTCAGGGCCTGGAGAAAATGCGAACCCTGTTGAGAGCCGGTCTGACACAAGGTGTTTTGCCGCCTTTGCCACGTCCTAATTTTGATCTTCTGGTTTCAGCGGGTTTCAGTGGAAGTGACAGGCAGATTATAGAACAGGCTGCTGCCCAGGCGCCGCGACTCCTGAAAATTGCCTATTCCGCCAGCAGCATGTGGACAGCCAATGCCGCAACCGTATCGCCTTCGGCGGACACGCAAGACGGACGCCTTCATCTGACAGCGGCCAATCTTTCCACAATGCTGCACAGGTCTCTTGAACATCCTGATACAACAGCATCGCTGCAGGCGATCTTCGGAGATGATCGGCATTTTGCCGTACATGCTGCTTTGCCGATGCATGCGGATTTTGCTGATGAGGGCGCGGCGAACCATGTCCGCCTGTGTGCCACCCATGGTGCGCCCGGCGTGGAACTGTTCGTTTATGGGCGCGATGCGGGGGAAAGCATTGCGGGCTATCCCTCCCGGCAGGCACGGCTCGCCTCAGAAAGCATATCGCGCGGTCATGGGCTGGCGCCGGGGCGTTCGGTCTTCGCCCGGCAATCCGCTGAAGCGATCAACGCGGGCGCATTCCACAACGACGTGGTTTGCGTTGGTACGGCTGACACCCTGTTCTTCCACGAAGCCGCCTTTGAAGATACGGCGGCGACTCTGGACCGATTGCGGAAAGCGTCGGACGGATTGTTTGATCTGAAGTCAGTCATGGTTCCAGCCGCTGAGGTGCCGCTGGAAGATGCCATTCGATCTTACTTGTTTAATTCGCAATTGCTGGTCGTTCCTGGCGAATCCCGTCTGGTCCTGGTGGCACCCAGTGAAGTTCAGGATACAGAATCGACACGCGCTTACTGTGAGCGTCTGATCAGTGGAAATGGGCCGATTGGCCGGGTCGACTATGTTGATGTCCGGCAATCCATGCGAAATGGCGGTGGTCCTGCCTGCTTGCGCCTGAGGGTCGTCATGACAGACGCAGAAATCGCGGCGTGTCATCAGGCCGTATTGCTGACGGAAGATCGGATTGATGCGTTGCAGGCTGTCGTCCGTACGGCTTACCGCGACCGGCTCGCACCAGAGGATCTCGCGGATTTGTCATTTGCGGACGAATGCCGAATTGCGCGAGAGGCTCTGCTCGATGTTCTCGAACTGGAGGAACTGGCATGATCCGACTTTATGATTACTGGCGTTCATCTGCAGCGTACCGCGTACGCATTGCAATGAATCTCAAAGGTGTCTCTTATCAGCAGATCCCCGTAAATATTGCCCCGGGCGCTGATGAACAAAAATCAGCTGAGTATCGGGCCGTGAATCCTCAGATGCGGGTTCCGGCAATGGAGGTCGATGGGCAGCAGGCTGGACAGTCCCTCGCCATTTTTGAATGGCTTGAAGAAACATATCCAAAGCCGGCCATTTTGCCTGCCGACCCGTGGGCCCGCCTACAGGCGCGGTCCTTCGCGAACACGATTGCGTGTGACATTCATCCCCTGAACAATCTGTCCGTGTTGGCCACGCTCCGAAACGAGTTTGGGGCGGACGATGCAGCGGTGACACGCTGGTATCATGACTGGATCCGGCGTGGGTTCGAAGCTCTGGAAGGTTTTGCCGCCGGGCAGGGGAAAGGCCGTTTCCTGTTTGGAGACGCACCGACAATCGCAGAAATTACGCTGGTTCCACAGATCGCCAATGCAAGGCGGTTTGATATGGATCTTTCGGCCTTTCCTGCGCTTCTTGCGCTGGATGCGTCGTGCCTTGAGCTGAAAGCCTTCCAGAAGGCAACGCCTGAGGCAAACAAGCCGGACTAGTTCCGGTCGCTCTTCTTCTCGCGGCGTTCGTCAGTATCCCCCGGGCGCCGGATGTCGACAATTTCAACTTCTTCCAGGTCACCCAGTGGTTCGGCCATAGGAGAGGCGTTGGCGTGGAGCCATTCGCTGAACATCGCGGCCGATTCTCCAACAGCCGAATCCGGCGCGAGCAGTGAAAATCCATTCTCGCGGATTGTTGGAATATCTTTCACGCAATTACCGGTTTCGACCAAATGAGCCGGACAATAGACCTCTGCTGATTGTGCCGGGTCTTCAATCAGTGTGAGCGACTCCGGGTTCTTGCCAATTCTATAGAACCCGCCGAAGCGCTCCATCAGATCTGGTTCAAGTTCGATCTCGGCCAGAAGGGCATCCGGAAGTGATGTATCGGCTGCTATGACAAGAGCGCGGCCATGATTGTGTTTTCTGAGATAGATCAGAAATGCCCGGGCCAGATCATCCCCTTTTGCATCAGCGCGATACAGAGGCGCATAGACCGGGCCGATCGCCGTGAGCCCATCTTCGAGCATGCGTCCCTGAAGGCGGGCCGTTTGTTCTTTTTTGTCGAGTTGCTTGCCGGAACGGCCCTTCAATTCGGAGGCGCTATCCACAAGGAAGACATCAATGGCCCAGCCATTCTGCCAGACAGCTGGCGGGGTTTCCTTGGGGATCACGGCCCAACTTGCGTAATCGGTGTAACCCAGGGGGCTCATCTCGATATAGGGCGGGGGAGAAATTACCGTCCGCCACAGCCAGGTCCCCAATCCGACAGCTATAAGAGCGGAAGCGATCCAGAGAACGGGTTTCTTCATTGGGGTATGTCCGGTTGCGGTAGTGGCTCAGCCACGTGATTGCAACGCGAGAGCCAGCCCTGAATAGCGAGGTTGGTCGACAGACAACTGCGCAATTGTGGTGGTTTTTAGATGGTCCAGCAGGCCGTCTGTGGAAAGGTCCATGCTTCCGGTCTTGATGCGGTCGCAAAGATTGCGGTTCAGGGTTTCCAGTGGCGTATCCGGATCAGCATTCAGCAGGGCTGCCAAACGCGCTTTCTCTTCCATCTCCGCTTCCGGACGCTGCTCCAGTTCGCGAAGTATCGTTGCCAGGACGTTGGAGGCGACACGGGCGTGAAACGCGGCATGACCTGTGAGTTGAGGCGAGGCGGTGTCATCAATAAAGCGCTTCACCGCTTCGACGAGTTCGGCCGTTGAGGGGGCGTCATGCATGGTCGCGCACTCCTTCCAGCAGATTCACGAGATCTATCTCGGTTTCCGAAACGCGGCGGCCGATGGCAGCCCGCTCTACGCTGGGGTCAGCTCCGGACCGGAAGGCCTCGTACATTGTCATGCACATGATGCCCCATTTCAGGCTGCCCAGCATTTCCCACCAATCGATATCGCGGGGCGCCATCTCCGGGCCACCGGCGGCGGCGTAAGCTTCCAGCAGGTCCGGCAAGTCGCCAAACCCGCCAACGCGCTTGTCAGAATGTCCAAAACGCCAGGAATTGACACAAAGCCAGGCGATGTCTTCACGAGGGTCACCGATATGCGCGAGTTCCCAGTCGAGCACGGATGCGAGTCCCTGTTCGGAAACCATCAGGTTCCCAAGCCGGAAATCTCCATGCACCAGGACAACGGGCAGGGCCGCCGGAGCATGTGCTTTAAGCCAGGATATCGCGAGTTCGAACACAGGGCGGGGCAGGTCATAGGCCCGGTAGATCGATTCATACTTGGCCAATTGGTTCAGCCCATCGCTGACGGGGAGGTCAGGCAGGGTGTCAGCCGGAATGGAGTGGATGCGGGCGAGGGCATCGCCGCACTGGCCGGCAAGAACTTTGCGCGCGCCTGAATACTCATCGTCGCGGAGTATTTTTCGTCCAAGGGTCTCCCCACTGATACGATCCATGACAAAAGCCTGGCCCAGTTGCGGATCGTCTTCGAAGACGCCCAGCACGGGCGGAACAGGAACACCGGCTTTCGCTGCGTGGGTCAGGAGTGTTGCTTCCATTGCCAGACCAATCGCCTGGGACGAGCGGGCCGCTTCAACGCCGCCGGGCGCGCGCCTGAGAATCAGGGCGTTTTCCTGGCCGTTTCCAGAGACTTCAAAGGCCCACGTTTCCTGGCTTGCGCCGCCGGAAAGGCGCTTAAGGCCGCTTACTGTACTGCCAGCACCAAACTTTGTGTTGGCCCAGGCCTCTAGCGCGCTTGCGATCTGTTCGTTACTTCCCATCTTCGCCACAATTGCAGGGAAGAAAGGGCACGCCAAGCTCTTCCCCTGCGAGAGCATTACGCGCGGTCCGGAAGGAGTTTCACTAGATGGCCAAGAAGCCAAAGAAGGACATGGGCATTCTTGAGGTGGAGAAACTGCCTCGTGTGAGTGCTTGGGCCTGGCTGCGTGCGCGCTTCTTTGCCGGAATGGTTATCGCGTTGCCGATCGTTGTGACGTTCGCGATCCTGCAATTTTTCATAAACTATATCGATCAGCGGGTCGTGCCGTTCCTGCCGGAATCGTTGAGACCGGAAACCTACCTGAATTACGCCGTGCCCGGGTTCGGCGTAATCGTGCTGGTCTTGTTCCTCACAATCCTGGGCGCGATTACAACCAACCTTCTGGGGCGGTCAGTTGTTGTCATTACGGACCGCGTGCTGAGCCAGATCCCGATTGTGCGGACCGTCTAT
Organism: Hyphomonas adhaerens MHS-3; assembly: GCF_000685235.1. NCBI lineage: Bacteria > Pseudomonadati > Pseudomonadota > Alphaproteobacteria > Hyphomonadales > Hyphomonadaceae > Hyphomonas > Hyphomonas adhaerens. Next base: position 142,446 of record NZ_ARYH01000002.1, read on the forward strand.
TCTTCGTTCAAGCAACTCGTCGATGTTTTTGCCAACAATCCGACCGAACAGTTTCGCGAATGCGTTCTGATCCAGTTTCCACGGGAAGACAGCTGGTGCCTTGGCTTTGTCGCTGCTCCTGCGCGCGGTGAGGTCAGATCGCATTTGAGTGAAGAATATATTGGTGTCTTTGTTCCCACGACACCCAACCCGACGTCGGGTTTCATCATGTTTGTGAAAGCCGAAAACACGATCAAGCTGCACATGAGCGTCGAAGAAGGCGCCCGCATGATTCTATCGGCCGGGCTTGTCGTGCCGGAGCATCCGGATGTGCAGGCTGCGATCGACGCGGCCAATGACAGGCAGCCTAAGACAGAAGCCGGGGAACCATCATCTCCCGAACCAGACGCAGAGCCCGGCCACGAACCGACTCAAGATCCGGATCTGAAGTAACCAGCGCTTCGGCATCTTTCGCTGCAATGGCAAGAAGCGCGGCATCTTCGGACAAGTCGATCACGCGATAGTCGGTGGCGCCCGCCTGGCGCAGGCCCAGAATATCACCCGGACCGCGGAGTTTGAAATCCGCTTCGGCAATCTCGAAACCGTCATCCGTGCGCCGCAGCGTCTCAATTCTCTCCCGCGCCATATCGCCGAGAGGCGGGCGGTAAAGCAGCAGGCAGTATGAGGGCTTGTCTCCGCGGCCAACGCGCCCTCGCAACTGGTGGAGCTGGGCCAGCCCGAACCCCTCGGCGCGTTCGATCACCATGATGGTTGCTTCTGGGACGTCGACGCCGACTTCAATCACGGTCGTTGCAACGAGCACGCGGGTGGCGCCGGTACGAAAATTCTCGAGTGCCGAATCTTTTTCGGCCGCTTTCAGCCGGCCATGAACGAGACCAACGGGGACGTTCAGCTGTTTCGACAACATGGCGTGACGGCCAACCGCGGTGGAATCATCGTCATCGACGTCGACTTTCGGGCAGACCCAAAACACCCGCTCGCCGCGGCTTATGGCGCGCCCGACGGCATCGACGACTTCGTCCATCCGTGTGTCGGGAAGCGCGCGTGTTTCGACTGGTTTTCGTCCAGCAGGCTTCTCATCAAGGATGGAGACATCCAGATCGCCATTGACCGCCTGTGCCAGCGTGCGAGGAATGGGGGTCGCACTCATGACCAGCATGTGCGGGCTTTTGGCCTTGCCTGCCAGTTTCATCCGGTCGGCGACGCCGAAACGGTGTTGCTCATCCACGATGACGAGGCCCAGGTTCCGGAACCTGACAGCTTCCTGGAACAGGGCGTGTGTGCCTGCGATGATCTGGATCGAACCATCTGCGAGCCCCATGAGCGTCGATTCCCGCACCGTCCCCTTGTCGCGACCGGACAAGGCGGCGACCGAATAACCGAGCGGAGACAAAAGCTTGTTCAGTGTCTCATATTGCTGCCGGGCAAGCACTTCTGTCGGCGCCATGAACGCGGACTGGAATCCGCCGGCGGCTGCCTGAACGGCGGCCATCGCACCAACCAGCGTTTTGCCGGCGCCCACATCGCCCTGCAGCATGCGCCGCATGGGGGATGTGCCTGACATGTCTTCTGATATCTGGTCGAACGCCCGCGACTGTGCACCGGTCGGCGCAAAGGGCAGGGCGCGCAGCAGTTCGGCAATACGTTCTTCGGCTCGAGGTACGCTTGGGGCAGAGCGTCGCTTGCGTGCCATTCGGGCCAGGGCAAAAGCACTCTCTCGCGCAAGGGCTTCATCATAGGCAAGCCGTTCACGCGCCAATGCAAACTTCTCTTCGTCGTAGGTTTCAGGAGTGTGCAGCCACTGCAGCGCCTCCTTGAAAGCCGGCCAACGTTTGGCCTCCACCAGTCCGGTGTCTGCCCATTCAGGGAGATCATCCGGAACGCGCTGCAGGGCTTGTTCGACAAAGCCGTGCACCCGCTTGTTCGTCAGCCCAGCCGTAAGCCCGTAGATCGGTTCTACGGCGGGCGGCAACGCCTCGCGCGCGGGATCCACGATATAGTCGGGATGGGTCATCTGCCGTTCGCCGCGATAGTCTTCAATCCTGCCGGAGACGACCCGTTCCTTGCCTATCGGGAACTGCCCCTGCAGCCAGCGCCCATCGGCTCGGAAGAAGGCGAGCGTCAGAAAGCCGGTTCCATCATAAAGCTGCACGCGGTGAGGCGACTTTTCGTTATAGGGCGGGTGATAGGCGTGGACCTCACCTTTCACCGTCGCGACTTCTCCGAATTCTGTTTCTTCGATCGAGGGGCGGACCCGTCTGTCGACCCAGCGCTCCGGCAGGTGGAGCAGCAGGTCCCAGACATGCTCTCCGCCCGCCAGGCGCTCCAGCGCAGGCTTGAGTTTCGGCCCGACACCCGAAAGGGAATCCAGAGGTTCAAACAGGGGGAAGAGTCGCTCGTCTCGCATCCCGGCGAACCTATGCTGACCCCTTCGATGGCACAACGCCGCTTTGACCCCAGCAGGAAAGGGCTTATGTCTTTCCCCAGATTGAGGAGCCGCCCATGGATGCCCGCCGCCGCAAGCTGAAATTCCGCGCCTGGCGCCGGGGATTCCGGGAAATGGACCTTTTGATGGGAAGTTTTGCGGATCAGCATCTCGATACATATGGTGAAACCGAACTTGATCAGTTCGAAGCGCTGTTGGAGCTGCCGGACTGGGAAGTTTATGCTTGGTTGGTGGGCCAGGCCGACGTTCCGAACGATCAGCGCAGCGCGGTTCTGGACCAATTGATCGCATTCAAGTACGCCGCGCAGGCCGGTTGAGCAGACGCTTCGGCGCTTGGGCTCACGGCCTAACTGCGTCTGAAGGTCTGGCATGACACCTGTCGAACTCCTGAAATCCCTGAGTGGTCCCGCTGCGTTGGGCGGCGCACCTTTTGGTGCAGACCTGATGGCATTTGTCCCGGCTCTGCAGGCACGAGGCGGAATCGGTGTGTATGTCGCGCGGGACGACAAGACCGCGGCCACCGCCCGGCGAATGGCGGAATTCATTGCCCCGCGTCTCGATCAGGTAGACCTGCCGGGCTGGGACACGCTGCCTTACGACCGGGTCAGCCCAACAGCCAGTGTTGCGGCGCGCCGGTGTGCAGCACTTGCCCGACTGTCACGCTACGAAGCTGAGCAGGGGCCTTTGCTGGTCGTGACCACAGCAACGGCTGTCGTCCAACGCGTGCCTCCGCTGGAGACGATGCGGCGCTCATCCTTCTCGATGATTGCAGGCCAAGCAGTCAGCCAGAAGGAACTGAACGAATACCTGCTTGTGAACGGTTATGTGCGCGCCAGCACCGTGCGGGAGCAGGGCGAGTATGCCATTCGTGGCGGGATCATCGATATCTTCCCACCAACGGCCGGAGAGCCCCTGCGGCTCGATTTTTTCGGTGACACGCTGGAAACCATCCGCACGTTCGATACGGAGACCCAACGGTCCACCGGAGAAACGCAGTCGGTCGCCTTCGCGCCGGTCAGCGAGATCCTGTTCGACGATGATATCCTGAGCCGGTTTCGCGAAAAATATCTCGATGTCTTTGGGCCTCCGTCCGGCGATCCGATGTATGAGGCAGCGCGGGCATCAATCAGGCGGCAAGGCGTAGAGGCCTGGCTGCCGCTGTTCCATGAAACGCTGGATACGTTGTTCGACTATATCGGCACCGATGCCCTCGTTGGATTCGGGCATCTGTCCGGCGAAGCAGCAGCAGAACGTCTCGCACAAGCCGCTGACTATTATCAGGCGCGGCTCGAAGCGGGCGGTGGAGATGCGCAGGCTGCCAAGGTTCTGGCGCCGGAACAGCTCTATCTCGATCCAGCAGAATTGGAGCAAGACCTCGGTGCACGAGCCGTGGTCCGCTTTAATCCGGCAGAACCTGCGCCGGGTCACTACGATATGGAAGTGCGCCGCGGCCGGGACTTCGCGCCAGAGCGGATGATGAGTCAGGAGAACATCTTCGAGGCGACCACTGCGCACACGAAGGACCTTCAAAAATCAGGCAGGCACGTCGTGTTCGCCGCCTGGTCCACCGGGTCGGCAGACCGGCTGATCAATGTGCTCGCAGATCATGGCCTTGAAGACCTTGTTCAGGTGCATTCACTGGAAGCCGCTCGAAAAGCCGAGATGTCCGTTGTCGAGATCCCGCTTGAAACTGGCTTCGTCAGCAGTGACCTCGCCATCATCTCCGAAGCGGACATTCTGGGCGACCGTCTTGCCGCACCGCGCCGCAAACGGAAGACCGCGAATTTCATCACCGATGCGGCGACCCTCAACGCCGGCGACTTGGTCGTACACGTCGATCATGGGGTCGGACGGTATGTCGGCCTGAAGACCCTCGAAGTCACGGGCGCCCCACACGATTGCCTTCAGCTCGAATATTCAGGCGGAGACACGATTTTCCTGCCAGTCGAAAATATCGACCTGATCTCGCGCTATGGATCGGAAGAGGCGGAGAGCCAGCTCGACAAGCTGGGCGGCGCAGGCTGGCAGAACCGGAAGGCAAAGGCCAAGAAGCGCATTCTGGAGATGGCGGCCGAACTGATGGCCATTGCGGCGGCGCGCGAACTGAAACGCGCTGACGCGGTCAATGCCGGGCAGGGGATCTATGAGGAGTTCGCGGCACGCTTCCCGTATGAAGAAACGGATGATCAGCTGAATGCGATCGAAGACGTTCTCGGAGATCTGGGGTCCGGCAGGCCTATGGACCGTCTGGTTTGCGGAGATGTTGGTTTCGGGAAAACCGAAGTGGCTTTGCGCGCCGCCTTTGTTGCGGCCATGAGCGGCAAGCAGGTCGCAGTCATCGCCCCGACAACACTCCTGGCGCGTCAGCACTTCAAGACGTTCGAGGAGCGCTTTGCTGGCTGGCCGCTCAAGGTCCGGCACTTGTCACGTCTCGTCGGATCGAGAGAGGCGTCGGAGACCCGCGCGGGGCTCACGGATGGCAGCGTGGATGTCGTGGTCGGGACGCACGCCTTGCTGGCGAAGGGCATCGAGTTCAAGCGAATGGGCCTGCTGATCGTGGACGAAGAGCAGCGCTTTGGTGTGAAGCACAAGGAACGCCTGAAGGAACTCAAGGCAGACGTTCACGTGCTGACTTTGTCGGCCACCCCGATTCCACGGACGCTGCAGATGGCGCTGACCGGCATCCGAGATCTGTCGATCATCGCAACGCCGCCAGTGGATCGCTTGTCGGTCCGGACCTACATCACAGAAGAAGACACGGTCACACTTCGCGAGGCCTTGCTGCGCGAAAAGTATCGCGGCGGGCAAGCATTCTTCGTCGCCCCGCGGATCCAGGATCTGGACAAGCTGGAACGGTTCCTTTCCGAGAACGTGCCGGAAGTTTCTTTCATCGTCGCCCATGGACAGATGGCTGCTGGAGAGCTGGAAGACATCATGACGGCCTTCTATGAGGGCAAGTATGACGTCTTGCTTTCCACGACCATTGTTGAGAGCGGTCTGGATATTCCGCGGGCGAATACTCTGATTATCCACCGGGCGGACATGTTCGGCCTGGCCCAGCTTTATCAGCTGCGCGGCCGGGTCGGCAGGTCCAAGCTGCGCGCGTACGCCTATTTCACGACACCTCGGGACAAGGTCATCACCGAGACGGCAGACCGACGCCTGCGTGTCCTCCAGTCGCTCGATAGTTTGGGCGCGGGCTTCCAGCTGGCCAGCCATGACCTCGACATGCGCGGGTCGGGCAACCTTCTGGGCGATCAGCAGTCCGGCCATGTGCGCGAGGTGGGGGTCGAGCTCTACCAGTCCATGCTGGAAGATGCCGTGAATGCCCTGAAAGCAGGTGCGCAGGGTGATGAAGACGTCGCCGATGACTGGTCGCCACAGATCAATATGGGCGTCGCGGTGCTGATACCGGAAGACTATGTCGAAGACCTGTCGATCCGTTTGTCCCTTTACCGCCGCCTGTCGGAAATATCGACGAGCCAGGAACGGGAAGGCTTCGCTGCAGAACTGATTGACCGTTTCGGTCCGCTGCCGGAGGCGACGAAACAGCTTCTGGAAGTGACGGCCATCAAGGTCCAGTGCAAGTCGCTGGGGATCGAAAAGCTCGACGCGGGCGACAAGGGGGCGGTTTTCGCTTTCCGGCAGGACACCGTGCTCGATCCGGCCCGTTTGATGGAGATCGTCCGGTCCCGGCCAAATGTGCTGCGCCTCCGGCCAGACTCCAAGCTGGTGCACTCCTTCACAGGCGGGGATGCGCCTACGCGCCTTGGCCGGGTGCGGTCATTCCTGAAAGAACTGGAAGCGGCTGCCGGGTTGGTCAGCGCCTAGGCGGCGTATTCGCGTGTGTACGGTCCGGACAAGCCTTCGGCCAGCAGCGTGCCTGCCGTGTGGTATGAGCGCTTTTCCACAACCCGCCAGCTGAGGCGCAATCCGTCAAAATCCTGATCCCGGCCGAGCCGTGTCATGAGGCGCTCGGCCACTCTGACTGCGCCGCGATAAGGGGTCAGCGGTGTGGATACGATGATTGTGCCATTGCCGAAATGGGCGAGGCAGTCGGTATCTCTCACGCACGAACGAATGACTTTCGCAAAATCCTGGAGCAGGGGAGAGAATTCCTCGTCCAGCTTTATGGTCAGCACACAGAGTGGCTCCCCGCGTTCAGATGAAAGCGTGATCTGGCGATCAAGATGGGATTTGATGAAGTCGCGATGGAAGAGGCCGGTAACCGGATCGACGGATGGGGTTGCTTGCAGCTGGGCCGGCAGAACCGGCGCAAAAGCGGCATGGGCGGTGATGGCGCGGGAAAGCCTGCCGGCAAGCGCCTCGGCGTCTCCGGATTGTTCGACCAGGTCAGTGCTGAGCATCAGGGCTGCAAATTGGGCTTCAGAGAGGTCTGCACCAGGTTGGGCCAGTACGAACAGCGGTGTTCCGGTCAGCAGGGATTCTGCCCGGCTCCAGTCGACATGGTTGGCTGCGTCCCCGCCACCTGGGGTCAGGTCTGCCAGGACGGCGGCGAACCGTCCGGATTTCAGGTAATCGGCGGCAGTTCGGAGCGTGAGGGCCGCTGTGACCGGGATATCATGCCCTTTCAGGGCGGCGCGCAGCGAGAAAAAGCCCGCCCCGCCGTCTCCGAGATAGAGCACTTCCGGACGGCCGTCGGGGGCGGGGGTGATCTCGCCAGTCCCAAAGGTTTCGGCGGTCTCCAGGCGAATCCTGAATTCCGCGGTTCTGGCCTGCCGGCGGACCAGCGATGCAAGGCGCGCCCTCAGCATATCCAGATCATTGTCCTGGGTGACGATCAGCGCGTCGACCCCGTCGGCAATTTGCGTATCGGGGGTCAATAGCACGAGCGGGCGCCGTTCCGCGCCTTCGCTGAGCCGGATGTCGCGCTCCCGCAGGCCAACCGGCAGGCTTTCCATATCGATCAGAAGGGGTTCGGTGGCATCGAAATCAATTGGATCGCTGGCCGGGTAGGCTCGCATGCCGTGGGCACGAAGTCTGGAGAGAATCGTCTCCAGACGCGGGCCGGCCGCAGCGACCTCTATAGGAGGATCGAGGAAAGACAGATCAAACATACGCAACTCTGGAATCGCCGACACAAGCCGACGTTGGGGCACCCCTTCCTTTTGAGGGGCGCCGCCTTAATGATCTGCTAATACCGAGATTACGGCTTAGAAAGGGAGTATGGAGATGGCGCAGGGACCTCTCAGCGGAGTGAAAATTGTAGAGTTTGCAGGAATCGGCCCTGGGCCTTTCTGCGGCATGCTCCTTTCAGACATGGGCGCGGACGTGATTCGAATCGACCGTCCGGGAGATGGTCGTCCGGGACGGGCAGCTGACGTGACGGGACGCGGCCGTCGCTCGATCGGTCTCAATCTCAAAGATCCGGCGGATATTGAAGTCGCGCTCAAACTGCTTGAGCAGGCCGATGCGCTCATTGAGGGGTTCCGTCCGGGCGTCATGGAACGCAACGGACTCGGCCCGGATGTCGTGCTCGCGCGCAATTCAAAGCTTGTCTACGGCCGGATGACCGGCTGGGGGCAGACTGGCGCACTTTCCCATTCCGCAGGTCATGACCTGAACTACATCGCCATCACAGGCGCGCTGCATGCGATGGGCGATGGCGATGGCCGCCCGCGTCCGCCTTTGAACCTCGTTGGGGATTACGGCGGCGGTGCCTTGTATCTGGCCATGGGCGTCCTGGCGGGCATCCTGAATGTGAAAAATGGCGGGAAAGGCCAGGTCATCGATGTGGCGATGTCGGATGGCGCCGCCTCACTTGCCTCAATGTTCTACGGCATGAAAGCGGCTGGCATCTGGACCGATGACCGCGAAGCCAACATGCTGGATGGCGGTGCACACTTCTACGACACGTACGAATGTGCCGATGGCAAATGGGTCTCTATCGGGTCCATCGAGCCGCAATTCTATGCCATCCTGCGCGAGAAGGCGGGTCTGACCGATCCGGCATTCGACGCCCAGATGGACAAGTCCAAATGGCCTGAACTCAAGAAAAAGGTCATGGACGTCATCAAGACGAAGACGCGCGATCAATGGTGCGAGATCATGGAAGGCACGGATATCTGCTTCGCGCCTGTACTTTCCATGTCCGAGGCCCCTGGCTACAAGCACAATACGGATCGTGAGACGTTCATCGAACTCGAAGGCGTGGTTCAGCCGGCGCCCGCGCCGCGCTTCTCCGAAACGCCAGGCGGCGTTCAGCGCCGTCCGGCGGGGCTTGGTGAGCATACGGACGAAATTCTCAAGGATTGGGGTGTTTCGCGCGGATGAGTGCACTTCCAGGGACGACAGGCCGGCGCCGCATCTATCTGATGCGGCACGGCTTCGTCGATTATACATCTGAAGAAGTGCGCCGGACCCGTGATCCGTCAATTGTCAGCCTGACACCTGCCGGAGAAGATGAAGCGAGAGCCGCCGGCGCTGCCTTGTCGGAGGTCCATTTCGATCTTGCCATTTGTTCGGGACTTAAGCGGACGCGGCAGACGGCGGAACTTGTGCTGGCGGAACATCCGGATGCACCAGACCTTGAAGTCGAGCAACGGTTCGAAGAGCTGCGATCCGGCCAGTATATCAATTTCGAATCTGCCGAGCATCTCGCTGCGACCATGACGTTCATGTTCGAACAGGCCGGGGAGCCCGATGCCGAGTTCCTGCCGGGAGGCGAGAAGTTTTCCGACGCGATGGTGCGCATCATGGATGGGCTGTCTGATTTGCTCATGCGACCGGACTGGGCGACGGCACTGGTAGTGGCCCATGAGGTCGTCAATCGAATGGTGCTGGCCTCGGTTATCGGGGCGCCACTGGGGGCGAGCGCTGGTTTCGAGCAGGACACGGGTTGTATCAACATCATAGATTTCGATCTTGTGCCGGACGAGAGTGGTGACCGGACGAAGATCGAACGGGGCATGATCAAGGCGGTCAACCTGACCCCCGCTAACTATCTGAAAAACGGGATGAACCTGCGCAGCGTCGAAGCCATTTTCACGCGCGCAGACGCAGATTCGTGAACTGGTTGTAATGGAGCCAGCGTGCTCGCTTCAATGGTGAACGGAAGACAACGGCAGGCCCGTCATCCCGTTCAGACTCGTTGCGCTAGAAATATCGATGTCGGCCGGGAGCCTCGGCTGCTTGCAAAGGCATCAGGTCGACGTCCTTCTTGCTAAACTTTAGCCGCTCCCCCGGGAGCGGCCTTTTTCTGCTGTTGGGTTTCTTGCCACGCTGTCATGAACCATTACGGTTCGCGCAGCATTGGAAGGAAAGACTCACATGCGCAAAATGTTCCTGGCTGTTTCAGCCCTCGCACTTCTTGGTGCTTGCGCCCCGAAAGCCGCTGAAACCGAAGCCGCCGCGCCCGTGGAGGCGGTTGAGGCTGCAACGCCTGCCGAGATTCACGCAACCCTGATGGTGCTCGATTCGCACCTCGATACGCCGGCAAACCTGTCAAACCCCGATTTTGACATCATGGCGGACAATCCGAGGAAGATGGGGTCTGTACAGGTCGATGTGCCGAAGATGACCCGCGGTGGCCTCGACGGGGGCTTCTGGGTGATCTTCACGCCGCAGGGACCGCTGACCGATGAAGCCTATGAGGCAGCATTCAAGGCCGCGACGGCCCGCCAGGATGAAATCCTGAAAATGGTAGCCGACCATCCCGATACTTTCGAACTGGCATACAGCGCTGATGACGCGGAGCGTATCGCGGCGTCGGGCAAGTTCGTGGTACTGCAGTCGATGGAGAACAGCTACCCGCTGAAGCTCGACGTCAGCAATCTCGAGACTTTCTACGACAAAGGTCTGCGCATGGTGGGCCTGATCCACTTCCGCGACAACCAGTTCGGCGGCAGTGCAACCGACTTCACCAGCCCGGATGACAAGGGCCTGACCGACCTCGGCAAGGACCTGGTGCGTGAAGCGAACCGGCTGGGCCTTGTTGTCGACGGGTCTCACTCGTCCGATGCCTCGGTGCGGGACATGATGGAAATCTCGACCACGCCGGTGATCCTGACTCATACGGGCCTGAAATCGGTTTACGATCACCCGCGGAATATCACCGATGAGTTCCTCAAGGAAATTGCTGCGCAGGGCGGTGTCATCCAGATCAACGCCTATAGCGGTTATTTGGAAGAACTTGAGGATTCGCCGGAACGGCGCGCAGCGCTGGAACAGCTGAAAGTGGAATTCGAAGGCGTAAATCCGTTCACCGCCGATGACGAGACCAAAGCCCGTTACATGGAGCGTATGGAGGCCATCAACGCTGAATTCCCGGCACCGCGTTCCACGTTCGAGAAATTCATGGAGCATATGCTGCGCGCTCTGGAACTGGTTGGGCCGGACCATGTCGGCATGGGCGCCGACTGGGATGGCGGCGGCGGCGTGGAGGGCATGGAAGATGTCTCCTTCCTGCCGAAAGTCACCGAACGCCTGATCACCGAAGGCTATACCGAGGAGGATCTGAAAAAGATCTGGGGCGGAAACCTGATGCGCGTCATGCGCCAGGCGGAAGCCGCGAAGGAAACAACAGAATAGGCTGGATCGGCCGGGCTGAAGAAAAGCCCGGCCGGATGCCGCTCAAGCCTTGCAAAGTCCGATTCGGCTCTGTAAGACGCGCGTTTCCAATTCACATGTGCCAACTGGCGCAACAACTCCGGATACCTGTCATGGCAGTCCCAAAGAGTAAGATCTCCAAATCCCGTCGCGGCATGCGCCGTTCGCATGACCGTCTCGCGATGAATACGTACATCGAAGACGCGAATTCCGGCGAGCTGCGCCGTCCGCACCACATCGACCTGAAGTCGGGTGAGTATCGCGGCCGCCAGGTCCTCGAGCCGCGCGACGATATCTAGCATTTACCGGCTGTTGCGCTTTCTGGCGCAGCCGACTAAGGCTTCAGGCGCCTCCTGCCAGCGGGTAGGGGGCGCCTTGCATTTTGGCCAGATAAAACACGGAAAGCCTGACATCCATGAGCGAGATCATTGACATCCACGCCCGCGAAATCCTCGACAGCCGGGGCAATCCGACCGTCGAAGTCGATGTGACCCTGGACGACGGTTCCACGGGCCGCGCCGCCGTGCCGTCAGGTGCCTCCACCGGCGCCTATGAAGCCCACGAGCAGCGCGATGGGGACAAGGAACGCTACCTCGGCAAGGGCGTCCTGAAGGCCGTCGACGCTGTAAACGGCGAGATCTGCAACGAACTGACCGGCCTCGACGCCACCGACCAGCGCATGCTGGACATGCTGATGATCGATCTCGATGGCACGGACAACAAATCCCGCCTTGGCGCCAACGCCATTCTGGGCGTGTCGCTGGCCGTTGCGAAGGCCGCAGCCGAATACTCCACCATGCCGCTCTACCGCTATGTCGGCGGTCCGAATGCGCGCGTGCTTCCGACGCCGATGATGAACATCATCAATGGTGGCGCCCATGCCGACAACCCGATCGACATTCAGGAGTTCATGATCATGCCGGTCAGCGCGGAAAGCCTGTCCGACGCTGTGCGCATGGGGGCAGAAGTCTTCCACGCGCTGAAGAAGACGCTGCACGATGCCGGCCACAACACGAATGTTGGCGATGAAGGCGGGTTCGCGCCAAATCTGGCCTCCACCGATGATGCGATCGGCTTCATCATGAAATCGATCGAAAAAGCAGGCTACACGCCGGGCGAGGACATTGCCCTGGCGCTGGATGCCGCCTCCACGGAATTCTTCAAGAATAACAAGTATGAGCTGGCAGGCGAAGGCAAGTCGCTCGGCTCCGACGAGTTCGCCGCATATCTGGCCGACCTCTGTGCCCGCTACCCGATCATTTCGATCGAGGACGGCATGGCGGAAGATGACTGGGATGGCTGGGTTGCCCTGACCGAGGCAATCGGTGACCGCATTCAGCTGGTCGGTGACGACCTGTTCGTGACCAATCCGGACCGTCTGTCGATCGGCCTTCAGAAAGGCGCCGCCAATTCGATCCTGGTGAAGGTCAACCAGATCGGCACGCTGTCGGAAACGCTGGATGCCGTCGAACTGGCACATTTGCATGGCTACACGGCTGTGATGTCCCACCGTTCGGGCGAAACCGAGGATTCGACCATCGCGGACCTGGCGGTCGCCACCAATTGCGGGCAGATCAAGACCGGGTCGCTGTCGCGGTCTGACCGGATTGCCAAGTACAACCAGCTGATCCGGATCGAGGAAGAGCTGGGCCAGGTTGGCATCTATGCCGGCCGTTCGCGTATCAACGCTGAATAAAGGGTGTTTGAGGATGGCCCCATCCGGGCCGTCCTCACCCTCTCTTAACCAAAACACGCCAAGCTTTAACCATGACCTCCCGACTCGAGGCCTTGGGCCTTTGCCTTGTGATTCTCTACTTTGCCTACCACGCGTTCGCGGGGGAGAAGGGGCTCGGCCGTTGGACGGATGCGCAGCTTGAGCTGCAGGACCGGAAGGCCGAACTGGCCCAGATCAATAGCGAAATCGAGCATTTGCGCAGTGATATCCGGCGCCTGACACCCGGGTCGGTTGACCGCGATTATGTGGAAGCATTGGCCCGTCAGAAGCTGGCTTTCGTGTATCCCGACGAGGTTGTTCTGCTCGCATCGGACACCACCTCTGCAAAATGACATAGCTGGATAGACTTGCCCCAGCGGTACAGTCCCCACATAACGGCCATAGGCAGGAGGACCCATGGCTACCAAACCCAAGAGTTCAAAAAAGGCACCCGCTAAGGCGAGCAAAGACCAGATTCTGAAATATTACCGCGACATGCTGCTCATCCGGCGTTTCGAGGAGAAGGCCGGCCAACTTTACGGCATGGGCAAGATCGCGGGCTTTTGCCATCTCTATATCGGACAGGAAGCCGTTGTGACCGGCGTGCAGGCCTGCCTGAAGGATGGCGACCAGGTCATCACCGGATATCGAGACCACGGCCATATGCTGTCCTGCGGGATGGATCCCAAAGGCGTCATGGCCGAATTGACGGGGCGCAGCGGCGGCTTGTCGAAAGGCAAGGGCGGGTCGATGCACATGTTTTCGAAGGAAAAGAACTTCTTCGGCGGCCACGGCATCGTCGGCGCGCAGGTGCCCATCGGGACAGGGCTCGGTTTTGCCAACAAGTATCGCGGCAATGACCATGTCTCGGTCGCCTATTTCGGCGACGGCGCTTCGAACCAGGGGCAGGTCTACGAATCCTTCAACATGGCCTCGCTGTGGGACCTGCCGGTGGTCTATGTCATTGAGAACAACATGTACGCGATGGGGACGAGTGTTGATCGCGCGTCAGCCGAAACCGAACTGTTCAAGCGCGGCATCTCTTTCGAAATCGAAGGCGAGGAAGTCGACGGCATGGATGTGCTGGCCGTTCGCGAAGCCGGTGAACGCGCCGTGAAATATGCGCGGTCCGGCAAAGGCCCTTATATCCTCGAAATGAAGACTTACCGTTATCGCGGCCATTCCATGTCCGACCCGGCGAAATACCGCAAACGGGAAGAGGTGGACGATGTGCGCAGCCATCACGATCCGATCGACGGCTTGAAAAAGCACATCCTCGAAGCCGGTCATGCCGATGAAGCCGAACTCAAGAAGATCGACAACGAGATCAAGGCCATCGTCAAGGAAGCGGCCGATTTCTCGCTTGAAAGCCCAGAGCCTGACCCGAGCGAACTGTGGACCGACGTTCTGAAAGATGCGGAGGTCGCGTGAAGACTGGAACTGGCCGGTTCCCCGCGCATTTCGTTGCTGAGGCCCTTTCGGGCCAGTGGAGGTTTAGTGCGATGACTGACGGCCTTGTTGAAGGTCCGCCAACCGGTTCGGCATGTGCCGCCGGGGGCCTGATCGTACAGAAGACAAATTTTACTCCGGAGCCTTTTGATGTCCGTTGATATTCTCATGCCCGCCCTGTCACCGACGATGGAGGAGGGCACACTTTCCAAATGGCTCAAGAAGGAAGGCGACACCGTCTCTTCCGGTGATGTCATTGCCGAAATCGAAACAGACAAGGCCACGATGGAGGTGGAAGCGGTCGATGAAGGCACGCTCGCCAAGATCCTCGTGCCGGAAGGCACCGAAGGGGTGAAGGTCAACGCGGTGATCGCTGTCCTGGCCGAAGAGGGCGAGGATGCCGGCAGCGTCACGGCGAAGAAGTCCGGCGGTGACAGCCCGGCGCCAGCGCCTGAAAAGAAAGAAGACACGCCCGCATCAGATGGTGCTGCCGCGCCGGAAGCGCCGACCGTCGAAGTGCTCTCGGATCCCTCCATTCCGGAAGGCACGAGTTTCACGGAAACCACGGTCCGGGATGCGCTGCGCGACGCCATGGCGGAAGAAATGCGCCGCGACGAGAATGTCTTCCTGATGGGGGAAGAAGTGGCCCAGTATCAGGGCGCCTACAAAGTCTCCCGCGAATTGCTGCAGGAGTTCGGCGACCGCCGTGTGGTGGATACGCCGATTACGGAACACGGGTTTGCCGGTCTTGGAGTCGGAGCGGCGTTTGCCGGTCTCCGCCCGATTGTCGAATTCATGACGTTCAATTTCGCCATGCAGGCCATCGACCAGATTGTGAACTCTGCTGCCAAGACGCTCTACATGTCAGGTGGGCAGATGGGCTGTCCCATCGTGTTCCGCGGCCCGAATGGCGCCGCGGCCCGCGTCGGCGCCCAGCACAGTCAGGATTATGCCCCTTGGTACGGTCACATTCCCGGACTGAAAGTGATCGCGCCTTACGATGCTGCTGATGCAAAGGGTCTGCTCAAGGCCGCCATTCGTGACCCGAACCCTGTGATATTCCTGGAGCACGAATTGCTTTATGGGAATTCCTTCCCGGTTCCAGACCTCGATGATCACGTTCTGCCGATCGGCAAGGCAGCGATCAAGCGTCAGGGAACGGACGTTACGCTGGTTGCGCACTCCCGCATGGTCGGCTTCGCGCTGGAAGCGGCGGAGAAGCTGGCGGAGCAGGGGATCGATGCCGAAGTCATCGATCTGCGTACAATTCGCCCGCTGGATACAGCTACCGTGGTCGAGAGCGTGAAGAAGACGAACCGTATCGTCTGCTGCGAAGAAGGCTGGCGCTTCATGGGCGTCGGGGCCGAAATCGCCGCGACGGTGACACAGGAAGCGTTCGATTATCTCGATGCTCCGCCGGCGCGCGTGTACCAGAAAGACGTGCCGCTGCCCTACGCCGCCAATCTTGAGGCCCTGAGCCTTCCGAACGCCGACGACATCGTCGAGACAGCCAGAAAGGTATGCTATGTCAACTGAAAAGAGACCTCTCAAAGAGCCGCCGTCGATAGATGATGCAGCGCAGGCTCAGGAATTGATCCGCTTCTGGATCGCAGACAACATGGATCATGTCAGTCTGCGGGTCGGCGAAGTCACCGAACCGGAGAAAGAGCCCACCATGTGGGGCTTCATTCTGGCGGATATTGCCAAGCACGTGACGGATGCGTTCAAGGAGCTTCATCCGGATGGGCCAGAAAAGCAGCAAATCATCGAGGAAATCGTCACAGGCTTTTTGAACCGGATTCAGTACGGCCCGAAATCTCCGGGCCAGCCGACAAAAATGGGGGATTGATTTGTCGATCAATATCACCATGCCAGCGCTCTCTCCCACGATGGAGGAAGGCACGCTGTCCAAATGGCTCGTCAAGGAAGGGGACACGATCTCCTCCGGCGACATCATTGCCGAGATCGAGACGGACAAGGCCACGATGGAAGTTGAGGCCGTGGATGAAGGCACGGTCGCAAAACTCCTGGTCGATGCCGGAACCGAAGGCGTGAAGGTCAACGCCGTAATCGCCGTTCTTGCGGAAGAAGGCGAGGATGCCGCCTCGGTTGAGGTGCCGGATGCGAAGGCCGAGCCGGAGCCCGCCAAAGAGCCAAAGAAAGAGTCATCTGAAGACACGCCGAAGTCAGACAAGAGCACGGCGAAGTCCGATATGGTCATGGCGAAGTCCAGGGAAGTCGGCGGTAGTCAGGGCAAAAAAGAGCTCGCGACGACGCCGTTGCCCTCCGCAAACACGTCCGACGGCCGCATCAAGGCGAGCCCGCTGGCACGCCGGATTGCCGACATGAAGGGCATCGACCTGTCGGCCATTTCCGGCACCGGCCCGCGCGGACGGATCATCAAGCGCGATGTGGAAAACGCAAAACCCGGCGCGGCGTCCTCTGCAGCGTCTGCAACAGCGCCGAAGCCGGATGGCCTCATCCTGCCGCAGGTTCTGGACGACCGCATCTATGCCCCGGAAAGCTATGAGCTGAAACCGCTGGACGGCATGCGCAAGACGGTGGCGCGCCGGTTGACCGAAAGCTTCATGCAGGTGCCGCACTTCCCGCTGAATGTGGACCTGAACATCGACCGGCTGCTTGCCTCGCGATCTGCAATAAACGCTGCAGCCGACAAGGGCGTGAAGATCTCGGTCAATGACATGCTGATCAAGGCTGCGGCGCTAGCCTTGATCGACGAGCCGGACTGCAATGCGAGCTACACCGACAAGGGCATTGCCTATCACAAGCACGCCAATGTCTCGGTCGCGGTCGCTATTGATGGCGGGCTGATCACGCCGGTGATCTTCGAGGCGGAAGAGAAAGGCCTCTCCGAAATTTCAAAGGAAATGAAGGATCTGGCAACCCGCGCCCGGGACCGGAAGCTGAAGCCGCAGGAGTATTCCGGCGGGACGTTCAGCATCTCGAACCTTGGCATGTTCGGCATCAAATCCTTCGCGTCGATCATCAACCCGCCAGAAGGCATGATCCTCTCCGTCGGCGCGGGCGAGAAACGCGCTGTGGTGAACGCCAAAGGCAATGTCGAAGCTGCCACGATCATGACTGTAACGCTCACCTGCGACCACCGCGTCATCGGCGGTGCAGAGGGTGCCAAATGGTTGCAGGCCTTCAAGCGCTACGTCGAAACGCCTGAAGCGATGCTTCTATAGGCCGGAAGGGAATTCCATGAGCACCCAATACGACCTCATCGTGATCGGTTCCGGCCCGGGCGGCTACGTCACCGCGATCCGTGCCAGCCAACTCGGCATGAAGACGGCCATCGTTGAGCGCGAAGCGCTGGGCGGCATCTGCCTCAACTGGGGCTGCATCCCGACCAAGGCGCTGCTCCGCTCGGCTGAGGTGCTGTACCTCGCCAAGCACGCGAAGGATTTCGGCCTCGTCATCGACAAGACGGATTTCGATCTCGAAGCGGTTGTGAAGCGCTCACGTGGCGTCGCCAGCCAGCTGTCGAACGGCGTGAAGTTCCTCATGAAGAAGAACAAGATCGACGTTCTGGAAGGCACAGCACGGCTTGAGAAAGGCGCACCTGCGCCGAAGGTCATCGTGAAGGGTAAGGACGGGAAGGACGTGTCCTACCAGTCCAAACACGTGATCCTCGCCACCGGCGCCCGCGCGCGGGATATCCCGCAGGCCGGCCTGGTCGCCGACGGCAAGCTCGTCTGGACCTATCGCGAAGCCATGACGCCGGATGTGATGCCGAAACGGCTGTTGGTCATCGGCTCTGGCGCCATTGGGATCGAGTTCGCGAGTTTCTACAATGAACTCGGCGCCGAGACGACGGTCGTTGAAGTCATGGATCGCATCCTGCCGGTGGAAGACGAGGAAATCTCGAAACACGCCGAGAAGGAATTCAAGAAGCAGGGCCTTAAGATCCTGACCGGCACGCAGGTCGGAAACCTCAAGCCCGGCAAGAACACTGTCACTGCCGAAATCACTGGCAAGGATGGCAAGAAAGAGACGCAGGAATTCGACCGCGTCATCCTTGCCGTCGGCATTGTCGGCAATGTCGAGAATCTCGGTCTTGAGGATCTCGGCGCGAAGATCGAGAAGACGCATGTCGTCGTCGATGGTTTCGGCAAGACCGGCGTGGCAGGCCTCTATGCGATCGGTGATCTGACCGGCCCGCCATGGCTTGCTCACAAGGCCAGCCATGAAGGGGTCATGTGCGTCGAAGCCATCGCAGGCAAAGGCCATGGTGAAAAGTTCGATCCGTGGAACGTTCCCGGATGCACCTATGCCCATCCGCAGGTCGCCAGCGTTGGCCTGACGGAGAAGGCGGCAAAGGAAAAGGGTTACGACATCAAGGTCGGTCGCTTCTCCTTTATCGGGAATGGCAAAGCGATCGCGCTCGGCGAACAGGACGGACTCACCAAGGTCATCTTTGACAAGAAGACCGGTGAGCTGCTGGGCGCGCACATGGTCGGCGCGGAAGTCACGGAATTGATCCAGGGCTATGTGATCGCGCGTCAGGGAGAGCTGACGGAACAGGACCTCGCGCACACCGTGTTCGCCCACCCGACGATTTCGGAAACCATGCACGAAGCCGTGCTCGATGCCGAAGGCCGCGTCCTGCATCTATAGGTTACCGGCAGCGGCTTTATTGCCCTCCGGCCTCTCCGCCTGTTACGCAAGGCGCAGACAATTGGATGAGGGGCTGCGTATGTATGATCGAGTGATTGCAGGTTTGGTCATCGCGGCGGGCCTGGCGGCCTGCAGTCCGGCGGCACAGGCGCCTGAGGCAGGAATGGAGACCGTGACAGAGGCTGCACCTGAATTGCCAGCACCGCGCGAGGGCGTCGTCACAGACCGTTTTGCGAAACTGGCACTGTCCTGCGTGCATCGCGAGTATCCGAACAAGATCAGCCATGTGATGAACTCGGATACGGACGTCGGGACACCGCGACAGCTCCATCCTGCCTTTTATGGCTGCTTCGACTGGCACTCTTCCGTGCATGGCCACTGGTTGCTGGTACGGATCCTCAACACCGATCCCGATACGCCCTTCCAGGACGTGATCATCAAGGCGCTTTCGGAAAGCTTCACGCCGGAAAATATCACGGCGGAACTTGCCTATTTTCAAGCGCCAGACCGGGCCGCATTCGAGCGGCCCTATGGCCAGGCCTGGTTTCTTCAATTGATGACGGAACTGCGTGAAGCAGACTTCCCGGAAGCCGCGGGCTGGGTCGAGACGCTGTCACCGCTTGAGGATCTGATTGAGGGCAATACGTCGGAATGGCTCGACAAACTGCTCTATCCCGTCCGGATCGGGACACATAACCAGACGGCGTTTGCCTTTGGCCTGATGCTGGACTGGTCCGACACAGCAATGCGTCCGGCATTTCGCGAAAAGATCGCTGCGAAGGCGCTGGAGTTCCACAAGGCGGATGTAAATTGCCCGCTGGCCTATGAGCCGTCCGGGGAAGACTTCCTGTCACCTTGCCTCATGGAGGCGGACCTGATGCGCCGCGTGATGGAGACCGACGCGTATTCTGCCTGGCTCAGTACGTTCCTGCCGCAAATTCCCGAAGATGGCAGTGATACCTGGCTCACACCGGGTGAAGTCATTGACCCGAGTGACGGCAAGCTGGCCCACCTTGATGGCGTCAACCTTTCGCGCGCCTGGGCGCTTGAAGGGATCGCGTCAGCCTTGCCATCAGATGATCCGCGTCGGCGGGCCTTGCTGGCATCAGCCGCGCGCCACAAGGCGACGGGTATCGCTGCTGTCAGTGACGAGCATTATGCCGGCAGCCACTGGCTGGCGAGCTTTGCGACCTATCTGGAAACCCGCCGGGGCATTCGGGCCGAATGAAGCTTCCCTTCGGCCCCGGAGCGCTTGTCGCCGCTGCCTTTATCGGGCCCGGAACCGTGACAGCCTGCACCATGGCTGGTGCGAATTTCGGGTACGCCCTGATCTGGGCTCTGGTTTTCGCGACGGTGGCCACGGTGGTGCTGCAGGACATGTCTGCCCGGCTTGGGATCGCGGGAGGCATGGGCCTTGGCGAAGCTCTGGTGGCGCCGGGGACGCCTGTTGCGCTCAAATGGCTTTCGATCGTGCTTGTCCTGGCTGCCCTCGCGCTTGGGAACGCGGCCTATGAGGCGGGAAACCTCTCCGGTGGAGCGCTGGGGGCAGGGGCGGCGTTCGGGCTGCCGGCAGGGTCGCAGCGCTTGGTTGTATGGGGACTGGCAGCTCTGGCAGCAGTCGTGCTGGTAATCGGCCGATACAAGGTGTTGGAGCGACTTCTGGTAGGCCTTGT
Source organism: Hyphomonas adhaerens MHS-3 (assembly GCF_000685235.1). NCBI lineage: Bacteria > Pseudomonadati > Pseudomonadota > Alphaproteobacteria > Hyphomonadales > Hyphomonadaceae > Hyphomonas > Hyphomonas adhaerens. The sequence continues at coordinate 162,937 of NZ_ARYH01000002.1, forward strand.
CATCCTGATGAGTCTGGCCTTTGCAGGGAGCCTGGTCCTCGTGCGCCCGGATATCTCTGCATTGATGGGCGGACTTCGGCCGGGCCTCCCTGAAGGCAGCCTTCTGACGGCGATTGCTCTGATCGGTACGACGATTGTGCCTTACAACCTGTTCCTCCACGCCGCATCGGTCCGTGAGAAATGGCCTGAAGGCGGCACGGAGGCCTTGCGCGCAGCAAGTGCAGACACGCGTGTCTCCATTGGCCTGGGCGGTCTGATCTCGATCCTGATCCTGTCCACCGCGGCGGCCAGCCTGTTCGGCTCTGGCATGATCATTCAGAACGCAGGTGACATGGCTGCCAGCCTTGAACCCGCTTACGGTCCTGTGGCGCGCCTCATGGTGGGAACCGGACTGTTCGCCGCCGGACTTTCGTCTGCTGTTACCGCGCCAATCGCGACAGCCTATGCCGTCTGCGAAGTGACCGGGCGTGCGAAGCGGGGCAAAACCTTCCGTGGTATTGCACTCGCTGTATTGGCCGTCGGAACCATGATTGCGTCCCTGGGTATCAAGCCTGTGACTCTGATCCTGATCGCTCAGGTCGCGAATGGGGCGCTTCTTCCGATCATCGCGGTCTTCCTGATCGTCACAATGAACCGGCGCTCCATTCTCGGAGACAATGTCAACGGACTCTGGAGCAATGTACTCGGCGGGGCAGTGGTCATCGTAGCGGCGGGCTTTGGTGTCCGGCTGGTCATGCGGGCTCTGGGACTATGGCCATGAGTACCCGTATTTGCCTCAACGCGGATGTGGGGGAGTTGCCTGGTGACAATGGCCGCGCGCTCGATCGTGCGATTCTGGACGTCGTGACCCGCTGCAACATCGCCTGCGGCGGCCATGCCGGGGATGATGAGAGCATGGCGGCGACGATCCACGCGGCCGTCGCGCGCAAAGTACTGACCGGAGCACATCCTTCCTATCCGGATCGCGAAGGCTTTGGCCGAGCGCGCCCGAATATCAGCAATGAGGCCCTCGAACAGTCGCTCCTTTCGCAAGTGCGGACCTTGAAGGCGATTGCGCACGGACAAGGCGCAACCGTCGCACACCTGAAGCCACATGGCTCGCTCTACAATGATGCCGCCAAGGACGAGAGCCTGGCCGAAATGGTCGTCTCCATCTGCCTGCGGTTGGGCATTCCGGAACTGCTCGGCCCGCCGGACTCGGCTCTGGAGCTAAAGGCAAGAAACGTGGGCCTTGTCTTCGCCGCAGAAGCATTTGCTGACCGGTCCTATGAAGCGGATGGCCACCTCACACCGCGTGCGCTGCCCGGCGCGGTCATGACCGATGAGGCCAAGCAATTGGAGCAAGCCCTGTCTATCATTGTGGCGGGTGAAGTATCTGCGAGAACGGGCGAGCGCGTGCGGCTACGTGCGGAAACGATCTGCCTGCACGGCGACACGCCCGGAGCCGCAGGATCAGCCTTTGCGCTGAAAAAAGCATTGATGGCGCGTGGCATAGAGATCACGGCCTGAGACATGCCAGCATTCCATCTGTTCTTTCTGGGAGATGACGCAGTAGCGGTCCAGCCAAACGACCGGGCTCTGCGACACCCGCTTGCAAAGGCGTTGCGGGACTCAGGTGAATGGATTGATACGGTTCCCGGCAAGGAAGTTGTGGCCGTGCATTTCGACCCGCTGGCCCTTCGCCCGACTGAGGCCATGGGCAAGCTTGAAGACTGGCTTTCCAGTTTCCGAGCGGGGGCTTTTGAACCCGGTCGACCAATTGATCTGCATCTCGATTGCTCAGCAGATCACGCGCCTGACCTTCAGACACTGGCAGATCAGAACGGCCTGACACCACATACATTGCTTGAGCGCGTGACCGGAAGTGAACTGGTCGTTGATATGCTCGGGTTCACGCCGGGTTTTGCTTACGTTGAAGGACTTGATCCAACTTTGAAGGCGGAACGCCTGGCTGTGCCCCGGCAGAAGGTTATGGCCGGGGCAGTGGGGCTCGTCAGTGGTCAGCTGGGATTCTACGGGCTGACGGGTCCCGGCGGGTGGCCCATCATTGGCCGGCTGACGGAGACGCTTTTCGATCCTGAACGAGCAGCACCTTTCCTGCTTGAAGAAGGGCAGGTCGTCCGACTTCATCTGGTGGACGTCTGAGATGTCGTTCAAGGTTCTGAAACCCGGCGTGCAGGCCACGCTACAGGCCGCCCCCAGATCGGGGACACGTCATTTGGGCGTGCCAGCGTCCGGACCGGCGGACGGTCTTTCCATGGCACTCGCAAATCGGCTTGTGGGGAATCCCTCTGATGCGTGCGCAATCGAAATGCCTTTTGGTCTCGTTTCGCTTGAGGCCTCCACCGATTGCGCCATCGCCTTTGCCGGTGCGCCTGCTGTGATTGAGCTTGCCGGCAACAATGCGCCAATGCACCGAACACTCTACATCCGCGCCGGAGAGACCGTCTCGGTTGGGGCTGCAGAAATCGGCGCCCGCTTTTATATGGCCGTCTCAGGCGGTTTCCTGGCGGACGATTTCCTCGGCAGCGCGTCAACCTGTTTGCCAGCGATGGTCGGCGGCCTAAGAGGGCGCGCTTTGCAGGCTGGTGACTGTCTCGGCACAGGAGAGCAGGAACCATCTTTTGATGAGCTGGAGACCCCGGAGAATATGCTTCAGGCCTTCACGCACGCTTTTGCTTTGCGATGCGTGGACGGCCCGGATGCAGAGCTGATTCCTGGTTGGGAGAGCGGGCAGGACTATGAGGCGACGCGGCGTGCCGATCGGACCGGGATTGAAATTTCAGGCTCATGGCCGCCTCTAACAGATGCCGGCCTCAAACCGAGCGCGCCTGTGTTTCCGGGAACTGTACAGCTCACTCCTTCCGGCAATGCCTTTGTCCTTCTGCCGGATTCGCAGACCACCGGCGGATATCCTCACGTCCTTCAGGTGATCCGGGCGGACCGCCACTTGCTGGGGCAGATCCGGCCGGGCGACCGGATTCACTTTCTGAAGCGCACACCGGATGAAGCGGCAACGGATCTGCGCCGCAAGACGGCGTACTTCCGGGACTGGTTGCCTGACTTGTCGCTCTAGAGTGGCTTGTCTTCGTCTATGAGAATGCGGTTCGCAGAGCCAGCGGGATCATCGAACTGTCCGGATCGGACGGACCAGATAAATGCGCCGAGGCCGAGCAGGCCCATGAACAGGGCGATCGGAATAAGAAACAGAATTCCGGTCATGTCACGTTCCTTCCGTAAAGGCTGCAAGACGGATCGCGTTCAGCGATACAGCCACAGATGAAAAGGACATTGCAAGTGCGGCGACCAGCGGTGTGGCATGGCCCGTTACGGCAATGGGGATTGCGACCAGGTTGTAGAGCGCTGCAAAGGTGAAGTTTTCCAGCATGACACTCCGTGTGCGCTTGGAAATTTTCAACAGCACAGGCAGTGAAGAAATGCCGCCCGAATAGACCGCATCACTTGCCGCCTGGCTAATGTCGATGGCTGTCCCGGGCGTTACCGATGCGTGTGCCAGTGAAAGAGCGCCAGCGTCATTCAGGCCATCACCGACCATCAGGACTTTGTGTCCCTGATCGCGCAACGTCTCCAGATAGGCGGCCTTGTCGCGCGGGGATGCCGCGGATTTGTAGTTGGTAACCCCAAGTTCACGCGCGACTTCCGAGACGCGCTCTTCCGTGTCACCGGACAGGATTTCCGTTTGGTATCCGGCGTTTTCCAGCGCGGCGATCGCATGTTCGGTGCCGGGGATCAGCCGGTCTGAAAATTCCAGTGCGACCGGCTCTTCATCGCCACGCTGAAGATAAAGGTTTCGGGTATGAGAGTCGCCACCGTCTATTCCGATCCAGCGGCCAGACCCCAGACGCAAGAGCTCGCCTTCAACGGTCGCTTCCAGCCCGCAACCGGGCAGTTCCTTTACATTGGCAAGAACAGGCCCCGGACCCGCAGCGTCGGAAATGGCGCGCGAAAGCGGATGGCGACTGGACCGCGCCAGAAGGGCGGCATCCGCGATAACGTCCTTGTTCGTTCCGTCATTGAGCTGCGGAACGCCAAGAGACAAAGTCCCCGTCTTGTCCAGTACGATCCGGTCAACCGACGCAAAGCGTTCAAGGGCATCTCCGGATTTCAGGAAGATGCCGAGCTGGAACAGTTTGCCCGCAGCCACCACATGAGCGACGGGGGCGGCCAGGGCGAGGGCGCAAGGGCACGTGATGATGAGCGTTGAAACCGCGATCAAAATGGCTTCGCGGAAACTGGCGCCGGCAAGCATCCAGCCGATAAAGGTCAGCGCTGCGGCCGAGTGCACGAAGGGAACATACAAGGCAACGGCTTTATCGGCGATTCTGCGATAGGCAGATCGCCGCTGTTCTCCCGCTTCCAGCATCCGGCCAATGTCTGCGAGCAGGGAGTCAGACGCGCGTGAGAGCGCTTTTGCCTGTATGGGGCCGGAAAGATTTACTGCCCCCGCATAGATTCGCATGCCTTTTGACAGGACGTGAGGCGCGCTTTCTCCGGTGACCAGGCTTTCGTCGAGTTCACAAAACTCGTCAGAGAGCGCCATATCGACAACGGCCCGCTCGCCTTGGGCCAGCAGGATGTTGTCACCCGGCGCAACCACGCCGGGGTTCACCTTGATGGCATTTCCATCGCAGTCGATCCTTGTAACGGCCCGGTTGGACATGCCTGCAAGGTCGTTTGCGGCAGAACAGGCCCGGCGCCTGACGCGCGCATCCAGGAAACGGCCGATCAGCAGGAAAAAGATCAACATCGCGGCGGCATCAAAATAGGCGTGCTCGCCACCACGGATCGTTTCAACGACGCTGACGGAGAAAGCCAGGACGATGGCCAGGGAGATTGGCACGTCCATATTGGCGCGCCCGCGCTTCAGTACCGACCAGGCGGACCGGAAGAATGGCCGGCCCGAGAAGGCGATCGCGGGCAGGGCGATGACGCCGGAAATGGCGTGCATGATCTGTTTAGTATTCGCGCCCATCTCACCCGCGCCAGACCAGACGGAAACCGACAGCAGCATGATGTTCGCAGCGGCAAAGGCAGCGACGCCCATGGCGAGCAAGAGCTCACGCTCCTCCTTGCGCTGGACCTCGTCAGCATCTGTTTCCGCGGCAGCGCTGACGCCGTAGCCGAGACTGGAAACCGTTTCTGCGATCTCTGAAGCGGGCAGGGGGCCCTGCCAGGTGACAATGAACTTGCCAGTGGACAAGTTCAGCCGCGCTTCGGAGACACCCTCTAGCGCACTGACTGATTTCTCGATCTTGGCAAGGCATCCGGCGCATTTCGCGCCCGATACATGCAACTCCAAATGTTGGAGCTTGCCACTTTTTTGCACGAACGCTGAGAGGCCCGCAAAAGGCGACTCCTGATCTGGCGTGTCGCCGAGGGACCAATCACGCGTGTGCGCGAGGACGTCCGTCGTGCTCATGGAATGATCAGTTTCTTGCTCGCGACAAACTCAACGTCATCTGTACGGTAAGGCACGGTCGCCTGGACGCGCGCTTCCCAGACACCTTTGTCGAGCAATGAAATATCGGCGAAGTAGTCTCCGTCAGGACCGCGTTGCAGGACGATTGGCACATCTTCCACGCCGGTCACTGTCCGGCGCAGCTGTGCCTGGATGTCCTGAGTCGCCAGAGGCGCCCCTTCGCGATCCAGAAGCCGGACCACGAGGCGGTCTCCCGCCTCGGTAGGCGTCAGGCCGATCTGGGCGGACCAGCCTTGTTGTTTCTGGATGCGGCGTGCCGAGATTGCTTCATTGTAGTGAAGGCCCTGCAGGTAGGATTTTTGTTCGTCCTCACCGGGGAAGGAACTCAAGGCCGCCCAGAGGAATATGCCGTTCACGATAAACATGAACCCGAAGAACGCGCAGAGAAGCAGGAACACATGCAAGCCGGTCAGGCGAAACGACTTTCTGGTAGCTGTAGCGGGCATCAATTGTCTCCCTGAACAAACACGGCAGCCGCATCTTCTGTTTCGCCAGTCGCCGTGTCCTTAACGAGGACAGAATAGTCGACGCGTGGGGATTTGTCGTCAGAACTCCGGGTGACCAGCATGCGGAACCGGGAGACACCATGACCATTCAGGTCCAGTTCCACAGAGCCGTCTTCTTCGGTTTGCAGGCCGATCATTTGGAGTGTGGCGCCATCAAGGCCTTCGATTTCGATCTCCACATGGCGGCTCGCAGCTGCCTTGTTGACCAGTTTCAATGTGTAACCGTTCCGGATATCGCCGTTGGACAGGCGCACGAATGGCGGAGACCGGTCCTTCAGAACGTTCACCTCGAAGGTCGACTTGTTGAAGTACCCGAAGGAAACCATGGAGCCGATAATCAGCATCAGCGCGCCATAAAGCAGGGTCCTCGGGCGCAGGATTTTGTAGGTCGGCTTGCGGCCAGCGACCCTGTCCGCAACTGCGACGTCGGTGTCGTAGGCGATCAGTCCGGTCGGACGGCCAATCTTTTTCATGATGTCGTCGCATGCATCGATACACAAAGCGCAATGGATACATTCGAGTTGCGCGCCGTCGCGGATATCGATTCCCATCGGACAGACCTGAACGCACTGTTTGCAATCGATGCAATCGCCGCGGCCTTCCCAGCTTTCGCCTTTGCGGTGCGGGCCACGCGGCTCGCCGCGATCGAACCTGTAGGTCACATTCAGGGCGTTCTCGTCGGTAAGGGCGCCCTGGATACGAGGCCATGGGCACATATAGGTGCAGACCTGTTCACGCATCCAACCTGCCAGGAAGTATGTCGTGAACGTCAAAATGCCGGCAAAGAAGTAAGCCGTCAGCGGTGCTTGCCCCGTGAACCAGCCCTTCGCGACGGTTGGCGCATCGTGCCAGTAGAGTATGAAGGCGCCACCGGTCCAGAATGCGATCACAAGCCAGATCAGGTGTTTGCCCAGCTTCCGCCAGGCCTTGTTGAATGACCAGGGCTGAGCGTCGAGACGCATGCGCGCCGCACGGTCTCCTTCAAAAGCGCGCTCTACCCAAATGAAAAGATCTGTCCAGACGGTTTGCGGGCATGTGTAACCACACCAGGCCCGGCCGAAGAGAGACGTAACCAGAAACAGACCGAGCGTCGCAAAAATCAACAGCCCGGCAAGGTAGTACAATTCCTGCGGCCAGATTTCGAACCAGAAAAAGTAGAATTTCTCGCCTGCGAAATCCGCCAGAACGGCCTGATCGGGAATGCCTTCCCCACGCGGCCACCGGATCCAGGGCAGGGCATAATAGATGCCCAGGGTGACGGCCATCACGACCCACTTGATCATCCGAAATTTGCCATGGGCAAGTTTCGGGTAAATCTGCTTCCGGCCTTCATAAAGGGAAGGCGGAGTCGGATTGGACTTCGTGTGATCGATGACAGTCGTCATTACCTGGGCACCAATTAATTGTTTGGGCTGCGCTTATTCACCGCCACTAAGCGAGTGCACGTAAACAGCCAGGGCCTTGATGGTCGCATCGTCGAGACGATCCTGCCATGCCGGCATGTGGGAGTTACGGGCATTCGTAATCGTGGCGCGGATATCAGACGGGTTCGAGCCGTAAAGCCACTCAGCGTCTGTGAGATTAGGCGCCCCGACATCACGAGAGCCTTTGGCATCCATACCGTGGCAGCTCGCACAGTTCGTCTGGAACAACTCACTCCCGCGCGCGACCGCACCTGCGTTCGCTTCGTGGCCGCTGACACTGAGCACATATTGAACCAGGTCATCGATCTGAGTCGATGTCAGCAGTCCATCACGGCCGAAGGCTGGCATGGCGGAGAACCGGGTTTCCGGGTCTTCTTCATGACGGATGCCATGGCGCACGGTCTGCTCGATACCATCAAGCGTTCCATCCCAAAGCCACACGTCGTCAGCCAGCATCGGGTAGCCTTTGGCACCCCGGCCGCCAGAGCCGTGGCAAGTGGCACAGTTATCACCGAAGGCACTTTCCCCCATAGCCATGGCGAATTGCTGCAGGTCCAGATTGTTCTGGATGTCCTGTAGCGATGCGTCCAGCAGCTGGGCCGAAGCGGCGCTGCGTTGCTCATGTAGCGAGGCCACGCTCTCGGCGACCGCATCCCGGTCAGACATGCCGAGCACACCAGGGGTGTTCCGGCTGCCCATGCCAGGAAGCGAAGGTAGGGCCGGCATGGCGATCATGTAGAGGATCGCCCAGAAGATCGTGCCATACCAGATATACAGCCACCAGCGGGGAAGGGGGTTGTTCAGCTCTTTGATGCCGTCCCAGGAATGCCCGGTTGTTTCCACGCCGGACAGGGCATCAACTTCCTTGTCGGTCTCACTCATCTCCAGGTTCCCCTTCATCGAGCGGCCAGTGAGCCGCTGCTTGGAATTTTTCCTTGTTCGAGGGCCACAGTGCATACGCAACTGCGACGGCGAACATCAGAACGAAGAAGCCCAGGCCCCATGTCTGGGCAAATTTTGACAGAATCTCATACATGGCCCTGCCCCTACCTGCGGTTATCCAGGTCGTCGGCTTCATAGGTGGAGAAATCCACCAACGTGCCAACCATCTGGAGATAAGCGACGAGTGCGTCGAGTTCGGTCACCTTTTCCGGGTTGCCGTCATAGTCGGCGATCCGGACTGATCCTTCGCGCCCGGCAGCTTCCTCATAGCGGGCAACGAGCGCGTCCTGCGCATCATAGTCCGCGTCGGGATCTGCCTGAGCGATCAGGTCAGCCTGAGCGTTCTCGATCATTTCGTCGGTGTACGGAACCCCTTCGAAACGAAGCGCCTTCAGGTGGTCATCAATCGTTTCGTAGTGGAGCGTGTTGTCCGCCAGGAATGCGTAAGGCGGCATCACCGATTCAGGCACCATGGATTGGGGATCTTTCAGGTGATCCACGTGCCATGTGTCCGAGTACTTGCCTCCGACACGGGCAAGGTCAGGCCCTGTCCGTTTGGAGCCCCACTGGAACGGGTGATCGTACATGCTTTCCGCAGCCAGCGAATAGTGACCGTAACGTTCCACCTCGTCCCGTAGCGGACGAACCATCTGTGAGTGGCAGACATAGCAGCCTTCACGGATGTAGACGTTGCGGCCGGCCAGTTCGAGCGGCGTGTAAGGGCGCATGCCTTCAACTTTCTCGATCGTGTTCTCGAGATAGAAGAGTGGTGCGATCTCCACGATCCCGCCGATGGCAACGGTGACCAGGATGCCGAGCGTGAGAGCCAGAGAGTGACGCTCAAGCGTTTCGTGCTTTTTCATCAAGCCCATGAGTAAGTCTCCTATTCAGCGGGCTGAAGCGTCGCGCCGGCCGGTGCATCAACCGGGCGAGTGCCTTCAGCGGCAGCGCCGTGGCCGAGAGCCGTGCGGACGAGGTTGTAGGCCATGATCAGCGCACCCGTCAGGTACAGGCTGCCGCCCAAGGCGCGGATGATATAGCTGACGTGCTTGGCCTCGACAGTTTCGACGAAGCTGTACTCAAGGAAGCCATACTCATTGTAGGCGCGCCACATCAGACCTTCGAGGATCCCGGCGAAGTACATCGCGACGATGTAGAACAGGATGCCGATGGTCGCGAGCCAGAAGTGCCACTCCACAAGCTTCAGCGAGTAGAGAGACGGACGCTTCCAGAGCCACTGCGTTGCACAGTAGAGCGCACCGAAGGAGATGAACCCGACCCAGCCCATTGAACCGGAGTGCACGTGGGCAATACCCCATTCGGTGTAGTGGGACAGCGCGTTGACGGCCCGGACACTCATCAGCGGGCCTTCGAAGGTCGACATGCCGTAGAAGGCCAGTGCGACGACCATCATCCGGACAACCGGGTCAGTCCGCAGACGGTCCCAGGCACCTGACAGCGTCATCACACCGTTGATCATGCCGCCCCAGCTGGGCATCCACAGCATCACCGAGAAGGTCATGCCCAGCGTTTGCGCCCACTGCGGCAGAGCCGTGTAGTGCAGGTGGTGCGGACCAGCCCAGATGTAGATGAAGATCAGCGACCAGAAGTGAACGATAGACAGGCGGTAGGAATAAACCGGCCGCTGCACCCGCTTCGGAATGAAGTAGTACATGATGGCCAGAAAGCCCGTGGTCAGGAAGAAGCCCACGGCGTTGTGGCCATACCACCATTGCGTCAGAGCATCCTGAACCCCGCCGAACAGCTGGTAGCTCTTGGAGCCGGTCAGCGTGACGGGCAGCGTGAGATTGTTCACGATGTGCAGCATGGCGATGGTTACGATGAAGGAAAGGTAGAACCAGTTCGCCACATAAATGTGGGGTTCTTTTCGTTTCCAGATCGTCCCCAGGAAAACCAGCAGATAAGCGACCCAGACAATGGTCAGCCAGAGGTCTGCATACCATTCCGGTTCCGCGTATTCCTTGGACTGGGTAACCCCCATCAAATAGCCGGTCCCGGCGATAGCGATGAAGAGGTTGTACCCCCAGAATACGAACCAGGGCCACATGCCACCGGCCAGACGTGTCCGGCAAGTACGCTGAACGACGTAGAAACTCGTCGCGATCAGAACGTTGCCGCCGAACGCAAAAATCACCGCTGACGTATGCAGCGGGCGTAGGCGTCCGAAGTTCGTCCAGCCAAGCTGTTCGAAATAGAAGATATTCGGGAAGGCCAGCTGGAGGGCGATAATCAGCCCGACCAGGAACCCGGCAATGCCCCAGATCATTGAAGCCGTGACGCCGAATTTGACGATCGTGTCTTCATAGACTGTTTGATCGAATGGATCCCGGTCACCCAGGCTACCTGCCCAGAGTGCAAGTGCCAGAAGGCCGACCACGGCGAGGCCGAGGAATAGCCAGGCATGCGCCCCCATAAGCGGATCGGCAGCATGGCTAGCGATCAGCAACGCCAGTATGGCGAAAATGCTGGTAAATGCCGCGACACTGCCAATGCTGGCGAATGCCGAAGACTGTCTTGTTTGTAACGTGCTCACGTTATTGACCCCCTGCGAGTCGTTGGAATTCTGGCGCCTTGATGCCGGTGTCGACTTCGAACCGGTATACGGTAAAATACGGATGGGCTTCGCTGTCGCATCCGACTAGTTCACAAACCGTATTGAAACATACTTGAAGGAGCAAACAGATGGCAAAATGGCTAATGGCGGGAGCAGCTCTTCTCGTGGCCGGCTTGTTGAAGATCTGGCAGCACACCAATGCTCCTCTCACTTTGCAGGACTATCTGGCATTCCGGTGCGGCTCGGGGACAGAGGCCCATGGAGATTCGTTCCTGACCTTTGCGGGCCATTGTTGGGGCTGCCCTGTCGCCGCCGCTGGTGCGACAATGATCGTATATGCTGCTGTCATGATCATGGTATCGTCTCGTCATGCTGCACTGCCGGTTCGCCGGTAAACAAGACTGGCGCCGTGTCAGGCGTATTCTGCAGCGGTATTGAGGACGTGGAAATTTGAGCGATCTCACCGGCGACGCAGTATCGACTGATCTGGAGGTGCTTCAGCTCCATCTGAGATCCATCCTGGCATCTGTGCCGGATGGCATGATCGTCATCGACGAAAACGGGAAGATTTTGGCGTTCTCCAGCGCCGCTGAAAAACTCTTTTCTTACAAGGCAGAAGAGGTCATTGGTGGAGATGTCAGCCTGTTGATGGGTGGGCATGATGAGGTCAATCACCAGACATACGTCAACAACTACCTGGAGACCGGGAAACGCCACATTATTGGCGTCGGCCGTGTCGTTTCGGCAAAACGATCAGATGGCACGATCTTTCCGGTCGACCTGAAAATCGGTGAAGCCAAGGTCGGCGACCACTACCTGTTTACCGCGTTCGTTCGAGACCTGTCAGAGCAGCGGCGCAACGAATTGCGCATGCAGGAAATGCAGGCCGAGCTGGTCCATTTCTCACGCATGAGCGCGGTCGGCACGATGGCGTCGGCGCTCGCCCACGAGCTGAACCAGCCGCTGACAGCTGTGGCCAATTACCTTGAAGCCGCACGGGACTTGCTGGAATCCGATTCGGAGGATGCGAAAGAAATCCTCCACGAAGCTTTGGACGAAGCCTCACGACAGGCTGTCCGAGCTGGTGAAATCGTCCGGAAATTGCGCGGATATGTATCGCGCGGAGAGATCGACGCACGGTCGGTCGAGCTTGCGCCACTGCTGATTGATTCGATCGCGCTCGCCCGGATTTCCGGAGATATGGCGGATATTCCGATCGACAAGGATATTGCTCCAGATCTGGGCGCCGTACTGGCAGACCCAATTCAGGTTCAACAGGTTGCCATAAACCTGCTGCGCAACGCAGCTGAGGCGCTAAACAACGTATCCGCCCCACGCATGCGCGTCGTCGCCAGGAAAGGCCCGGAATCGTTTGTAACTGTCGAGGTTTGCGACAATGGTCCGGGGATGTCCGAAGAGGTTCGCAAAACGCTGTTCAAACCGTTCATGACCTCGAAATCACAGGGCATGGGACTTGGCTTGTCCATTTGTCAGACAATTGTCGAGGCCCATGGCGGCAAGATCGAAGCAATTCCAGCAGACACTGGCGGGACGTGTTTTCGGTTCACACTGAGGCGTGATACGGCTAGTGCATCGTCATGAGTGAACAAAAACTGATCCACCTTGTCGATGACGACGATGCTGTACGGCATTCGGCCAGCTTTATGCTGCGCCATGCTGGTTTCGCCGTGAAAACCTACACCGATGGCGTGGCCTTCCTTGAAGTTGTTGAGGACGCCGCTGCTGGCTGCATTCTGCTGGATGTACAGATGCCCAGAATGGACGGGTTGGAAGTGCAGGAGCAACTGAACGCCCGGGGCGTTGCGATGCCGGTCATCGTTCTCACGGGGCATGGCGATGTGAATGTGGCGGTTAAGGCCATGAAGGCTGGTGCTGTCGATTTTGTCGAAAAACCATATGAAAAACAAACGCTTGTGGAGGCCCTCAATCGCGCCTTCCAGCGTTTGGAGGAGCGCTCCCAACGTGACCTCCTGGTCGATGAAGCCCGGGGGAAAATCGAGCATCTGACGCCGCGCGAGCGAGAAGTACTGGAAGGCCTGGTGGACGGACACACGAACAAATCGATCGCCGATTCCCTCGATATCTCGCCGAGAACGGTCGAAATCCACAGGGCAAACCTGATGGAAAAGCTGGGTGCGACAAGTCTTTCTGGTGTGCTCAGGATCGCATTTGCGGCCGGCGTCGGATTCGGCGGCAAAGTTACGGACTAGTACTTAAAGACAGCACACAGGCCATCCGCCAACATGCAGGCTCGATATTCCTGTTGTTGGGTGGCCATGTCGAACGCTTTGCTGAACAGACCAAAAAATGTTGCCGTCATTGATGACAGCGAAGCCGTGCGCCGCTCATTGGGTGTTCTGCTGACAGCGCGCGGATATGCTGCGATGGGTTTCGCCGGCGGCGTGGAGTTCCTCGCGTCTCCGCTCCGCTCTTCGTTCGACTTTCTCCTGATTGATTACAAGATGGAAGAAATGTCCGGCGTAGAGGTGCTCCGCGCATTGCGAGGGGAGGGCGTTGAAACACCGGCCGCAATGGTGTCAGGCTGGGAAACTTCCGGTCTTGAGCGGTTGGCGCTCGAGTCGGGTTTCACCGCGTTCATCCGCAAGCCAATGCTGGATCATATTCTCTTCTCGCTCATTGGGCCGCCCGATGGCGGGGAAGGGGCGCCCAGTCGGGACCCGAAAGCCAAAGGCGCAGCTTAACAATTCCTTTCAAAGCGCAGCATTGGCGTCGCCAGGCAGGCCTGGCCGATCATTGTCGTCACCCAATCAGGTTGAGACTGGTGGGTTAAACACACCGCGACCGCTGGCACGGCGCAATATCTGAATTTACGTAAGTCACTGAAATACCGGACAATTCATATCCCCAAGTCGCATAATCATCATTATGGGAAATAATGATGATACGGAGATGGCTGGTTTATCTGACCTCCAGCACCATCCCATCAAAGCCAGGTTCAACATTGGCTGGCAGCTCCCTTTTCAGGTTCGCGTAGTCCAGATCCACATGCATGTTGGTCAGCACGGCTTTGTTGGGTTTCAATTCCGAAATCCAATCCAGCGCTTTGGAAACGCTGGCGTGCGTCGGGTGGTCTGTATAGCGCAGAGCATCAATCACCAGTGTATCCAGCCCCTGCATCAATGCCTTCGACGATGCGGGAAGGTCGCTCACATCATTGCAGTAGGCAAAATCGCCAATTCTGAACCCGAGACACCGGATGCGACCGTGCTCCATGTCGATTGGAAGCATCTCCACTGTGCCGCCAGCGCCTGGTATCCGGAATGGGACTGCAGGCACAATATCTGGCTGAACGTCGAGGATGGGCGGATATCCGCCTTTTCCCTCGAAACAGTAATCAAAACGCCGGGTGAGTATTTCGCGTGTTGCAGCATTCATATAGGTCGGCAGGGCCGCCCGGCGCCTAATCACCAGCGGGCGTATATCGTCGATGCCATGAACCTGGTCTGCGTGCTCATGCGTGTAGACCAACGCATCGAGATCGGTCACTTCCGCGTCCAGAAGCTGTTCTCTCAGGTCCGGTGACGTATCGATCAAGACGGATGTCAGGCCGCCGGAACCGTTTTCTTTCTCGATCAAAACGCAACACCGTCGTCTGCGGTTTTTGGGCTCATTCGGATCGCAAGCGCCCCAGTCGCCTCCGACGCGCGGCACCCCGCCAGACGACCCGGTGCCAAGCAGCGTACAGCGCACACCCGCACTCATGATCCGGTGACCTTGCTGAACAGACGCATGGCGTTTTCGTCAGTGATCCGTTTCACCTCGTCAGTGGGCAGACCCTTCAGGTTTGCCAGCGCGTCTGCGACGTATTGAAGATAAGCTGGCTCATTCCGCCTTCCACGCACTGGGACCGGCGCCAGGTAAGGACAATCAGTCTCCAGTATGATCCGATCCATGGGGACATCAGCGATGACCGAGCGCACCTCGCTTGCGCTCTTGAAAGACAGTATTCCTGATACAGAGACATAGGCGCCCAATGCCAACGCACGCTGTGCGAGCTCCGCGCCTCCTGTGTAGCAATGCAACAAAGGCAAGAACGCGCCTTTTTGGTACTCTTCTTCCAGAATATCCGCCATCAGATCGTCGGCTTCACGCGTGTGAAGTATCACTGGCAAACCGGTTTCACGGGCAACGTGAATGTGTTTTCGAAGGCTCGCCACCTGGTCTTCTTCAGTGCTGTAACCATAGTGAAAATCGAGCCCGGTCTCTCCAATTGCTATGACCTTGTCATTGGATGCCGCCTCGATCAGCGCCTTTGCTGTTAGATCCACAAAGTCCTTGGCATGATGTGGATGCACGCCTGCTGAACACCAGATATCGTCATTTGATTCTGCTATGGAGAGCACTTCCTCGAAATTATCGAACCGGTCGCAGATCGCCAAAAAACGGCGAACGCCAGCCTCTCTCGCGCGATCCAAAACGTCTTCCAGATCATCCGCAAATGGCTCGCCGTGCAAATTGACGTGTGTATCAAACATTTGAAGTGCTCTAGGTGCGGCCGGGTGCCGACAAAAGGCCTGAGATCATCTTTGCGGCCGCCTGCTCCGGATCCATATTCAATTCGTCCGTCTCCCCCACAAGTTTGACTGTGCTGAGCCAGGTGCGGGATTGTTGCGGCGCCTCGATCGCAGACTCGGCGAGTTTGGACAAGACTTCGTCGCGGAACGCAGCGAATGCTTCCGCATCGGCTCCTGCTGCCTGTATGGCGCGCGTCACCACAGCGTCATTCGGACGTGGCATAGACTTCATAAGGGTGCCAGCAGCATTCGTGGCGATACGGCAGGTTTCTGAAGAACGCTCGACGGCGAGCCCGGGGCGTCCGTGGCCGATTTCCGACGGATCGCCACTAAAGCCCTCCAGTCGGAGCACCGCCGCCATATCGTCATGCCCCAGTGGATGAAGGCGCAGTGTTCGGCATCGCGAACGGATCGTCGGCAACACAGGCCGCGACCCGTGATTGATCAGAAACATAATGGCGGCATTCGGCGGCTCTTCCAGTGTCTTGAGGATCGCATTCGATGAGTTCCGGTTCAGTTCATCGAGTGAATCAACAATGCCGACACGCCAGCCACCAAGGGCCGGACGGTAGGTGAAAAACTCATTGAAGGTTCGGATCTGTTCGATCGATATATCCTGCTTCAGTTTTCCTTTGTCATTGAGCTCACGAGTCAGAACGCGAAGATCGGGATGCCCGCTTGAAAGGCACCGTGACATGACCGGATCGTCCGATGGTGCATCAAAGGGTGCCTTGTCTGGTCCGCGCGCACCGAGAAGCCAGGCCGCGCATCGCAGGGCGAACCGCGCCTTGCCAATGCCCGATGGCCCTTCGATCATCCAGGCGTGATGCATTCGTCCGCTCGCCGCTGCGGATTCGAACGCTCTTTCCGCTTCCGTATGACCGATGAGAGGCAAGGCAGCCGTCATGACGACAAACTCTGCCTCAACTCGAAAAGCCGGCTTTCGACTTCATGCCATGCGTTTTGTGCAACCTCGTCGGCTTCCCTGGATGCGTCCAGCAGCACGCAGCGCTCAGGTTCGCTCCTGGCAACATCTATAAAGGCCTGGCGGACATCTTCATGGAAGGCTTTATCACGCAGCTCGAACGTGTCTGCATGACCGCCACGCTCAGCCCGCCGGAGCGCAGCTTTTTCAACAGGTGCATCCAGAACGAGTGTGAGATCGGGACGCGTTTCACCGAGCACAGAGCTTTCCAGCATCTTGAGGACCTCGACACCAACGCCGTTCTGAACACTCTGATAAACGCGCGTGGAATCCGCGAACCGGTCACACAGAACCCAGCTGCCTGCCGCCAGTGCCGGTCGGATCTTTTTTTCCAGATGGTCCGTGCGCGCCGCATTCATAAGAAGCGCTTCGGCCATGGACGACCAGACCTGGCCTTCCGGCGGGTGCAAAACAAGATTTCGGATCGTCTCGGCCAGTTCGGTGCCGCCCGGCTCCCTTGTGACCATGACGGTTCGACCCACCATTTGCAGTCTTTCACGCAGTGCTTCAAGCAAGGTGGACTTGCCGGTGCCTTCACCGCCTTCAAGCGTTATGAAGCGTCCGCGGTTCACGACTGGCTTTCGCTGCCTCCGAGCATATGGCTTAGCCCCTCGATTGCGCGACCAAAGAAGCCCAGTTTGGCGACATCTGCGTCGGCCAGAATCGGGGCCTCCATCGGCTTTTGTCCCGCTATCGTGATAATCAGCTTACCGAGTTCGTCACCCTTGCTGACAGGGGCTTCTATTGGGCCGGGCAGGACAATTTCGGCTTTGGCTTTTTCCATGCTGGCTTTGTAGCCGGCGATTTGAAGATCGCTCGACAATTTGACGGGCACCTTCTGGGTTTCTCCAAGCCAGACCGGCACATCGGGCAGATCGACAGAATCCGGCGTCAGGGTCTTCAGGTCAAAACTGTTGAATGCGATCCGCATCAGGCGCTCACCTTCGGCGGCCCGCGCGGCCATGGAAGGCAGTCCATTGATGACAATCGTCCTGCGGATCCCGTCTCTGACGGCCGAACCGGTCAGACCATAGCCTGAGACTTCAAGATGGCCGGTTTTTACCCCGTCTGCGCCGGAGATTTCCAGAAGCGGATTGCGGTTGGCCTGGGTAAAATCCCGCCACGTATAGGAGGGCAAGGAGTACCAAGAATAGTATTCCGGATAATTGTCGATTGTCAGTTTCGCGAGCTTCGCGAGATCCTCGGCAGAAATGACGTGCCCGACGGCTTCAAGGCCTGTGGCATTCAGGAAGTTCGCCGAATTAAGCCCCAATTCGTGGGCAAGGTTGGTCATCCGGCGCGCGAATGCTTCTTCAGACCCGGAGATGTTTTCGGCCAGCGCAATGCACGCATCATTGCCGGACATGATGATGACGCCATGAAGCAGTTCTTCGACGGTCGGCGTATCACCGGGCGCAAGGCCCATAGTCGACGTTCCAGATGGGAAACCGCCTTTGCGCCAGGCATTTTCGCTGACGGTGAATTTGTCGCTCATCGAAAGTTCGCCGCGCCGGACCATTTCGAACACCGTGTAGGCGGTCATCATCTTGGTCATGGAAGCAGGGACCATCGGTTCTTCGCCAGCCTTGGCAAAGAGGATCGCGCCAGTTTCATGATCCATGATCACGGCGTGGGTCGCCGGCGTATCCAGGATCTGGGCATTTGCGAAACCTGTAATGCCTGCAATGGCAAAAGCCGCTGCAGCGACTGTATTCCGGGCGATCTGCGGCAAGTTCATGGAAGAGGCCTCCAACGTTCTGTTCGGAAGCCGGAATCAAATCCGGCCCCAATTCCGTTTAAACAGGAAAAAGGGCCGGTTTGTGGTCTGGGTCAATGGTGGGGCGTGTGGTTATTCGCCAGTAACGATACGTCCTTGCGAGATCCCGGCATAAGAAAGATCGGCCCGGGCCCGTTCGGCTTCGGACCGGCTCAAGAGCGGTCCAACGCGGACACGGAAATAGTCGGCGCCGTTGACGCGTGCTGGCACAATGGTCACCGGCAGGGACGCCTGGACCCGATTGCTGAGCATCTGGGCATTCGAAATGTCGGTGAATGACCCGATCTGGACAAAATAATCACCGTTTGAGACGTCTGCCACAGGCGCATTGTAAGAGTAGGTCGGCTGAACCTGGCGTGGTTGCGCAGCTGGTTCGTACGATGCCGGAGTGACATACTCAGCAGGTGTTTCAGCCGGCTTGGCATCTGCGTAGATCGTGTCCGTCTTCATTTGTGGCGCTGGTGCAGGCGGCGTCGGTGCACTTTGGGCCGGAGCCGCGCCGAGATACCGGACGCGAAGCGTGGCCTTCCCTGTTCCATTCATACCCAATTCGTCAGCAGCGCGCGGCGAAACCTGAAGCGATGCACCATCTTCAAATGGCCCACGGTCGTTGACACGCAGCACAACTTCCCTGCCCGTCTCGGCATTTACGACCTGGATCAGGCTCGGCAGCGGCAGCGTCGGATGGGCAGCCGTCATGGCATTCGGGTCGAACGTTTCGCCATTCGCGGTCGGGAGACCATTGAATTCCGAGCCGTAGACAATTGCGACGCTGGTTTCGTCGAACACCGGAACGGGTTCGCTGGACACCGTGTAGGATGGCGCGGGT
Source organism: Hyphomonas adhaerens MHS-3 (assembly GCF_000685235.1). Taxonomy (NCBI): domain Bacteria; kingdom Pseudomonadati; phylum Pseudomonadota; class Alphaproteobacteria; order Hyphomonadales; family Hyphomonadaceae; genus Hyphomonas; species Hyphomonas adhaerens. The sequence goes on from NZ_ARYH01000002.1 coordinate 182,031, forward strand.
GTCAGTGAACGCGCGGCGGGCTGGTATTGCTGTGGCGGGGCGACAGGTGCAGCAGCGATGGGCGCTGGAGCGGTGGTCGGCTGCAGGCTTGGAAGTGCTTCGCTTTCCACGGCAGACACAGTCCGCTGCGCCTCAATGCGGGCGGCCGCCGCGCGGGCATCAAAACTGTTCGGGCCGCTCGTGGCAACGCCGGTCGAAGCCGGTGCCGGCGCTTCAATGCTCGCATATTCACGGGCAGCAGGTTCTGAATATTGGGCCCCCTGCTCCGTATTGGCTGCAGCACTTTTGGGAAGCTGAGCAGAGCCAGGATAACGGAATTGAATGCGTGCCTGTTTCTTTTGTTTCGCGTCAGGGGTGCGGCTAGGCGCAATATATTGCGGCTTACCTGCCGGATAAGGCGATGTTCCCGTTGCATAGACAATCGGGGCCGGGGTGCGCTTGTCGGCGTAGGCCGGCGCAGCAGCGGCAATTGCGATCGCGCCGGCGAAAACCAGCGACGACAGATGCAGCGATTTCGATGCGGAAGAAACGGTCTTCAAGGTTCACCTCATTCTGAGCTGCGGGTCATTTTATGACCCTTTGGGACGGCTTTTCTGCCCTCCAGCGAACCCTCTGTAGCATAGTGTGGTGCAGGCCTTATGAACCTCACCTGAAGGATCCGGTGAATACGGTTACCGGTTGTTTACATCTTTTCAAGCCGCGCTCTTGCCGGATGGCGGAAACACAGGTGAAGACATGAGACGTCAATCAGAGCGAGCCTAGACCGCTATCTGCACACTCAGGGGGAACAAACGGAATGCAACATACACTTGGTGAAGGCCCCCTGCTCGATGCGCGCGGCCAGCTGATTGACCGTGGTTGGGCCACCGAGGAAGTGCGCCAGTATGACAGGTCAGCCATCCGGGCCAGCGGCTTCCGGATCAAGGAGTGGGACTATTACTGCATCCTCACACCTGACTTCGGCCTCGCCCTGACTGTCGCAGACAATGGGTATCTTGGCTTCCTCGGCACATCCTGGATGGATCTGAAGAGCGGAACGGCAGTGAATGACGGCGCAGTCATCCCATTTCCCATGGGCCGGATGGGCCTGCCTGGGTCCGCCGATCGTGGTGACATCGTCCAGAAACACAAAGATATGTCTCTGAGCTTTCTGCATGAGGAAGGCGGCCGTCGGCTGATAGTTGATGCGCCGCGCTTTGATGGCGGGCGTGGACTAAAAGGAGAATTGTGGCTCGCCCAGCCTCCTATGGATCGGATGGTCATTGCGACACCGTTCCCCAATGCGCCAAAGGCCTTCTATTACAATCAGAAAATCAATTGCCTGGCGGCCTCAGGCGAAATCAGGATCGGGACAGACGTCCACCAATTCACTCCGGATTCCGCTTTCGGTGTTCTGGACTGGGGGCGGGGTGTGTGGACCTACAGCAACGTCTGGTACTGGGGATCGGCCTCCGGTATGTGCGGCGACCGATGCGTCGGCTTCAACATCGGTTACGGCTTCGGTGATACCTCAGCCGCCTCTGAAAACATGGTTTTTGTGGACGGCAAGGCGCACAAGCTCGATCAAGTGACGTTCCACTTGCCAGAAGGACCGCCGGATTCTGCGCCCTGGCGATTCACAAGCAATGATGACCGGTTCGAAATGCACTTCGATCCCATCGTCAATCGCCATCACACCACAGACCTCGGCGTGTTCAAAACGGCCCAGGACCAGGTGTTCGGTACATTCTCCGGGCAAGTGAAACTGGATGATGGATCAGTTCTGAAGATCGCCGCCCTGCCCGGTTTTGCCGAAGAAGTCCGGAACCGCTGGTGAAACCGGTCGACCGGAAAGCGGGCCAGTTCGAGAGCGCTGGCGGAGGAGGAGACGCGCAAACGCGAATCTCAGCCCTTCTCAAGATGAAATTGATCTTGAAACTCGAACATGGTCCCTGCCCGGCGACCGGATGAAGTCCGGCCGTGATCATCGCGTTCCCCTGTCCCCGGCCGCCATGGCGATCTTGAAGGAAGCGAGGCGCCTTGACCCGCATCAGGGAGAAATCGTCTTCCCGTCCCGCCAGACTAATACACAACTTTCCGACATGACGTTGTCGGCCGTCCCGAAGAGAATCGACCTAAATGTGACGGTTCACGGTTTCAGATCGACGTTCCGCGACTGGTCGGAAGAAGCGACTTCCTTTCCCCATGAGGTGAAGGAGGCTGCCTTGGCCCATGTCGTGAAGAACAAGGCTGAGGCTGCCTACCGGCGTACCGACCTTTTCGAGAAGCGCCGAAAACTGATGGATGAGTGGGGTCGGTACATTCTGCAGACTCCCTGAGATGGAGGTTTGGAATGTCCACTGACGGCACGGATATCATAAGAGCCGGGTTTCGGCAGTTTCCCAGGAGTGGTCGCATAACCTGGGCCGATGGCCATCGGTTGGAGAACGACGATCTTAAGCGGAACTTTGATGACCGATTGCTCGAATTTCTGAACAGGATCGACAACGTGTTCGAGATTGCCGGATATCCAAAGGCGTTGGACATTATCTACCGCGATCTTTCAAAGAGCCGGGACTTCGCGGAACCGCTGCATGGCGAATACGTGATCAAGATGCGCGGTTTCGATTGTGTGCAGAGGGCAGAACCTCTTGGCAGCACGCTGTATCAAATGGCCATGGTCGCTGAAAAACTGTCCGACGCCCTGTCCGCAAAGGATTGCAATGTGAAACTCAATTGCGCCCTGGAAGCCGGTGTCGAACTTGCGCTGTATGACATCAATTATCGGAACGGGACCTTCGTCGAAAAAGGGATCAAGAGCGATCGGGACACAAGATCTGGTGGCTCAACGACGGGCGCCCAAAACAGCACAAAGCGAGCGCGAAGCATCGAAATCGTCGCCGGCATCCTTCAAGAGCCTGGCATCAACAATATCGACCCCAAACAGAGACTCAAAAATGTGACGGCACGGATGAAGGAACTGAATCATCCGGAACTCGAAACCCGGTATGGATTTCCCGCGCCTTCAACGATTGAGGACTGGACCGAGGAGGCGTTCGAATTAATTCGAAATACGCCGTAGGTACTACAGTGGACAGCTAGCTGCGAGGATTCCTCGTGGCTGAATGTCTGCATCATTGATCAGATTGCTCCATCAAATCTCAGATCGGAGCAAACCACATGACAGACACCCCTTCCCTGCTTCTCTCGGACAAGACAGCTGCCCAGCTGCTCGGGATTTCCCGGGCGACCCTCTGGCGCCGGGTCAGCGACAAAACCCTCCCCTCTCCCATTCGCCTCGGCGGCGTCACGCGTTGGCGTCGTGATGAGCTTGAGCGGGCAATCGACACAGCGTCCGCCCGCGCTGACCGCAGCATGCGGGGTCAGTGATGAGCAAGAAGAAATCCGGCTATCTGTTCCTTCGGCTTGCTTTCCAGGTCGAAGGTTTGCGCGGACCTTATCGGGCCATTTTCCTTGAACTGTGCAGCTACGCCGATGCCAGCGGTTTCTGCTTTCCGACCATGAAGCGGATTGCTCAGAGAACGCACTACTCAATCAAGACTGTTGATCGGGCGATTTCGGAACTGGAAGATCTAGGTCTGATCCGTCGCAAGCGGCGGAGCGCAAACGGAAACCGGCGCGGGTATGATTTCGCGATCGCGCTCCCTATCGGACTCCTGGTCTCGAAAGGTCGTCAGGGAGTCTCCCAGAATACCGACGCAGAGTCCGGACGTAACTATCCATCTAAACTATCCAAAGAACTTGCGGGCACCGGTCAGGCTGACGTGCAAAATCTCATCTGGAAGGAACTGTCCCCCTTCATCGATCCGCAAAGCCACAAGTCGATGTTCTCGCTCTTCCCTGTCATCGAATTCCTCCTGGGCAAGCCGGATGAAGAGGCTGTTCAGATGGTCCGTCGTTTGCCTTTGGTTACGAAGCGGCTGAAGCATCGTCTGCAGGCAAGTCATGAGAAACTGACGAGCTGGGAACCGCTGATCGAATTGCTGAGCCATTCCAATGGAACATCGGACAAGGCAAGCGGTACCGAGTCTCAGTCCGCCACCTGCCCCATTTGCGAGGCCCTTTCTGTCTGCATGGTCGAGTCTGGGGCGCCGGAGATGCGCGCCAGAACGTTGGTGGAGCGTCTCAATGCGCACGAGCTGTCTGACAAGATCGAGATCACGTCCGATGTGGCTGCTCGTATTGCTACGCTGCAGACGGGTCATGGGAGCGCGCTGAACAGGCTTGCGACTGGTCAAAACAAGCCGGTGGTTCTTGTCCAGAATGGCTCCACCATTGCGCGTTACGTGCCGAGGTGAGGTCGACACACGTCGCATCCGTAGTCGGTCCGGTCGTTAGGAGCGAACCTGCATACCCCGGGGGGAGGGTCCAACTCTGGAGCCCCTCCTCCCAGACCGGCGGGGTAGTCGATTTTTCTCTGCGGTCAAAAATGTGGAGATATTTTTTTGTTCGAGAAATACCAGTTGCCCGCCGATTCGAGCATCTATTCAGGGCGATCTGGACCAGGGATTACCAGATATTCTTGAGCCGAATCTGGTGTCTCGATCCAATCGATAAGTTGATTGAGGTTCGCTTCGAAATCCGCAGGTTTGAGACCGCACTCCCAGACCACGGCAACCCGCCATCCCAATTCCTGTAATGCAGCAACGTTTTCCGCATCCCGTTCCACATTTCTTTCGAACTTCTGAGCCCAGAATTCCGGTCGTGTTGTGGGCGTAGTCGCGTATCGGCACTCTGGATGGCGGTGCCAGAAACAGCCATGAACGAAGATAACGATTCGGCGGCTGGGCATCACGATATCTGGCCTGCCCGGGAGCTTGCGATGGTGCAGTCGATATCGGTATCCACGAGCATGTAGCGCCTTTCGCAAGGCCAGCTCAGGTTTGGTATTCTTGCCACCGATTCCGGACATCATGCGGGAGCGGGTTTTCTGATCGACAATGTCTGCCATCGATGGTCAGAGCTCCTGGACTTGGTTCGCAAAGCACTTCAAGAACGAGATGATCGGAGGGTCAAATGGAAGACTACGGTATCATTGATCTGTTCGCCGGCCCTGGAGGGCTCGGAGAAGGTTTCAGCCGTCAGCTCAATACCTCAGGTAAACGCGCATTCCGTATCTATCGCTCCGTCGAGATGGACCCGTCCGCTCACTCGACCCTGCGCCTTCGCGCCTTCCTCAGGACATTGGACGCCATTCCGGAAGAATACCTTGATTTTCATGCGGGTAGATCGTCTGAGCCGGACTGGTCCTCGGTCAACAAGGCGGCCTGGAAGGAGGCGTGCGCTGAAGCGCTGTGCATGGAGCTCGGAAAGCGTGAAACAACGGAAATCCTATCGGCCGCGATCACTCAGGCCAAGAAAAAGTGGGGTGACAGGACCGTCGTGATTGGTGGACCTCCTTGCCAGGCCTATTCCCTCGCAGGACGCTCGAGAAACAAGGGCATTCAGGGGTATGATGCAGCTGCGGATCATCGCCATTTCCTGTTTCGCGAGTACCTGAATGTCCTCGCATCCCTGAAACCGGCCGTTTTCATCATGGAGAACGTGAAAGGGCTGCTTTCTTCATCCGTGAATGATCAGCGGGTGTTCGATCTGCTCATGCAAGACCTTCGCAGTGTTGGCGGAGAGAAGGATCTCTACACCCTGGTGCCCCTGACGCTGAAATCCGAAGGTAATGATCTCCTTGGGGACTGGAAGCCTTCTGACTTCATCATACGTGCTGAAGAGCATGGCATTCCTCAAGCCCGTCACCGGGTCATTCTCCTCGGTATTCGGCGAGATGTTGCTCAGAACCTGGGTAGTGGCGGAGCTGAGAATTTCCGGTTTGCTGCGCAGGACAAACCTGTTCCGGCCCAGGCAGTACTCGCCTCCCTGCCCCGCTTGCGGAGTGGATTGAGCAAGGAAACAAATAGCTGGGCAAACTGGCACAAGGCTGCCCTGTCGGAGATGAAGCGGGTCGAAAAAGCCGTCAGGAAGGAACCTGCGGCATTGCGAGAACAGGTGGCTCTCAACATCCGGATCTTCTCTGAACTCGATGAGGAGCTGCCACAGTCTTCATCAGCGACCAGCATTCCGGGAAACGAGTGCCCTCCAAAACTGCGCGACTGGCTTCACACCCCAGCCCTGCGCGGCACGGCCAATCACCACTCTCGCGGACACATGCGTTCGGATCTGGGCAGGTATTTCTTCGCCGCGGCTTTTGCCGGCGCTCATGATCGCTCACCAAAAGCTTCGGAATTTCCTGAAGCTCTCGCACCGGACCACCAAAACTGGACAACGGGTGTTTTCGCGGATCGGTTCAGAGCGCAGGTTGCAAGCAGACCCTCGACCACCGTCACCAGTCACATATCCAAGGACGGACACTATTTCATCCATCCAGATCCTTTGCAGTGCCGCAGCCTAACTGTGCGCGAGGCTGCCCGGCTTCAAACGTTCCCGGACGACTACCTTTTTCTTGGAAATCGCACTCAACAATATGTGCAAGTTGGCAATGCGGTCCCTCCACTTTTGGCCAACCAGATTGCAGATGTTGTCCTTGCAATCCTTGAAAACGCTCCACTCAAATCCCGGAAAATTCAGCCTAAAGCAGCGTAGTCAGACCCGATGCAAAGCTTTTTGAACCTCTTCCAAGCGCCGATTAGAGGCCAACACTTTCCGAGACTAGGCTATTCTCCAAGTATTTCAGCGTGCAGATGAATATATATTGTTTGTTTGGCGACGTTTTTGATCAGCCACATTGTGTGTGACACCACTCGCGCTCAAAAATACCGAAACAAGAGTTCAGGAGATGTCACTCCCCCGCCCTCCGGGTCTGTCTTCGGCTCATCGAGCCGGTTTGCGCTCGACCCTTGTCAATATCAGGGGTCATTTTCCGCGGCTAGAATGGAGCCTTCTCACTACTGGGGCGCCAGCTGTCGAACTCGGATGGAAGCAAGGCATAAATATCTGCTTTGCTCATAGAGTACAGATCGTAATTCATCTGTAGTTGTTTTGCAATTTTAGTGGCGAGACGCCTTGCGCTTCCCGGCGTCGCTTTTCCCAAAGCATTGCGCTTCATAGTTCCAGTTTTTGGATCAATATACATTTCAACTGCAGCTTTCATGAGGCCACGAGAGGCTAGGAAGTCCCTATCCTGAGTATATAGTTGCTCGATGGCATCAGAATGTGCGTAGGGAGGCCTGGATAGAAAGAATTTTGCGACCTCCTCGCCAAAGGAGCGATGAAGCCAGAAGCTCATAAACGCGAGATGTCGGTAATACCTAAACTTTTGATATTCCCTGGGAATGTATCGGTATGCACTCCAAAGCTTCCACTCCCCCCCCTTTGGCGGCTTTTCGAGGAGTTGCCTCAAATAGATAGCAGAAATCCACGCCCACAGCCCAATGTTCGTGTGTTGCACAACAGCAAGATCAGTGGGAAGGTTTTCAGATAGATACTCCCCCATTTCAAACCTGTCCTTGAATTGAAGCCCTGCATCAATCTCAATTTCATGAGATACAATGGTTGTCATTTCCGGATCAACGGCGATCGCATCTACAGCTGAAAAGAATGCATCGTCCACTAGGGCTGGCTTTCGGGCATCAACATTGTCACGCGCTGTCTCAATAAGTGCTTCGAAAGCTTCGATCCCTCGTTGATTGAACATAGCCAATTGCATCTTACACAAACTCCTCAAGCAAGGTTTTCCCGTTTCGCCACTTTTTCTCCGTAAACGCCGTAACAATTTTGTCTGAAAGTTCTAAGCGCTCTTCGTTTCCATCCGGAAGTTCGGCATCCTCTCCTCGAAGCGAATATTCGAGGGATTGCTCAACAAATTTCAGCCAATCATCAGCCGGGGAGCCCTCCTCCAATACATTTAGATCTTCATTATTAAGGAGAAGCCCAACGACGACCGCACGCAGAATTTCCGGAAATACGTGAACTGGAAAATAGGCTTGATCTTTGGACTTGTTAAAATAGGCCCGATTGAGCGAAATCACCGGCATATCTGGCGCTGGCCAAGTCACCGACCAAATTCTTGAACCGAGACTATCGGAAAGATCTGGACTAAAGAAACCTTCAAAGCTGCTTCCTGCATCATTCGTCCCTGGTCCCGCCTGAAGTTTGAAGGGCGATGTTGCTGCAAGCAGTATTCCCCGGGTTGCCTCATCGTTCGATACGAGTTTGAGACGAAATTCGAGAATGGCGTTGTCCGGACAATCTTCAAGCACGAACTCTTCGGTGGACCCCCCCTCTGGCAACTCAAACCGGTGCGTATTTCCAAGGAATAGGACATCCAGCACAAGCAACCGATCGATTGAGGAATCTATGCCAGATTGCTTGAGAATATTTTCTTCATCCCATTGAACCTTAAACACAAATTCATTGGAGTTTCTATTAAGCTGTTCCACTAATATCAGCTCTGGCTTTTGCTTTATTCGTTTGCGATTTGTGAAATTCCACTTTTCCACAAAATGAGTGCGAACCGACATTACTTATCCCCCCACCTTTACCTCTGTTTTAATCAATAGGTCTCGGTGCCTATCGAATCCGCTAGCCACAACCTTAAATTCCGGCTTTTGAACTTCGACCACAAGCTTGTTGCCATTCTGTGTAAGGACTTTAGCGGCCTTCTCAGGAGTGATTTCTACACCAATAGTGCTGGAAAAATCGAAATCGATTGGAGTGTAATCTTTGAATGAACGGGCATTCCCGCCGACCGAAAGGTAGGCCGTTTCTATTTCGATCGTTAGCGGCAGCGTTATGTCTTCGCCAGCCATCACATCACTAAGTCCCGCTACTGGCACTATTGAGAAGCCTGTCCTCGCTTGTTCGCGATCGATCCTTACCAATTCGGTAGCACGCTCCCGTTTCGTAATTTCGGGCTTTTTGGTCTTCTTGCCTTTTTGCTTCTTCGCTTCGCTCGCATCGTTTTGCGATGGTTTTTTGATCGAGAAGATATCAGCGGCGAAGCCTTCGATCTTGTCCTTCTCCTCATCCTCTCCGACAAGAATTCTATAAAGCTCTCGGGCAGCGTCCATTGCGAAACGAAGAGGCCAGTCAGATTTGAACTTCTTATGATCTTTCAACGTACCGATAAGCCATTTGGTATGTGCCGGACCCTCGGCCAACCCCAGATAGTCTGACATTTCCTTGTCTTCGACGATTATAAAGCAACATCCGAAGCGGCCCGATATGTTGTCCTTTTGCTCCGAAAGAATGATGCCATTACGTAGAAATTGACTAATTCCATTTGGAGCCTTTTCAGAGGCCGCCTGGAGAAACACCTCGAAGATTCCTGTAGTTGCATCACCTTTGATCGGTACAAGATCGACACCGAATTGGACCCCGACCATATGTCCTTTCTCGTACTGATCTTTAATGCGCTGGAGGTTGTCTTCACTGAAGCAGGAAGCTTTCAAATTGGCGCGTTTGCTTTTTTCATCATCACCTTCGACAGCGGGCTGCATGCCAATAAAGTAGTTCGGATGGCGATCTTCTTTCATCTGCATCACCTGCCTAGCTTTATTGACCAGCAGATTGGTCTTCTCGAGCTTTTTCTTGTCCTTTATTTTTGAAATCGCGCCATTGAGACTTTCGGCGTCGATATTTGTGGCCTGACCCGAGATCTCATCAGTAATGGAAACATTGAGTCGACCCCTCAAAATGGGCCAATAGTAGTCATCCAGCAGGGCCTCTAGAATTGAATCATGACCAACGTTATCGTGCACGGCCGGTATGAGAACAGACAGTCCGTACCCTGCACGATCCAAACTAAACGTCTTGGCAAATGATGCTATAGTGTCGCCATCCTCTACGGGCATGAATGAGCTACCATCTGAAGCCGTTTTCCCAAACCGCCCATAGCCCAGGTAGCTGCAATCATCCAATTGATGGAAGGGCAGGTTAGAGAATCCAATAAGGAACTCCCGATCATCGTCAGAACGCTTGGTAACTGCCCAAATAGTCGACATGCCCGAGATACGAGTCAGCGTGGTTTTGCCGACACCATGGTTTCCGAGCGTACCGCTCCCTTTACCGGTAATTCCTTCATTCCACCAGAACCCGACAAAGTTGCTCCCAGAAAGGGCCTTGTTCTTATCGGTTGAACCGGTCAGGCCCCTAGTCCCATAATCTTCAACTGACAGACAGCGAATGGTCTTTCCTTCGAAATCCTCCGCATATCTGCCGAGATCATCGCACTTGGTGTGATCGTTCAAACTAAGGCCTTCATCTTCAGTTGAGATGAACCGTTGGAAGTCTGCCCACTGACGGTCAAAAAGTTTGAAATAAACAACTACGGGCGGACCAGACTTGTCCAACGCGGCGTCAAGAGAGTTCTGGATTGCTTCTCTGACAACAGATGTCGCCGCGTTTTGCCCGCTAAAGAACTGGTCAAGTTTAGATTTTCTGTTGCTGTCAAATGGACCTGATTTTGGAAATACCCACATCGAGTAAAATCTCCTTATAGCTTAAATTCACTGCGCGATTGCGAGCCTATTTCAGTGTATCGCTTCTTCGAGCCATCCACGGCTTCCTGCAGAGCGCGGAATATCTTCTTCACATCTTCGTCGGTGTACTCATATGCGCTTTTGTTACAAAGATTTCCGATTAATTGGATATCCTTGATAGCTTTATTGACTCTGTTTTCAGCCAGCCGAACAAATTTGTCCCTTTTATCAGACATATCAACTCTCCTTTGTGCTCAATATGTTCACATATGAACATTATTACAAACATTTTTTATATATTATTGTCTGTAGCGCTTTGGTTGGTGCGTGTTCTCTGCACAAAAGACACCTGCCTAGAGCATTACTAATTTGGATATAGGGGGCTAACCTGCTTCCCGTAGCCATGCGCACCATGCTGACTGGAGTGCATGCGGGAGTGCCGATATTAGGCATTCGAGTTGGAGACTAATTGTCCAATTCGGTTCGAATGTTTCTAGTGTCAGCTCTCGGTGCTAATTCGGAGGGAGTATTCGGCGCTCGCCAATAGTGAAGCGCGGTCTTGAGCATTGACCTGAGCCCCACGCGTCCCGCGCTTATTTCGAGAGTCTGCCCCTTTCTTGAACCGATCCCAAAATTGCCCTCATTCTGGGCTGGAGTTTTTGGGGGCAGAGCAGTTCTAATGAGCAAGGCCCAGGGCATCCAATTCCACTTGGAATCGGCGTCGCCTAAAAGTTGACGAATCTCTTGGCCAATCATACGGTCATCAAACTGGCGTAGTAGCCGAGGCGGCGGGGGCAAAGTACCGAACGCCCAGTGCGTTGATGGCGTACGAGCTCTTTGTTAGACAGGCAAAGGGCGCGTGCGACGGAAAGACAAAAATCTTTCTGGACTCCCTGACTCTAAGCCCCCGTCCGCCGATCTTGCGGGGAGCCATGCAGAACGCGATCAAAGTCGAGATCAAGCGGCTCGCAAAACGCGCCTTTGAGAAGGAGGCAAACGCGGCGGAGCTTGAGAAACACTATCAGGCACAATTTGCCAAACGTACCGGTCTTGCAGCCGGTCCCTCTTCCCGTCAAACCTCGCCCCCTTTCTCAAGGCATTTCGATCCAAAATACTGCGCGCGGCACGCCAACTTTTTGGCGAAGACAATTTGGCACAAGGTTCTGACAAAAGCCTACGAGCCGGCCCCAGCAATATGTTATGCGATCCCAAAACCAGATGGCTCGCACCGCGAAGTCATGGCTTTCTCGATTCCGGATGCGGCCCTGGCAAATATTGTATTGCGCCGAAGCCGGGACCGGAACATTAAGCGTCTTTCGCCAGCCTCCTATGCTTACCATCCGGACAAGAATGTGTTCGATGCAATACTGGCGCTCAGGGAATTCGATGATCGCGGCAAGCTCTTCGCCGTTCAGATCGATTTTGAGAAATACTTCGACAATATCCCATCAAGATATCTGAAGCGGAAGCTGGAGGATTCGGGGCAAATCAGCCTGACACCGCACGAGAAGCACATATTCGATCGCTTCATGCACCATCAGTACGCATACTACCAAGACTACGCATCGGGCAGCTTCAAGCACCGCCACAAAGGCACGCCGCAAGGGTCTTCCGTTTCGCTCTTGCTGGCGAACCTCGCAAACCACGATCTTGATGTCGACCTAACTGCTGCGGCTGGCAGATTTGTCCGTTTTGCCGACGATGTCGTCGCACTCAGCTCCGACTATGCGCAGGCGCAACTCATCGAGAAGTGTTTTCTGGATCATTGCCGGGTAAGCGGCCTGAAGGTCAACGCGACCAAATCACCTGGAATTGCGATTGTTTCATCAAGGCAGCAAGAACTCAGAACCATTCCATATTTCGACTATCTCGGCTACCGATTTTCGCCCTCGGGTTTGACTGCACCGGACAAGACAATTCGAAAGCTGAAAGCGCGCGTATCGCGTTTGGCGAACTTGTATCTCATTCATTACCTGCACGCAGGGTTCAACAATTCAAGGTGTAGCGGCACCAACCCACAATATGATTGGGACCTGCTCGGTCTGATCTACGAGCTTCGCCGGTCCATTTACGGTGGGCTTTCAGAAGCTGAAATATCCGGCTTTATTGAACGTGGGACCCGCCTTCCGCGCATGAAAGGTCTTATGGGATTTTACTGTTTGCTCGACGATCCTGCGCCGCTCAAGGAGCTTGACGGCTGGATGCTGAGCATCGTGCGCCGTGCAATGCGAACCCGGTACCACATTCTTGCCAGCAAATACGGAGCGTCCTGCCCGAAGCCTACCAACAAATCACTCGCAACCGGTACCTGGCTCGACCCGGCAGCATGGCAGGGACCGCAGCTGCCTGAATCGCGTATGCCAAGCCTCGTTCGCGGGTGGCGGGCTGCGCGCAAGCACTTCTACACGTTTGGTCTCGAAAACGTCGAAGCCCCGAAGTACGGCTTTTATTCGGACTTCGAAAACCTGTTCGGATATTAGACAGCTGGCAGCCGGGGACTAAGCAATCTTATCAGCCGGATATCGTCGCTCCAGGCTGCAGATTCATGCTTCGATCTCTGAAGTGACTTTATCACCGTCTGGCGGTTAACGAATATCTTCGAACGCAAGCGGGCTGCTGGGTGGACATAGCAACTTCGGTCGCGGCCAAGATTGAGGAGGCGAGGCCGAAGACTGCGTGAGCGCGGCAATGCAGCCTCGTCGAACGGCACAGAATTATTTAGGGTTGAAGGTCTACTTGAGGGCAAACATCAGAACCCACCATGCATTTTGACGTCGCCACGATTTTTCATCCGGTCGGTCATGGTCTTTTCTCGTCCGCCACTTTACGCGTGTACGGTCAAGATCCCGCGATGGACTATGCATGGGTCTATGATTGTGGAAACCACTGGGCGCAACCGCTTGTCACGCGTGAGGTCGACAGATTTGCGAGCGCCGTCTCCTCGCTCGATATGTTCGTCATCTCGCATTTTGACGCGGACCATATCAGCGGCGTTTCCCGGTTGCTCGGTAAAACGTCAATACGCCGCATCATGCTTCCCTATATGGATCTCGCGCAGCGACTTATTCTGGCGTTTGATCAGGGAGTGACAGGCACCGAGGGGATTGCAGGGTTCTACCTCAATCCCACCGCTTATCTTGCTCAGCAGGCCAACGATCCGGATATCGAGTTCCTGTTTGTACCTCCCTCTTCGCCGGATGCGCCTCCGGTTACGCCGGGGGAAGATTTGACTCCACCACAAGATGGCTCTTTGCCTTTTGGAGATGTGGCCCCGGACATACGACCAACATTCGGCAGCTTGAAAGAAATCATCGAATATTCAGATGGGATTCCAGAAGCGTTCGGTCCCGACATTTATGCGATGAGACGTAGCGAGATTGGCACAACAGGACGCTATCCGAAGATCGCTCTGCTGGAGCGGGAAGGAAGAATTGCTATCGAACATCTCTGGGAGTTTGTTCCTTACAACGATCCCCTTCCCAAGCCGAGAAATCTCCAGCGTTTTTCCAGCGAAGTCGCGCGATCCCGCAATGATCTGATGAAGGCGGCCTCTGACACAAAACGCGAGGAATGCATTCAAGCGCTGAAGAAGCTATACGATCATCATCTGACGGGCAGCCGCACTTCAGAAAAGCGCAATCGCGGCAGCCTGTTCCTGTTTGAAGGACCTCTCCGTCGAACTAAAGTGCGCGCTTGCGGATTTCGTTGGCCCGCAGCCTTCCCTGATTACCCCAGCCCCGTCACTGGGATTATTGGGCACGGATTTAACCCACCCATGCGAGGCGCCTCGTCGGAAGCTTTCTGATGACCGGCGATGGCGTTCTGAAGATGAGTTCGGAGCTGGACAATCTGAAAAAGTATTTCGGATCGGCGCGCATGGCGGACATCCTGGCGCTTCAGGTCATGCATCACGGCTCAAAATACAATTGGCACAGAGGCATCGCAAAACACCTCTCGCCGGCCTTCAGCATCTTTTCCGCCGATCCAAGCCGGCTGAGGCCGGGCCATCCTAGCCCGGTTGTCCTGGCGGATTTCAATCCGTTCAATCCCAAGACTGCCGACCTGCACGAGGGAATATTGATCTACGCCCGGTACCCGCCGTCGAGCACGTTCAAAATGACCGTTGAAGGCACGTAGGCAATTTTCTCCAGCGCTCACGCTTCCACTGAAGTATAGGTAGAAGCAAGCGTATCAAAGAACTGGGCCAGCTCCGTAGACAGTGTAGACCCTGCTCCGTTCGACGGCAGGTGAGAAATTTCTGCCCGCGCCATCGCAATCGTTCGCCATAGACCAGGGTCCTGGTGAGACGAATGAAGCCGCTCGCTGATCGCGGCGGTAAACCTGCCCGCTTCCTCCTGACTGAAAAGTTCTGGCGCAGCTTCGAAGATGAGCCTCTGCGCGATCTGACGAAAACGGGCATCTTCGAAAGTTCGGACAAGGTCCAGACGGCCCGGCCAATCTAGGCGATGGAAGTCATTCATTCGGGCCGCATCTGCCGAGCTCGCAAATCCCTCATGAACTTTCTGCTCAAGATGCTCGCCAGGTGGATAGACAGGCGCCGTTCCTTCCTCGATGCCAACAAGGCGGCCCCTAAGCTCACTGTCAGTGCTTAGCAGGCGAGCCTGCGCTGACTCATGGGACGTCGGTGCCCGTCCCCAATGGGTTTGTGCCTCTTCCAGCGAGAAGACGACAGGGGCTTTGTTCAAGGGAATACGGCGCAAGGGATTGGGAGATGCTTTAAGTGCTTTTTCCAGACCATCATCATCCAGTTTGCTGAGCCCGCTCCAGTCAGTATCGAGTCTGGCCATAAGGGCCGCAGACGTCTGGGACCCGAGACGGTCGGTGCGCATCCCCCACCAGAGCGAGGGCGCGCCGAAATACTCAGCGATAAGAACCGGCTCCTCAGCGCTACATCTTCGGGACGTCTCCGCCTTGGGCGCCGCAGCAACCATCGTCTGCCACAAGGCCGGTGCGCTATCCGCGATACGGCGTGCGATGTGGACAGTTGCTTCGACATCAGCGAGCGCATCATGCGCCTGCTCATGGGAATAGCCATTCAAAGGCGCAAGCTGGTCCAACTTGAAACCCGTCTTTCTCCTGGCTGTTGTCGGATAGGTCAGTATCCCGGGCGCAAGGTGAGACGCCGCCCGCACAAGCGGAAGAACGTCCATACGGGCATTGCCATTCGTAACGGTGAGATAGGGCGGATGGAGTGTCTGCCAGAAGGCGCGTTGCAAGAGCGGTTCATCGAACTGGATCGTGTTGTAGCCGAGAAAAATGGCTGGCGACCAGGCTTCGAGTTTCTCGCGGACAGCTGTCATCATCTCATAATGGCTGCCGGTCATCTGATCTGTGAGCTGGGCCGGCGAGATCCCGGTGACGAATAGAGCCATGGGTGCCGGAACCACCCAGGGCCGGCATCGGCAACGGATTTCGAAACGCTCCACCTCATTCAACTGGTCATCGGTCAGGATGGCAGCGAATTGAAGAATTTGGTCGAAATCGAGGTTCGTTCCCGTCGTCTCGGTGTCATAGAATACAAACATCCGGGCTCCTTCACCTTCCACAAGACATTGCGGTCCGCATCTCCAATCTACGGTTTTGTGACCGCGAATCCTCGTCTAGGTGTAGACAGCATTGTTGATGTGTAAAAGCGGATGGGTATGCCATTGAACAAATGAAGTTTTTTGTTGCCAATTGGCGCACAATTCCAACCCGCCACGCGCTCACCCGCTAGATGCAGCCAACACGAGTCAAACATCCTTCTATGACCTTTGAACTTCGCCCCGGCCCTTCTCCGAACAGGCGCCCCGTTGCCGGGGGACGTATCAAAGTGCGGGGGTCAGTCTGGAAAGTTCAGAACGTCGAACCGGATGGCGCTGCAAACTTCCTGCACTGCATCGGCCTCAGCGGCATTACCCGCGGCAAATCATCAATCTTCATAGACAGACTGGAGCCTGACCTAGAGCTGCTCGACCCGGCCAATCTGACCCTTATCCCCGACACGTCCAGCAATTTCAGGCAGACCAAGCTCTACCTTGAAGCCGCCTTCAGGAGTGCGCCTCCTGCGACCGATACGCCGCTCGTTCTTGGACAGGCCGCGATTGATGATCTTGCCTTCCAGCATGCGCCTGTGGAACGTGCGCTAAGCCAGTCGCGGGTGCGGCTCTTGATCGCCGACGATGTCGGCCTAGGCAAAACGCTTGAAGCCGGCCTTGTGACCTCAGAACTCATCCTACGCCATCGTGCTGACCGCATTCTGGTCGTGACGACCCGCGCGATGCTGACCCAGTTTCAGCGGGAATTCTGGACCAGGTTCTCGATCCCGCTTGCACGCCTCGATGGGGCCGCCATCAAGCGCATGCGCAATGCGATCCCGTCCAACTACAATGTTTTCGACCAATTCGACCGGGCCATCGTGTCAATCGATACGCTCAAAAAGGATCTGCAATACCGCGTCGCGCTGGAAAACTCGCGCTGGGATCTGATCATCATTGACGAGGCTCACAATGTCGCTGCGCGTAAGTCCGCCGCTGGCTCTAAAAGCCAGCGGGCGCGCCTCGCCGAATTGTTGGCCCGCCAGACAGACGCGCTCCTGCTTCTGACGGCAACACCCCATGACGGCTCAGCAGAATCCTTTGCGAGCCTGATCGAGATGCTCGATCCGACACGGGTGCCCGATCCTGCTTCTTTGCGACGCGAGGATATTGAAGATCTGGTGATCCGGCGTTTCCGCTCGTCGCCGGAAGTCATGTCAGCCATTCGGGCACATGTGCCCGAAAGGGTGATCAATCCGCGCCACTTCCCACTCACGCCCCAGGAAGACGCGGCCTATGATCTGGTGGCGCGACTGGAACTCGACCTGGATGCAGACGTCAACAAGCCAGGACGCGCCATCGATCTCTTCCGCACGACCCTCGCCAAGGCTCTATTCTCGAGCCCGGCCGCCTGCCTTGAAACAGTCGACGGCAGGCTTCGCAGAATGAAGGCGGGTACGGCCAAAGGATCAAATAAGGACCGCCAATCCCTTGAAGATCTAGCTTCGGCCTTGTCCGTCATCGAACCGGGTTCGTTCAGCAAGTATCAGAACCTTCTGGCACTCCTCAAAGAGATCAGGTGGACAGGCCGCGATCCAGGCGACCGGCTTGTCATCTTTTCGGAGCGGATTGCGACGCTGAACTGGCTACAGGCGCAGCTCAGCAAGGATCTCGGGCTTGCGGAGGGCGCCATTGGCAAGGTTGATGGATCTTCTGTGGAGGCGGACGAGCGCACCCAAAAAATCCTCGAAGACTTCGGCCAACGCGGATCGCACCTTCGGATATTGCTGGCCTCAGACATGGCCTCAGAAGGTCTTAATCTCCACTTCCAATCCCACAGACTGATCCACTTTGACCTGCCCTGGTCCTTGCTGCGCTTCCAGCAAAGAAACGGCCGCATCGATCGTTACGGCCAGCTTTGCAAACCGGAATTCTACTACTTCATCGGCGAAAGCAGCCACGAACGCGTTCGCGATATGTGGGTTCTCGAAAAACTGGTCGCCAAGGACGAAGCCGCGCAAGATGGCATCGGCGATCCTGCCGTATTTCTCGGTGCAGGCGATATTGACGGCGAAGAAGCGATTGTTGCGGAAGCGGTTGCACGTGGGGCGGGCGCTGAAGCATTCGATGCAGAGATGGATCAGCGGGCCAAATCAACCGCGGTTGAGCACGCTGACAATTCCTGGGACCTTCTGTTCAGTGAGTATGAAACGAGCTCCCCTCCACCGGCAACCGCAGTGCCCCCCCCTCGCCTTTATCCAACGACTTTCAGCTTTGCCACCGACATGCTGCAGACTCTCCTCCCAGAGGGCACGGGCGATCTTGCAATCGATGGTCGGGAACGGATTATCCGGCTAACGCTCCCTGATGAACTGAAGGCGATCGATAGTTTTGGCTACACGGATCGCGGGACAGTCGATGACCGCTACATGCCACCGGAAGCGGTCGGCCCGGGAGACCGGATTGAGCTGACCGATCAGGCCGGCACAGTGACGGCCGCCATCAACCAATCCCGCGCCGAAGACCGCGCCTGGCCGCGCCTTCAATACCTCTGGGATGCCCACCCGCTGGTGAATTGGCTGGGAGACCGGGCCGAAGCCCTCTTTGCGCATGGCACGGCGCCACTTTGTGACGTTCAGCAGGGACTGGGCGAAGGCGACATCGCCATCCTGGTGCATGGCGCCATTGTCGATGGATTAGGGCATCCGGCGATCGATCGCTGGGCCGTTGTTGTGTTCGAAGGCGAAAAAGTCTCAAGGATCGAAGAGGATGTCAGCGCCTTTCTGACCGGCATCGGGTTTTCAGGCGATACGCCCAATCCGGCTCAGCCTGCCCCGTTGGCTTCCTCACATCTCCTCGAAATTGCTGTCGACCGTTTTCAGTCTGAACTCGTCAAGGCGCGGCAGGCAAAGCAGGCCGAGCTGGACGAAGTGGCCAAAGACATCCGCGCACGGCTCGCAGAATTCAAGACAAGGTTCGATTCCCAGCTCTCGCTGAAGTTCGGCGACACGGCCGACGCCAGTGAGCAATCAGGATCCGACCGGTTACGAATGAGCCGCAGGGCCAAGCAGCAGAAGAAAATCGAGACCATGTTCCAGGATTGGGAAAAATGGATCACCGTGAGCTGCAAGCTCGCAGACGAGCCCAATCCTCATGTCGATATCAAGGCCGTGTTCCGGAGGACTTCACATGGCGCTTGATCTCTTCGGCATCGATAATGAAAACGACTTCTATCCGACCGCGTTTCTGTCCTCGGCGCTTGAGGGAGAGATATCGGATGCCATCGCTCGCTGGGCATCAGGCGACGAGGCCAGGACTCCCGACAAGCGCCTGGAGTCTATTGCCGAGGACTATCTGCGCCTGCTCAGCCGGATCCGGCAGTCCGGAACACGAGACATCGCGCTTGAAACAGCCAAGGCCGCATACTCCCTTATCGTTCCGGCGCTCGGCTATCCCTATGGGCGAAGTTTTGCTGAGCTTGAGGAAGGAACGCAGATCCCGCTGCTCGCGCGCGTCGCCGATGCCGATGGACGCGATCGTCTCTGGATTATTGAAGCCCCCCTACCTGGCAAAGAGGATGAAGCTTCCGACCCGATCTCCCTGCCCTTCTCCAGGGAGCAGTTTCCGGAAAGCCTCCTTGACGCCGCAGACACATCGACGCCCATCGAAGATCTGATCTCCAACGGCATATTCGATCGGGACGACCCACCACGATTTGTCATCGTAGCATCGCCCACACAGCTCGTTCTCATTGACCGGAACAAATGGACGGCGCGTTCAGTCCTCCGCTTTGACCTTTCAGAAATCTTCTCGCGGGCAGACGCGCCGACCCTTCAGGCAATGGCCTGCTTTATCGCCTGTGAGGCACGTGTTCCAAAGACAGGGATCGCGCTGGCCGAGCGTCTGGAAGAAGAGGCTCAGCGCCACGCCAATGCGGTGACGGCATCGCTCAAGAAGACAGTGCGCGAAGCGATCGAAATTCTGGGCAATGAAGTCCTCGCTGTTTGCGAGAACAAATACCCGAAAGGTCATCCGAGGGCAGGCGTCTGGATCGAAAGCGAGGAGCTTTCCATCGAATGCCTGCGCTACATGTACCGCCTGCTGTTCCTTTTCTACGCCGAGGCCAATCCCCGGCTCGGCATCATGCCCATGAAGGATCCGGCCTATCTCTCAGGCTACAGCCTTGAGGCGCTTCGCGGCCTTGAATCTGTCCGCTTGCGCACACTGGAGGACCAGACCGGCACGTTCATCTGGGACAGTCTGCAACGCCTGCTCGGGCTGATGTTTGAAGGCCTCGAGCCGAAGTCGATTGGCGCTTCAAGATCCTTCTCCTTGCCGCGCGTCCGGGTCTCGCTGCTCGATCCAAAGAGTACGCCGATCTTGTCGCGTGTACGCCTGCGCAATGCAGCGCTTCAGCGCATCATTCGGCTTCTCTCACTGAAACAGGATAAGGCCGGGACAGGACGCATCTCCTATGCCCAACTTGGCATCGGCCAATTGGGCGCGGTTTATGAAACGCTGATTTCGTTCACCGGCTTCGTTGCGAAGAGCGATCTCATTGAGCTGATCCCCAAGAAAGGCAAGGACAACCACGCCGACGACGAAAATGATACCAGCGACGACAGTGACGTGATCGAGGACGAGGAAGAAGAAGAGGCATATTCAGCTGTCGATAAAATCGATCCGCTTGCGCCGAGCTATTTCGTCGAGCGAAGCCGTGCCGACGAATTTACCCCGGAACAGATTGTCTATGACGGGACTGAGCCGCGCATCTACAAACGTGGCAGCTTCATCTACAGATTGGCCGGGCGGGACCGGCAGAAGTCCGCCTCTTACTATACACCGGAACCTCTGGCGCGACTGCTGGTCAAACACGCATTGATGGAACTCTGCAAAGACCTTCCGGCCGACGGCATCCTTGAACTGAAAATACTTGAACCGGCGATGGGGTCTGCTGCCTTCCTGGTGGAAGCAACCAATCAGCTGGCAGATCTCTATCTCGAACGTAAGCAAGAAGAGACAGGCAAGCGTATTCCGCAAGAGGATTATTTTGCCGAACGCCAGAAAGTGCGGGCCTATATCGCCGACCGCAATTGTTTCGGCGTGGACCTTAACCCGATTGCGGTGGAACTGGGTCAGATCTCGCTCTGGCTCAACAGCCTGCACAAGGGTGATTTCTCGCCCTGGTTTGGCGACCAGCTGCATGCGGGCAATTCGCTGATCGGGGCGCGGCGGGCGATCTATTCAAAGCACCTTTTGAGCGGAAAGAAGGCCAAGGATTTGTGGCTGGGCGCCAAGCCGCAGGAAATCGGCTGGCGGGGTGAGCTGCCCGACGGCCATGTCTGGCAGTTCCTGTTGCCGGCGGAGAAGATGGCCAATTTCGACGGCGAAAGATCCATTCGGGAATTCGCCGGTGAGGCGCAGGATGCCATCAAGGCCTGGCGCAAGGGCGGGTTCTTCGCGCCATTCGAGGCGCATGAGGTCAAGCTACTGGTCCAGCTCTCGGAAGCCGCCGATGCGCTATTCGACGCGGTAGCCGATGACCTCGAGAAGATGCGCGCGTCATCCAACGACGCCATCACGCTCTGGCCAGACAAACCCATGGCGGGTGTCAAAGGACTTGATTACCAATCTAAACTGGAACGCCTGCGCGTGCTGCAGGGCGAGGAACATGTCGCCAATTCCCTGCCCTACCAGCGGCTCAAGACAGCGATGGACGCCTGGTGCGCACTCTGGCTGTGGCCGCTGGATCAGGTGGGCAAGCTTCCGTCGCGCATGGAATGGTTGCGGGATCTGTCGCTCATCCTGTTGGGCGGTATGACAAGCGATGGGGAGATAACCCTGCCGGAGGGCGTAGAATTGCCCGAGGCGCCCCAGGACCTGGTCGAGATGATTGAGACGCGACAGGCGGCAGCCGAGGTGATCGCCGCCGACATGCCGTCCAAGACGATCAACGCCGCGCTGTTCCAGGCAACGGACATCGACACGCTGATCCGTAACTCGCCCTGGCTGCAGGTTGCGCGCGAAACAGCCCGGCGCGAGCGCTTTGTACACTACGATCTCATCTTCGCCGATATTCAGCGCGCGCGCGGCGGATTTGATCTGATTGTGGGGAACCCGCCCTGGGCCAAGCCGTCGTGGAATGAAGGATTGGTGCTTGCGGATATCGATCCCAAGCACATGAACCTCTCGGCGTCAGACGCGAAGAAGATTCTCGCTGAAGCATTGGCGCAAGCCAAAGGTGAGGTGCGCTTCCTTGAGGAATTCGTTTCAACGCGCGGCGCCATGGCGGTGACGAGTTCGGAGATGATGCACCCATTTGCTGGCGGCGGATCGAACAATCTTTATCGCTGTTTCGCGGACCTGGCGTTTAGGCTGACGGCACCAAAGGGCTATGCGGCGATGATCCATCAGGATGGGCATCTGGGTGATCCGAAGTCAGGCGAGTTCCGTCGGCACTGGTATGCGCGGATCGCGAAACATTTCGATCACAGCAACAAGATCACCTCAAAGAACTTTGCAGAGGTCGTCGATCATGTGCGCTTCAGCCTGAACATCTATCGTGGCACGCCAGCCAATATTTCGTTCGATCAGATAACGATGGCATTCTTGGCATCGCAGGTGGAAGAATCATACCAGCACGATGGCTCCGGCTCGATCCCGACGATCAAGGGGCCCGACGGCTATTGGGACACGCGCGGCCATCGCGAACGCCTAATGCGGATCGACCGCGATGCGCTGTCAGTCATTCATGCGCTTTCGGAGGAGGAGGGCACGCCGGTCGAAGAAGCCCGCTTCATTCAGCCTTTCTCGGCGCGAATGCTCGACGTGTTCCGCCAGATGGCGCGCTTTCCAAAGCTTGATGCTGCCATCGCGCCGGTCGAAACGACGGGTGGAGAACACGTCGCAGGCTGGCAGATGAACCGCCTGTGGGATGAAACCAACGCTCAGAAAGACGGCACCATAAAACGGAAGACCGCCTTCCGATCGGCCTCAGAGATGGTCCTGCAAGGGCCGCTCTTCCACGTCGACAATCCACTCTACAAGACGCCACGTGCGGTCTCGCGGACGAATGCCGACTATGATGTGATCGACCTTGTCGCCGCACCTGACGACTACCTTCCGCGCACCAATTACGGCCCGGCGGTAGAACCCGCCGAATACCGACGCCGCATGACCCGCTGCCGCTGGGATCCAACAAAGACACATGCCGACTTCTACCGTGTTGCATTTCGAGCGATGATCAACTTGAATAGTGAACGAAGCTTGATCGGTGCCACAATTCCGGTTGGCGCTGCTCATGTGAACAGCATAGAAAGCGTGGCGTTCAGAGACGAAACGGACCTCGTTAATGCCACCGCACTTTGGTGCAGTTTGCCGATCGATTTCTTGATTAAGGCAAGCGCCAAACAAAACCTGCATGACAAAGACGCGCAGGGAATCCCTTGGGCCGAACTGAACGACACTTCCAAGCACCGCGGCCTCCGCCTCGCCTCCCTCACAACGGCGTATGCCGACCTCTGGAACCGCAACGGGCCCAATCTGAAGCCCTTGCCCTGGTCGTCCGACGATCCGCGACTTGCGCTGGAGGGGCCGGTCGAGGGACCTCGAGCATGGGACCGCACCGCGGCCTTGCGCACCGAGTTCGCCCGTCGCTTGGCTTTAGTTGAAATCGACGTGCTTGTGGCTCAGGCATTTGGCCTCAAGCTCGATCAGTTGATTGAGATCTATCGGATCTACTTTCCCGTGCTGCAGGAGAATGAGGCCGGCACTTGGTATGATCAGAATGGGCGGATTGTGTGGACCTGTTCCAAGGGACTGCCGGGGATTGGCTGGCTGGAGCCAAATCGAACTGGGGAGATGAAGAGTCCAGGACGAGCGGCTTGGGAGACTAAGCTCACAGAATTGAATGCTCTTCCGGCTGACAAGCAGGTGCTCACCTGCACGGTCGTGGATGATACGCAGCCAGGCGGCCCGCGTGAGGTTGAGCGGAGGTTTGTCGGGCCCTTCACGAAGTGTGACCGGGTTGAAGACTATAAGCGTGCCTGGGCCTTCTTTGAGGCCCACAAGGATAAGGATGGGATGGCATGAACCCGATCCTGCTCGGCAAACAGGTTAAAGATGGGCTGAGGGATCTGGTCCGCTCAAGCTTTGAAACGACGACTGCTGCCTTTTCAGGTATGATTGAGCGGTTTCTTGGGACGGATGGAAATTTCCTGAAAGGTCCCTGGCTATCGGTTGATCTGCCGTTCCGGCCTGCAGACTCCGAGATTGAACTCTTTCCGGAAGTGCCGCTGGGGTTTCGTCCGCACAAGCACCAGGAACTTGCCTTCAACAGGTTGCGCGCGCCGAACGCCCGATCCACGCTTGTTGCGACGGGTACGGGGTCAGGTAAGACCGAGTGTTATCTCTGGCCGATCCTGGATGCGTGCCGCGCTCAGATGGCTGAGCCCGGGATCAAGGCGATCATCATCTATCCAATGAATGCGCTTGCCACCGATCAGGCGCGGCGCATTGCCAAGGCCATTCACCGCATACCTGCTCTCAAAGGCGTGCGATGCGGCATCTATGCGGATTCCGAGCCGACGCCCGCCAGCGATGCGATGAGTGATGCTGACGTCATCACCAGCCGCGAAGAAATGCGGCGAAACCCGCCAGATATTCTGCTCACGAACTATAAGATGCTGGACTATCTGCTCTTGAGGGGACGTGACAAGCGGCTCTGGGCGAAGAATGGTCCGGAGACGCTTCGCTATCTCGTTGTCGACGAATTGCATACATTTGATGGGGCGCAAGGCGCCGATCTTGCGCTTCTTATCCGGCGGTTGAAGGCGCGTCTGGGGACGCCGCAGAACCATCTCGCCTGCGTCGGGTCTTCCGCTACGCTCGGAAGCGGTGAGGATGCGGTTGATAGATTGATTTCTTATGCAAGCGACCTTTTTGGCGAAGCGTTTGAGCGGGACGGCGTCATCCAGGAAGACCGGCTTCTGACCCATGAATATCTGGAAAGCATTGACTATACTGATCTCCCCGCGCCTGGAGAAATTGTTGAGGCTGTACGAGCAGGGTTGGGTCAGTCGCAGGCCGGTATCGCGCTCAATCTGGCACGGCTCTTCTTTGACGATTTCGACCCGAACAGCACCTACTACGACGAGAGCCTGCCAGCAGATGCCTCGTCGGAGGCGTGGCGCATCGCGCTCGGGACGCGTTTGCGGGCGCATGTGGCCTTTCACCGGGTCCTCGAGGCGATACAGACCAGTGGTCGAGCCGCACTCCTTGAGGGAGCCGTGGGTGCGCTGGCAGGCGCGCGGCTCTTTCGCGACGGCTGGACAAGGCCTGAACTCGCGGCGCTTGTGGAAGCCGTTGTCATCCTGACCTCATGGGCGCGCCGGGAACTTGGTGGCCGGGCACAGCCCCTCCTGAATGTCCGAGCACAAATCTGGGCGCGTGAACTCGGCCGTATGGTCGCTCTGTTACCCCGGCCCGGCGAGAGCGAAGACCTCGTGCCTGCCAGCCTGCATCACTCGGCCGACATGGAGACCGAAGATCTTGAGCGCGCCCTGCCGGTAATTCATTGCCGGCATTGCGGCACGAGCGGCCAGCTTTGCCGGATCAATGAGAGCAGCCAGAATCTCGGCGCCGACCTCGATACGCTCTATGCAGAATTCTTCGAAGGCGGTGACCGGCTGCGTGTCGTCTATTTTGAGGCCGTCAGGGCAAAGCTGAAGGGCAAAACGCATGGCGGGGTTGTGAAGGTCAGCGTTCATCCGGACAGTCTTGATTACAAGTGGGAGGAAGCCTCCCAGATGGCAGCTGGCTGGACGTCTGCTTGGCTCTACGATCCTACAAACGAAAAGGGCTTCATCGACAGAACCTGCCCGGCCTGCGGGACTGAACACAGCCTGCAAATCCTCGGCCTCAGATCGGCCCGGCTGACAGCCGCGCTTTCGACCACCTTGTTCAACTCCGATCATCATGAAGAGCTGGACACGGAAAAGCCCCGGGTTCTGATCTTTTCCGATTCCGTCCAGGACGCAGCTCAGCGCGCGGCCGTGACCGAAATCAGAAACGTCCAGACGGTCGTTCGAAAAGCGCTCTATCGTTCAGCATCCTCGCATGATGAGGATGGACTCGCTTTGAGTGTCCTGTGGAGCGATGAGATTGACCGCATGCGTACCGAACTTGGCGAGGCAGGTTTCATTGCCCGATTTGTAGCGCGCGATCAAAGCTGGCGCCAACCTTATCAGGACCTCGCTCTGAAGGACGAAGTGCCAACGGACACGATGTTCGGCGACGATGTCGCCTTGCGGCTCGGCTGGGAATTTTTCTCCGACCTCACTTACCGCTCGCGCACATCTCAGACCCTCGAAACCGCGAGGCTCTGCGTCGCAGATGTGCCAGCCGGGCGGCTTGCTGATGCCGCTGAGGAATTCCAGGCAGCCCTGCAGGCCCATCTTGGCAATGGCTACGCCATCGATCTTGATGAGGCGAATTCATTCCTGACGGGACTCGCCATCCATATGCGCCGGTCCGGTGCGGTCTGGCACCCTTATGTCAAGCGCGCAGCCGAACAAGGTTCGCCCGCACGGGGGCTCAATTTTTATGCGGCCGCGCGCACGCTGGGTCTTGGCAATCGCGGTGTCCTGCCTTTCCCCAATCCGAGGCGCTCAGCCGCTCCAAGGCTGCCGACGCTTCGGTCTCGCGCGGAAGGCTTTCAGTTTGTCGGACGCGATCACGGGACCAATTGGTACCGGGCCTGGATCAACCGCTTCTTTGGCAAGGCGGACGGCGGGTTCGGGACCAATCATACCGACATCTTTCGTCTCGCATTCGACGTGCTTGCCCGCCAGGACGTAACCGAAGAGGTTATGACCTCCGGCAATGAAGTAATTGGTGTCTGGGGGCTGCGGCCCGAAGCGGTTCGTCTAACGCAAAAAGCCGTCGATCTCACCTGCGACCAGTGTGGTCGCCGCGAATGCGTCACCGGCGTGGAGCCCCTCGCTTGCCTGCGCATAGGTTGCGAGGGGTCACTTCGGCCAACTGGGGAGACCCCGGCCTCGTCAGACTCGTCCGCCTATCTCAGAGGCGTGATGGAAACCTCACGCAATCATCGCATCGTCGCTCGCGAACATACCGGCATTCTCGAAACGGATGACCGGCGGCAGCTGGAGCGGCTTTTTATTGAAGGCGAGGCCCCCTGGCACCCCAATCTGATCTCTGCGACCCCGACGCTTGAAATGGGCATCGATATCGGGGACCTCTCCACCCTCATTCTTGCTTCCATGCCGCCGGAAGAAGCCAATTATGTTCAGCGGATCGGGCGCACCGGACGGCGGGACGGCAACTCGCTCAATCTGACGCTGATCGCTGCACGGCCCCACGATCTTCAATTTTGGGAAGATCCAGGCTCGATGCTGGCCGGTCAGGTGACGCCGCCGGGCGTGCATTTGCAAGCCGCTGCAGTTCTGAGGCGGCAGGCCGCCGCCTTTGCCCTCGACCGATTTGTGGCCGATAGCGAGACAGAGATCGACTATGGAAAGGTCAATACAGCAATATCCGCACTGGCCAGGAACATACCTGGAGGTTTCCCGTGCAACTGGTTCACTCATTTGAGGGGCAATGGTGCGGAGATTGCCGAGGCCTTCCTCGCAATTCTGCCCGAAGCTGTGCGCGACAGCGAAGCGCTTGTGACCCAATTGCGAGACTATTTGGTCGGCGATGGGGAAACCTCTCTCCGCTACCGCGTCCGGGCGGTATTTGACGAGGCCGCCGAAGAACGCGCCGAATTACTCGAGCTTCAAAAGCAGCTCGACAATGCGCGCCGCCGGCTGAAGGACCAGTCGCCTCCGCCAATGGATCTCGACGAGCAACTGAAGAAGTTGAGTGAGCGGCGGACAGAAATATCGCGGACGATTCGAGAGACGATCAACCAGGTTCAGGTTCTGCAATTTCTGACCGATCGTGGCCTCCTGCCGAACTACGCCTTCCCGGAAGAAGGCGTGAAGCTCAAGTCAATCATCGTCAAATCGCGTGAAGTCAGCGATACGCGTGCAGACGGGGATGCGGATCTCATCATCCGCGAATATCAGCGCCCAGCCTCCTCGGCCTTGAGTGAATTTGCGCCTGACCAGACCTTCTATGCAGAAGGACGCGAAGTCACGATCGACCGGATAGACCTTCGCTCAAAAGACCTTTCTGTCTGGCGCTTTTGTCCAAATTGCACGCATGGCGAGCTTGATGCGACAGGCGGCAGTCGAGCCACATGTCCGCGATGTGACACTCCGATGTGGTCAGATTCTGGCGCTCAGGCGGAAGCCGTGGATTTGCGGTCCGTCGTTGCAACAAGCAGCGAACAGAAAGCAGCAATACGAGATATCGATGAGCGGACCCAGCGCCAATATGACCGCCAGGTCTTCCCCAATTATAGCAACGAGGCCATCGAGGTCGCCTATGCCATCAAAGGCGGCAAAGCTCAGGCGCCATTCGGATTTGAATTTATCCCTCAATGCGACTTCCGGGATGTCAATTTCGGCCTGAAGACCGGTGTGCGCCAAGGAGCAATGATCGCCGGCCAACAACGCCAGTCGCGTCCGTTCCGGATATGCCGCAAATGCGGCATGCTGCAGAAAGACATTTTCGACAAAGACCGCGATCAGAAACCTGGTAGCCACCAATCCAAATGCTCTGCGGACGGCATGGCCGAACCGCGATCAGTCTGGGAAGCGCCCGTCTATCTCATGCGCCGGTTCACGACCGAGGCCTTGCGCCTGATTGTGCCTGTCGCCGGCCGGGCAGATGATGACGACATCAAGAGCTTTGTTGCGGCGATCGAGCTTGGCCTGAAGAAGTATTTCTCCGGCCGGGTGGACCATATCCGGAGCGTTGTAGTCGAAGAGCGTCTCCGCAGCGGCGCGAGCGTGCGAAACCTATATCTTTATGACGCCATTCCAGGTGGGTCGGGATATCTGCGTCAACTCGCGAGCAATCCACAAAGCTTGCTGCGTGTGTTCCGCCTCGCAGCCTCGACCTTGCGCGACTGCCCCTGCGCGAATGAAGACCACAAGAATGGCTGCTTTCGTTGCGTCAAACCCTATCGCTCGCAATTTGGCCCGGGCGAGCCGAAGCGCGACCTGGCATTGCAGCTCGTCGAGGCGGTTCTCGCCGACTGGGATGCCCTGACCGAGGTTGAACAGGCGATCAACGAAGAACTCGGTGCGGACCTCATTGAAAGCGAACTGGAAGCACGCTTCCTGGATGGACTGAAGAAAGCCTTCGGCGCGCGCAACCTGAAGGATATCATTCTCGGCAACGGGCAACGCGGCCTTCAGCTTCGCATCGAAGTGCAGGGCGAGGAAATTTACTGGCAGATCGAACCACAGGTTCAGATCAATGAGCGCTTCCCTGGTCTGCCGGAGCGAAGGGTTGATTTTGTCCTGACCGCTCAGGGTGAGCGTGCTGGCAAACCCATGGTCATCGAACTTGATGGCTGGGAGTTTCACGCAAAGAGCCTGGAAGATGATGTCGAAAATCGGATCCGCATGATCCGAAGCCGGCAGGTGGAAGTATGGACACTCACCTGGGACGATTTCGAAGAGGTGCCCGGACCTGCTGCGAATCCCTTCAGGCAAGGCGGTCTCGATACTGGCCGGGAAACAGTTCTTGCCGGGCTGCTAACGGATCCGCGCTACAATGCCCTTCACAGCCTGGCCGGAGGTGTTGATACTTTGCGGTCCGGAAGGTCTATGGAAGCGCTCATCGCTCGCTTGAAAGATGATACCTGGGAACCTGCTAAGGCAGCCCTTCTCTTTGGCAGGGTTGCGCTCGGCCGGAAGGGAGAGGCGCTTGCAGATCTGCCGGCCGATCTCATCAATGAAGATGCCCGTCTCTTCCTTGAGGAGGGTGCACTGTTCGGAACGCTGAGTGACCGCGGACTGACGGCCTTTTTTGGGCTCGCAGACGTCTCTCCGCTCGATACGGTCGATCAGGGCAATGCTGCCCGCCTTGTCCTTCATGCGGCCATGTCGCCGCTATATGAAACCCGGCTGGATGACAAAGACGCACGCGCCCTCTGGAGAGGGCTCTGGCGCAGCATCAATCTATTACAGGAACTTCCCGGCCTCCATGTCAGCCTGCCAGGGCTAGAGACACTGGACGCCCGGTCGGCAGAGGCCAGCTTCTCCGCCAGCGCGCCTGTATCTGACATTGAATGGCAGGATATCCGCTCACTGGTCGGGCCAGAGCTTGCCGACCTGGTGACGTCAATCCAGCTTGCCGGCCTGCCGCCACCTGATCTTGTCGGCCAGGACATGATGCAGGGCGACCAGGTTGTCGGAACCATAGAGCTCGGTTGGGAAGCTCGCAGGATTGCAATCGCACTCGCACCGATCGACCTGGAAGGCTGGGACATTGCCGTTGCTGTACCTGTCGATGCCCCAGACTATTCTGCATTCCTTCGCCAAATCCTCCGTTCTGTTTCTGGAGACGCCGCATGACCGAGACCCAATACCGCGTTTCCTTTGACGTTGCCTGCATGAAGGCCCTGCGAAAGCTTCCCTCAAAAGTCATGGAGCGATTTCATGACATGGTGCTGAAGCTCATGGTCGATCCCTCGCGCAGCGGCCTCAACATTGAGTCCATTCAAGGTGCGCAGGATCCGGCCATGCGTTCTTTCCGCATCGATCAGGGCTACCGCGCCATCGGCTATTTGCAAGGCGGCGACTTACTGCTTTTGCATGTCGATGAACATGACAAGGCCTATCGATGGGCGACCAATCGGACTGTGCAGTTTAACACCAAACTGAACCGGATCCAGATCCTCGAAAGCGCAACGGCCAGTGAAGCGGCTCCTGCCGGCAATGCGGCCGCGCCCCCAGAACGCACGCGCAAGGGACCGGGACTGTTTGATCCCTATACAGATCTGGAATTGACGGGACTCGGCATCGCCGAGAAGCAGATCGACAGGATCCGGACCTATGAGACCGAAGCAGATCTGGAAGCTGATCGCACCTTTCTGGATGCAACAAGCTACGACGTCCTTTTCTCGTTAGCCGCAGGCTTTTCACTTCAGGAAATCCCAGACCTCATCCTGGCCAATGATCGTCTACCTACCGCCAAATTGGAGTTCGCAGAAGCGTTACGGACGGATGAGAGCCGCCAGGATATTTTTGTCCCTGATGACGAAGAAGACCTTCGTCGCTTCCTCAATGGTGACCTCGAGGGCTGGCAGGTTTTTCTGCACCCGGAGCAGAGGCGGATTGCCTATCATCGAGCCTATAAAGGCCCCGCCCTCGTCCGCGGCGGTGCCGGCACAGGCAAGACCGTCGTTGCCATGCATCGGGCCAAACATCTGGCTGATGCGATCGCCAAGGATGCGGGTCGCAAAGGTGACAAAGTCCTGTTCACCACTTTCACGTCGACCCTTGCCCAAGACGTCAAGGCCAACCTTGCCACCTTGTGTCCGGAACACCTGGCAGGCCCAGATCCGGTCATTGAAGTGATCAATCTCGACCGCTGGGTTGGTGACTTTCTGAAGCGCCGCGGATTTGAACGAAACATTGTCTATTTCGGCGAAGACCGCGACCGGCTTGACGATATCTGGACAGAAGTCCTTGCCGACGCCATCCTACCGGAAGGTTTGTCGGATGAATTCATCAAGGATGAATGGGCCCAAATCATTCAGGCTAAGGGGATCGGAACCGAGCGCGATTATTTCATGGTCCAGCGAACCGGCCGAGGTACGCCGCTTGATCGTCGAAAGCGGCGCGCCTTGTGGACGGTTTTTGAAGCCTACCGTGCAAAGATGGTGAGCGAGGGACTGGCTGAACCAGATGACGCCTATCGCGAAGCCATCGCCATATTGGAAAAAGACCGAACCCGGCTTCCCTACTCTTCAGTCGTTGTCGACGAAACACAGGATATGGGAGAACCAGCCCTTCGTCTCATCCGGGCCATTGTTCCGAAATCCGGTGAAGGAGATCGCGACAGTCTCTTTCTTGTGGGAGATGCACACCAGCGAATCTATTCCCGGAAAGCTTCTCTTTTGGGGTGTGGGATAGAGGTCAGAGGGAGCGCCAGTCGGCTTCGCCTCAATTACAGAACCACCGAACTGATCCGCCGCTACGCTGTTGCTGTCCTCGAAGGTGTTGCCGTCGATGATCTGGACGATGATTTCGACACGCTGTCCGGCTATCGTAGCCTGAGGCGCGGTGCCGATCCCATTCGGATTGGCTATGCGACGCCTTCCAAAGAGATCGCCGCGCTGATCGATTGGCTGAAAGAAGTGCCGCCAGACGGCAACACGCCCGTTTCGACAGCCGTTCTGGTCCGTACAAACCGGCAACTGAGCGAGATCGAAGCGGCGCTTGGCGCTGCCGGGCTTGAAGTATTTGTCTTGCGCAACAACCGGCCGGACGATCGAATTACACCGGGAGTCCGCCTGGCAACCATGCACCGGGCTAAAGGCCTTGAATTTGATCGCGTGGCATTGGCGCTCCTTTCGAGCGAAATGGTTCCGCCGCGCCAAGCCCTGTCGCATGCGGTCGATGAAGCTGGCAGGCGCGAAGTCATTGAACGGGAAAAGTCGTTGATCCATGTTGCGGGCACGCGTGCCAGAAGTGAGTTGAGGGTGAGTTGGCACGGGATCCGTCCAGATCTAATTCTGGGATAGAGGCACGCATGCGGGAACCGGCATTTAAAGACTGGTTCGACGCCCGTAGTGCGTCGGTCGCTCGAGCATGTGGAGAGCTCCGCTCCCGACGCACTCGCGATATCTCAAACCATGAACAATGAAAGGGTCAGACTCTCGAAATAAACGCGGGACCCGTGGGGCTCAGCTCAGGCTGACGAAAGCAAATCTCATGCCGAGCTTCTCAGGTCTATCTAAACTCAATTTGACTGACGATTTCTAGATCAATCTCGCGATGTCGAGGTGGGTTGGCTTAAACCTCAAAGACGTATTGTCCTTACTCAACTTGATAAGGCTTAAGCGACTAGGTGTGCTTGTTGCGACAATTCGCAAATCCCAACTCTTGATGTTACGACTGAGAGCGACATCGCCTGGTTCTGCGCCTTCGGGCCAAGTATTCTTCGACGAATTCTTGCGAACGGCTAGGCACCACTGTGACAACGAATCGATGTTCCGAAGCCAGCTCTTATCACTCGATGAGAAGCCACCGATACTCTCTTCTGCCTCCTCGAGAACAACATCTTCACTGTGCGCCATTTGCGCCAACGCCAGAACCATCGCATTTCGTTCCAGCCGGCTATTTAGACTCTCTTGGCTTTCATTGAATTGCTTCCGCAGATCCATGGCAAGGCGACAATCCCAAGCGAGCCAAAGAAGCAATCCCTTGAGACGAGCGACGTCATCACTTGACTGAATTTCTTCGCCTAGGCCTTCCAAGTGCAGTAATGATTGTTCGCCCTCGAACAGACTGAACATGATTTCATTCAAGAGCTTTGAGCGGACCTCTTCAGGGACTGTTGTTTTCCCCTTCTCTACCCAAGTGACACGACCATCACACTTCCGTAGTTCTCTCAGCACAGCCAATACGGCGAGCAACCGGACAAGCACCTGTTCCAGAGGTTGCTCGCCCTTAACAAAGGCTTTGAGCTGCGCCGTCATTCTATAGATGAGTGTTTTCACCTTCGCGTGACATGCGGTCAGTATTTCTTCCTGCTTGCGAGAAACATATGACTCTTCGTCTTGATCATCATCGGCGCCCACTTGCTCCTCTTCACTCCGGCCCATGAGGTCAACGTGTTCTGTAGGCGCACTTCGATTTAGGTTTAGGTGATAGATGAGCGTGTCAAGGAGATAACCGAAATCGCCATTGTGATTGAGACGCTTCTTGGGCCTTCGACCCGTCATCTCCTCAACATCAATCGCTAAACCACCTGGCTCCGTTAATCCGTCTTCTGAAGTGTTTCCTGAAGCGCTTGCCTTCACTGACGCTACCGACTTCGCCTCAGTCGCTTCGGAGAATACAATTTTTTCGATGCAACCGATCAACGCTTCGATATTGGGTGAATCTGATTCCAAGCTTTGGAGGGCTTCCTTGAAGCGGCGCTGGGTCCCGCTCCTAGATTGCTCTTCGACTTCTTTGCAGTGATGCAAGAGTAGCTTCAAAACCAAACGGTCATCGACAACGACGTTCAACGCGCTGGCCGCCAAAAGGTCCGCTTCAGGGAACTCGACAATCACCAATTCGTCTTGGGGTCGGGGCTGTGTCGATTGGCCCAGCGTGATGCCTTCTGGGGAGAAAAGGATAAATTTCGGCTCTAATAATTCTGACAATAAATTTCGGTCGAGCAAAACGCGGAAATCCTCGACGACGGCTACACCACTTCGATGGCTTGGCGGTTCCGCCTCGGTTTGTGTTTCGGCATTTTCTCTGATCGCGAGCCAGTCCTCTTCACACAAGAAAGGCATGCCCGCAATCGACGCAAAGCCGGTGGCTTCTGCTGCCGAATGTGCCTGATCTCCATAATAAGCGAGCATTAGCTCGACATTGCTTCGAAGGTTTGGAGACAGCCATGCGGGCGCACTCGGATTGGCGCTGCCCGATGCAAAGATAGCTTGTCCATCTTCCTGTTGAACAAAGATTCCTTTAGCATGGAGATAGCGAGAGCTTTCTAGGTCGCTTTCCTCGTCAACACCAAGGGCCTTTGCACTCACCAGAGAAATGTCAATCAGGGTCCGGGCGTTGGGCGAAATTTGCACCGTATTGGGATCAACTGCGATCGTAAGTCTCTTGGGTCGCAAGTCGTTTGCAACCTGCCGAACAAAATTTAGCTCGCGATCAAAGAAAGCGCCGGTGAGAGACACACTATCGACATCGCCGCCGATAGAGTTTGCGAATTGACTCCAAAGAGAAGCAGAATTTGGGCGGCCGGCCAAAAGCCTCACACGACCATCTTTACGAGCAGCACTTTGCATCCAGGGTGCAAACTCTCGGACGCGACGAACCATGAGTCGGATTTGGTCCGGCACGTCAGATGTGAAGTGGCTGAGCCAATACTCGATCTCTGCCCACACATCCTGCGCCAACGAAACACCTTCGGCGTCTGCCCTACCATCGATCCGCACTAGGTTTGTCATTTCTCGATTAAATCCAAACCCCGAAAGCGTCATGTTGTGGCTTCCGACGAGCACTAGGCCTTTATCCTTGCCCGTCAGGAAAATGAGCTTTGGGTGAAATGCTCCGCCGACTTTGACTGGCATGAGTGTATAACTTCGGCCCGCAAATTGAGGAGGATGGCTCGCAATTGAATGAGCATACTGATCGGCGTCCATCATCAAGACATTGTGGCGGACGCCAGCATGGATCAGACGCCGAAGAACAACCTCTTCGTAGAATGGCAGATATGCATTGAACGTCGTGATGAGAGACGCCTCATACCCTCCCTTTCGAAGTTCATCCAGCAATGAAACACTATGGAGCATCCCCAAGCTCCATGATCGAGTATCCCCACTTGCTTGGCCGCCATCGATCCGCACCAGACCGCTCCAAAGCGCCAATATCCTTCAAGACTCTGAGAGCCTGATTGAAGCGCGGGCGCGTATGCGCCGCAGACGGAACAGCAATAATCGTCAATCCCTGGTCCGATGGTCGTATGCGGAAAGTGGAGCGAGATTGCCCCCGCAGCTTCCTCAGTGCGACTCGAAGGTGCAACTCAATACCCCATTCCACTAAAAGCCAGCGCAGCACGTCGCGCATAGACATTTGAGCCCACGTCTTGCTGGTGTGATGCTCGAATGTCTTGAGGTTTGCAGGGTAATGAAGAAAATAGCCCCTATCGAAGATCAAATCAGCATAGGGGCTCGGAAGATCTACATCGCGGTGCCCCAGAGCAAGAAATATCCGAAGGCCCGCCGAGACAATTTCGCGCCGACCATCTGCCGATTTTGACGCGCGAGTGAGTTCCGCAACGCGCTCCATCAACGACATTTCGTGCAAAGGAGCCCGCCAATTTTGCAGATCGGGCACCCATGCAGCCGCACTGCCGAGATAGTCGGAATAGCTATTATGAACACCAAGTTCGCTTAAGGCTGCGATCGTCTCAGGTTCCGACAAATACCAGTCCACGACCTGCGCGGCGGAATCCAAACGCAGTCCAGACGCCTCGTAGGCATCTAATACAGCGTAGAATAATCCCTGTACGGCAATGGAGAGGATCTCATTCCGCGCATAGATAGCCCAATTGATTCTATTGCTTTTCAGATTCGGGGGAACCTCCCAAGTCAACCCACTGGGGAGGAATCCGGTATACGCGCAGGCACGGAACGCACTCTCAGAAATCTGTTCGCCTTCATTATCAAGCAGCTCAGTTAGGCCCAGAATTGACTGCAAAGACTGTCGCCGGGGCAATGCGTCCGGGTCAGCAAACAAGCCTTGAGCCGAAAAAAGGTCAACTAAGACGGATTGCTCTTTATCATTCTTGGAAAGTTGGCAGGGGCAAAATGAACTCAATGCTTCAAGTTCAGATGCGGTAACAACATCAGCATCCACGACGGACAGAAACAGATCACGGTTTACGCTATGATCAACGCTTTTTGCAATTTGCTCCCCAATCTGCCGCGTATATTTGATTCCGCGCGATGAGTCGCCGTCGAGGATCGACAGTTCTGCAAAGACCCCGATGTAGTACTGCCCCAGGCCGCCCAGGCGATTAAGGAAGTAACGCTGCTTTGCCCCATCTCTCAAGGAATAGTCCGAGAGCGTGACTTTGCCATCTTTTTCGAGTGAGGACGCGACCGGGGAAAGCGTATTGCTTCCTACGATTGCCGCAGCATGATCCTCAAAATTTTCCCCCGCTGTCGCCGCATGCCGCGTCGCGATCAGCGAAAAAAGACAATCCGCTCGTCGAAATCGCTCGATAAATTCGTCATTGAACTGATTGTGTCCCGCTTGATCCAAAGCCCAAATGAGCCAGGGATAGAATGAATAGTACCGGGCACGGTCTGTGACGTTCGTGATGCCAGGCAGAAGCCGACTATATATGTTGATGCAAGGCGCCTGCACCGCCAAGTGGTCAAGACCGCCGATTTGCGGAGGCGGCTTTACCCAAGCGGCCTCAACGCGCATTTATTCGCCTCCAGAAATCGAGGAAGTGCGGATAGTTGGAGCGCTGTGCGGAGCCTGATTTTCCCCAACGCTCAATGAACTCGTCAACTGTCATACCGCCTCAAAAAATATTACCCATGCCACCTATGCGCGGAACCTTAAACGCATTCTCAAGTCCCGCAATGATCACGATGTCTAAGCTCTGGGATTCAATCCGAACATCGCACACTGGCGATCGCGGGTCGGAACGGGCCTAAACAACGACCTTTCAATTCCGTTACAGAAGAGGTTCTCCATGCACGCTTGAAAAGTCTTTCGGGCGGCCACTAAACTTTTGGGTATTTCAGATTTATTTGTTGACTACATCATCATTTTTTGGTTAATACATGGGTATTCCAGAATTCCATTGCACCCAGGAGTTTTCGTATGCGCGTTTTGAGAGATGAATTTCATGATCGGCTCGATGAATTTGAGGCCGAATACGATTGGCTGGAACACGACAATGGAAAGTCCATACTCGCCCTTATCGGCGAGCTTATTGAACGTATGACGTCGTCTCACAAAGCCAATGTCAGCATGGCCGCCCTAATTGAGATTGTGGCCCATGGAGACGTTCTTGAATGGGACTGGTCTCGCCTGTCAAAGACCCAGATTACCCCGCATTGGCGCGAGGAACTTGAAGAGGCCATGTCCTATTCCGTGCTGAACGGCCCCGATCTATTTGATCGCCTGCACGATCTGAACGCATTTGCATATTTCGGAATGATACCGAATTGGAATCCGGAGTACTGGCCGGATCCAACCGATCCACGCTCGACTGTAGTCCTATCGAGACGGGAGGCTCAGCGAGATCTGGAAAAATGGGTGCAGGATGTCTGCGAGGAAGTAGATGAACTCGAAAAGCTGCTGCCTGCCGCCCAGCTGAAATCGGGCCTATTCGACGCGTGTCTGACAACAAGGACCGCTGCCAAAGCCCGTCTCGCCTACGACAAGGGAGACTCCCTCTCAATCGCAGAGCTCGCGGCCCTCTCACGCGTGTCAATGAAGCGACTACAGAACGCCGTCTACGCCAAGACGGATGAAGCACCGCTTGTCGCAAAAGATGGAAAGATCGCCGCGGAGAACGCACGAGCATGGCTGGAAGCGCGCGACTACAAACCATCCATTTGGCAGGCCATTGAAGATCTGCAGCCTCTGAACTCTGATTGGGGTGAGGATGTTCCTTACGGAAGCGAAACGTCCGAATCCAAGCTGGCTGACTATGTCTTTATCCCTGTTGCCAACGATGGGTCCGAATTTCTACCAGAACTGTGTTGGCGCGACGGGAGAGGCGCCTCCGAAGCCGGGTACACCATCGGGCCGAAGGGCGCCGAACAGAAAGTCGCAGACTATCGAACCGCTCTGGACATCCTGTCAAAAATGGAAACGCCGCGATGGCGCAGACCTAACCCGGAGAGTGGAAACTGGGGAATCGTTACTGGTCAAAGCTGGCGCCGGGTAGCGCTCGCGGGCCTTAATATTCCGAATTCCGATCAATTGACCACTCAAACTCAAGAGGCCAAATGATGTCGACCTCAAATCTCATTGGGTCCTTCCAGACGTCTCGACACGCAGAAAAGAGAAAGGCGCAAAGGTCTATCCCAGAAATGGCCATTGAGCTGCTAGTGAAATTTGGATCAAGCGAACCGAGTTATGATCAAACCGAGCGGCTCTATTTTTCCGACAGGGATTGGAAACGTGTGAAGAGATACTTCGGTGCCTGGATGCCGAATAAATCGGGTCAGCTCCGGGAGCTTTGTCTCGTGCTCGCGCAAGACGGAACCATCATAACGGTTGCGCACGCACATTGAACAAATTGCCAATCCCAAAGACCTCGACGTCAAGCCAGTACATGCCACATCATACCATGCTGAGCATGATCAGAGGCATTTGTGAGCCGTAATGGAATCACACATCGCTAATCAGCCCGAGCCTGCACAAGGTATTCAGTGAAATGCTTGAAATTTAGCTGTGGGACAAAATGAGGGTTGGTTCGTCCAGGAAAAAATAAATAAGCATTAAAAACAAAGAGATAATCGAATATTTTGGCGGAGGAGGAGGGATTCGAACCCCCGGAACCCGTAAAGGCTCAACGGTTTTCAAGACCGCCGCATTCAACCACTCTGCCACTCCTCCGCGGCAACCGGCGTTTTTCACGATCCTGCTCCGACAGGCAAGCCCTGATCTGCGCTCTCTGACCGGCTCTCTTTGCGGCAGGACTGGATATTAGGTCCGGACTGTCCGAAGGTCCTTTGGAAAACGACATAAAATTCGGAGGAGTCAGCCAATGCTCGAGGGCATCAAGGTCATCGAATACGCAACCTACATGGCAGCGCCGGGCGCGGGATCCATCCTCAGCGACTGGGGCGCAGATGTTGTAAAAGTCGAGCCGCCCGGCGGCGACCCGATCCGGATCTTCTTCCGGACCATCGGGACGGACATCCAGGACAACCCCGTGTTCGACTTCGACAATCGCGGCAAAAAGTCGATTGCGATTGATACGTCGAAACCAGAAGGCCAGAAACTGCTCCGGAAGATGGTGGAAGAGGCTGATGTCTTTCTGACGAATGTTCGCCCCGGCGGACTGGAACGCTCTGGCCTCAGTTATGAGGAACTCAGCAAGATCAACCCAAAGCTCGTTTATTGCTCTCTCACCGGTTACGGCCTTGAAGGCCCGGATGCCGATCGGCCGGGGTTTGACGTCGCAAGCTTCTGGAGCCGCACGGGCGTCGGCGCCTTGACCGTTCCAAAAGGTCAGGAACCCTTCCCGCTCCGGACCGCTTTTGGGGACCATACGACGTCCATGGCGACGGCAGCAGGCATTTGCGCTGCACTTGTGGAGGCGACGCGGACCGGCAAGGGACGCTTGGTTGAGTCTTCCCTCTTCCGGGCGGGTCTCTATGCGCTCGGGTCCGACTTCGCGATCCAGCTTTTCTTCAATCGCGTCGCGTCCACAAAGAGTCGACACGAGCAGAATGTGCCCATGACCAATTTCTTCAAGACCAAGGACGGCAGCTGGATCTGCATCGTCCAGCGTCAGGGCGATGTGGATTGGGTGCCGATGTGCAAAGTCATTGGCCGCGAAGACCTGATGGAAGATGCCCGCTTCACCAGTTCCAAAAGCCGTCGGCAGAATGGCGCCGAACTCGTCGATATTATCGACCAGGGTTTTGCCAACTATACAAAGGCTGAGATCTCGGCTCGTCTGGACGAACATTCAATCGCCTGGGCGCCCGTCCAGACACTGGCAGAAGTCGCAGAAGATCCGCAGACAGAGGCTGCCGGCGCGATCGTTCAGGTGCCGAGCAGCAAAGGCGACGGCACGACCTACCCTTCTCCTGCGTCCCCCGTCCGGTTTCCGGGCGCCGATGATGGCCCCAAGGGACCATCACCGAAACTCGGGGAGCATACGCGCGCCGTCCTCGAGAGCCTGGGGCTACCCTCGGGAGACATCGACACATTGTATGCCGATGGCGTGGTGAAATAGCGCTACTCGCCTTTGAATTCAGGCGTGCGCTTTTCGAGGATGGCATTGACGCCTTCCATATGATCGTCCGTTTCGTGCATCAGCGCCTGGGCCGCGGCGGACATTTCCATGATCGTGTCGTAGGACGTCGTGGCGCCCTGACGCATCAATGTCTTGGCGAGCCGCAGGGCCTGCGGCGGTTGCCCCGCAATGCGCTTGGCGAGTGTCATTGCCTCTTCCATCAACTGTTCGGGCGGCACGACCTGGGAAACAAGGCCCCAGTCGCACGCGGTCTGCGCGTCAATGACATCCCCGGTAAACAGAAGCTGCGCCGCGCGCGATGAACCGATCAGGCGTGGCAACAACCAGGCGCCACCATCTCCGGGGATCAGGCCCAGTTTCAGGAAGGTGACGCCCATCTTGGCTTTTTCCGATGCGATGCGGATGTCCGCCATGCAGGCAACATCGCAGCCGAGGCCGATGGCCGGCCCGTTAATGGCAGAGATCAGGGGGACTTCCAGATTGTAGAGCGAGCGGACGATCACATGGATGTTCCGCCGGTAGCCTTCGCGAATATCGTGCGGCTTGCCGCCAAACGCACCGGTCTTATTCTGCATGGCTTTCACGTCGCCACCCGCTGAGAAAGCACGCCCGGCGCCGGTCAGGATCGCGCAACGAATTTCCGGGTCTGCGGTGATTTCAGCGCAAGCCGCTGCGATTGCTTTTCCATCACCATCCTGGCCCAGCGCGTTCATCGCATCCGGCCGGTTGAGTGTCATGATGACGATGGGACCCTGTTTTTCGAGTTTAATGACCGACATCCGGTTTGCCTCCAATTATGCTGTCAGGAGAACTGACAGCCCCTGCCCCGCTTGTCCATGTCCGCCCATGCGGCGTTTTCGATCAGATTCGCCGCCATATGACTGAGGAAGAGCTCTATTAAGTATTACGAATCATCTATCCCCGATTGTGATGCTATTGTCGGGCACGGAAATTCGGTGCCTCCGCTCAAGACGGCGAGGATCGGATGGGAAGGCTGGGTGATCGACAAGTATTCTGGCTCATTGCGGTGTTTGTGGTCTGTATCGTCCTCGTCGTCAGGACCGAGCCACACTTGTTCGGCTGGTTTGGTCCGGACGGATATTGGGCAACGCATTGGGCTCGAGACTATTCGAGTGGTTTTGTGCGGCGCGGACTGCTTGGAACATTGATTCAACTGCCCGGCGGAGACCCCTCCGACTACGCCGTTATTGCAATTTTCAGCTGGGTCATCGCGTTGGCGCTGATGGTCGTCATAGCCGATGCATTGTGGCGCCTGACGCGTCCGCTCGCCCGATGGCAAGCGGCAACGATCCTGGTCATCGCACTTCTTTCGCCAGTCACATCGGGGATGCTGATTGAAACGCTGGGGGATCCGATCCAGCTGATTGTGCTGGTCTACGTGCTTCTTGCCAGGCATCTGCTGGCGGGACGCCGAATTGGTGTCATCACAGCAGTCTTTGCTGCTTTCGGGCTTACCATGTCGCTAATTCATGAAGCGGCGGTTTTCTTTGTCCTGCCAGCCCTATTCATCCAGGCGTTGATGCTTCGAAAAGGCCGAGGCGCCTGGATGGCATTCGC
Source organism: Hyphomonas adhaerens MHS-3 (assembly GCF_000685235.1). NCBI lineage: Bacteria > Pseudomonadati > Pseudomonadota > Alphaproteobacteria > Hyphomonadales > Hyphomonadaceae > Hyphomonas > Hyphomonas adhaerens. Next base: position 224,188 of record NZ_ARYH01000002.1, read on the forward strand.
CGCCTGCTTCATCAGCAGCGCAGGAGGCGTCGCGGTCCTGTTACTCACCAATGAAGCAGAACCGGTCACATCCAATCCGGTCCTGCATCTTGGCGATGTCACATACATCTACCCCTTGCAGTTCGACAGCTTCACCAACCTGCTGCGGGACGAACTCATCCGCATGTTTGCCAGCGGCATTGGCGGATATATGGAGACCATCGCACGGCTTGGCGGCGCTGCGGCGCTGCCTGTCTTTCTTGCCCTGCTCCTGATTACGTTCAGACATGGCCTGTCTCGTCCGTGGTCAGGCAGACAGTTGGCAGTCATGGCGGCTTTCATCCTGCCTGCGCTGGCGATCATGCCGCTATTGTTGGTCGCCCATGATTGGGGCCGGTTCTTTGCTTACACCTTTATCATTTCCATGTTGGCCATGGCCGATACAGCGGGTGAAGAAACTGCCGCGCCTGGCCGGACTGTCATGTTGAGCTTTCTCGGCAGCGGGCTTCTGCTTGCCGGGCTGACAACGACCGATCAGTTGACCCTCTACCGGATGGACGGATTGCGGATGCAGCCGCACCTGATGATGGTCAGCTTCGCAATCCTTCTGATGGCTCGGCTGATGGTCATGTTTTCAGAGAGAAGATCAGGTGAGCAACACAACGCTTCGAGCGATATACAAGATACCGGCCTGGTCGACATCATCCCGCCGGGTGACGGAATCTCGTACCGGGCGCAGGCGGGTCGGAGCGGCCGCCAGCGAAACACTGCGCCTTAGACATCCAGTCGGTGGCGACCGGCCCGGCGATCTTGAGCGCGGTGTCCTTCACGTTCCGGGTCTGGGTGACGACCTGGCAGAATTCCGTTGCGCTTCCTTCGATCAAATTGGTGCCGTCACCATCTCCGAACGTCCAGATTTCGCCCGAAGGGGCAGTCAACTTGACCACCGGCATCGGACCCGGTGGATCTTCCTTGCGGACCAAATAGGTCCATCCATACGTATTCACACCCAGGACAGCGATATTGCGGATCCTGTCGGCGTCCTCCCGTTCAGCACCGAGGACATCATAGACTTCCTGCCCGTGCGCCCATGTCTCCATGAGACGCGCAGTGATTGACGACCGGGCGCTCATGGATGGCCCGGCCCATTTGAGGCGGGCTTTGGGATCGGCGGTTGCAAATATTTGCGCCGTCTTTTGTGCTTGCTTCCACCATGTGGCCAGCAGTGCAGCACCAGATGCGCCTTGAACCAGCTCTTGCTCACAGACACGCATGCCTTTTGCACCGACAGCTTCGAGTTCTGCCTCAAGGCGAGCTTCATCCGCGAGCTGCAGTTCTGCCATCCAGTTCCAGAAATGGAGGTGCCGGAGGACATCATTGACGCTCCAGTCCTTGAACAGGGTGACTTTGTCGAAGTCTGAATCAGGCCGATCTGCCAGAAGCGCAAAGAGCGCCCGGCTTTCCTCAAGAAAGTCGTCTGCCTGTTCCATGCTTTCCTCCTATGTCTCTGCCATATTCGGCGAGACCGGCCGGAAATGCCACACTTCCCTGGCGCTAACCTTCGAGCGCTTTGATCATGTCGACGCGGGTTGCGTGCCGGCCGCCTTCGAATTCGGCAGAGAGGAACGCATCGACGATGTCGAGAGCCAATCCTTCGCCGACCACCCGCGCGCCGATCGATAACATGTTGGCATCATTATGCTGGCGGATCATGCGGGCGGAAAACGTGTCGGAACAAACGCCGCAGCGGATACCCTTCACCTTGTTCGCTGCCATCATGATGCCTTGCCCTGTGCCACACACGATGATGCCGAGCTGACAGTCGCCAGAGGCAACGCGTTGAGCGGCGGCTTCGCCATGAATGGGATAATGGGTGCTTTCCGACGTCATTGGGCCAATATCGATAACTTCCCAGCCACGTTCGGTAATATGCGCGGCGATGGTTTTGCGTAGCTCGATGTCAGCATGGTCGCTGGAAACGACGATGCGCTTATGGGTGCTCATCAGAATGTGGTCCCTATTCCCACTCGATTGTTCCTGGGGGTTTTGACGTCACATCATAGACGACGCGGTTCACGCCCTTCACTTCATTGATGATGCGGGTGGCGACCCGGCCGAGGAATTCGTGCTCGAATGGGTAATAGTCCGCAGTCATACCATCTGTCGATGTCACGGCTCGCAGGGCCAGCACGGCCTCGTAGGTGCGTTCATCTCCCATGACACCTACGGTGTTTACGGGCAACAGCACGCTGAAAGCCTGCCAGATTTCGTTGTAGAGGCCCGCCTTTCGGATCTCGTCGATGTAGATTGCGTCGGCCTTGCGGAGTGTATCCGCCTTCTCCCGGGTAATTGCCCCCGGGATCCGGATGGCGAGGCCGGGGCCCGGAAATGGGTGGCGGTCTACAAACGCGTCGGTCAGGCCAAGTTCCCGGCCGAGGGCGCGGACTTCATCCTTGAAAAGCTCCCGGAGCGGCTCGACCAGCTTCATATTCATGCGTTCAGGCAGGCCACCCACATTATGGTGGCTCTTGATCGTCACGGAGGGGCCGCCAAGCGCGGAGACACTTTCGATCACGTCAGGATAAAGCGTGCCCTGGGCCAGGAAATCCGCGCCACCGATCTTCTTTGCTTCATCGTCGAAGACATCGATGAAAAGACCACCAATGATCTTGCGCTTGCGTTCCGGGTCGGTGACGCCCTCCAACTTGCCGAGGAACAGTTCTGACGCGTCCACGTGGACCAGCGGGATGTTGTAGTGCTCACGGAACAGGTTCACGACCTGATCGCTTTCGCCGGCGCGCATAAGACCGTGATCGACATAGACGCAGGTCAGCTGATCGCCGATCGCTTCATGGATCAATACCGCGGCCACGGAGGAATCGACCCCGCCGGACAACCCGCAAATCACGCGCCCGTCGCCGACCTGTTCGCGGATCTTCTGAACCGCCTCAGCCCGGTAGGCTGCCATCGTCCAGTCGCCTTTCAGTCCGGCAACGCCGTGTGTAAAATTGCGGAGCAGCTGACGGCCATGCGTCGTATGGACGACTTCCGGGTGGAACTGGGTGCCATAGAATCGGCGTTCGGGGGCTGCGATGATCGCGTAAGGTGCGCCGGGGGATTTGGCGATCACACCAAAGCCGGAGGCCATGTCAGCGACATGATCGCCGTGGCTCATCCAGACCTGTTCATGGTCGCCTGCGTGGAAAAGGCCTTCGAGGATTGGGTCGTCGACAACCTTCTCGATAAACGCGCGCCCGAATTCACGGCTGGTACCGCTTTCCACTTTACCGCCGAGTTGCTCCATCATGACCTGCTGGCCATAGCAGATGCCCAGCACCGGAACGCCGAGGGAAAAGACCGCGTCGTCGGCCCGCGGGCTATCCTCCCAAGTGACACTCGAAGGGCCGCCGGACAGGATGACGGCCTTTGGATCGTACTCCGCCAGGAAGGCGGCATCGACCTTGTTGAACGGATGGATTTCGCAGTAGACGCCGCTCTCTCGGAGCCGCCGGGCGATCAGCTGAGTCACCTGGCTTCCAAAGTCGACGATAAGGGCGCGTTCGTGTCTCTGGTCAGTCATGGCGCCGCTTAGCCGAGGATGAGAGATTCGTCCATATCAAGTTACTGCAGCAGTGCCGCGAGTACTTGACCCTGCTGGCGGACCGGCATTTCCTGCCATCATGACAGCCAGCCTTCCCCACGAGACCCGCAAGCAAAGCGCGCTGGACCAGGCGCGGGCCGGAAACTTCGCTGAAGCGGTATCCCTCGTTCAGTCCGTTCTGAAAGAAGCGCCGCGCGACGTCGGCGCCCTACTTCTGTTGGGCGACATCCAGCATGCCGCTGGCATGAGCCAGGAAGCCAGCCGGGCCTATGGCGCCCTGCTTCAGATTATCGGATCGAGCGGCTCTCCTATGCCGCAGGGCTTTGAATCGGCTGTGAACCGGGCTCAGGCCCGGCTCAATGAATATGCGAATGCTTATGAAAGCTTCGTCGAAAAGACCGTCCCGAAGCAGGCCCGGTCGAAGCGGTTCGACGAGTCGGTCGACATCCTGCTCGGCAAGCGGCAGATCTATGTCCAACAGCCGACCAAGTATTATTTCCCGGGCCTGCCGCAGATCCAGTTCTACGACACCCAGGATTTCGACTGGGTGCCTGCGCTGGAAGCCAGAACCGCGGATATCCGCCGCGAGCTCCTGAACGTTCTGGCGGACCGGTCTGCCTTCCGACCTTATCTGGAGCGTGACGACAGCCAGACAAATGTAAACACGCATGATCTCGTCGAGAATGACGACTGGGGCGCTTTCTATCTCTGGAAAGACGGACAGCGCATCGAGGAGAATTGCGCCCGCTGTCCGATTACCGCATCCGCCTTCGAGGATGTTCCATTTGACCACCTTCCCGGCAAAGCGCCGATGGTCCTCTTCTCGCTCTTGAAGCCCGGTGCGCATATTCCGCCGCACTCCGGGCTGATCAATACACGCCTGATCTGCCACCTTCCCATCCTTGTCCCCGGCCCCGCCTGGTTGCGGGTGGGAAGCGAAACCCACTACTGGCAGGAAGGCAAACTGGTCATGTTTGATGACAGTATCGAACATGAGGCGATGAACGAAGCGGACCAGACCCGCGTCGTCCTGCTGTTCGATATCTGGCGTCCGGAGCTGAGCCTGCAGGAACGTGACGAAGTCGCCAAACTGTTTGGCGCGATCACCTCCTATTCCGGCTGAACCTAGGCTTTCCGCAGAACCGCAAAGAAGAAGCCATCCGTACCGGCCCGGCGCGGGGTCAGACGGACCGAACCGGACGGACCGCGATAGCCGCGGACCATCGCCGCGCCGTCGTCCGTCAGCAGGCCGGAGGCGATCGCCGCTTCAGCAGCGTCTTCCTCGGTAAAATCGGCATGGCCTGTCAGGAATTCCGTCACGCGGTCTTCGTCTTCTTCCATCAGGAAGCTGCAGGTGGCGTAGACGAGCCGCCCGCCTGGCTTCACGAACGTGCTGGCGTTCGCAAGAATGTCCGTCTGCTCTTGCTGGCGTTTGGCCAATTGCCCCGGCTTTAGGCGCCATTTGGCATCCGGACGGCGGCGCCAAGTGCCGGTGCCCGTGCAGGGCGCGTCAACAAAAACGAGGTCCATCTGGCCGGTCAGATCTTCCAGTTGGGTCTGCTCCGATGGATGGACGAGTTGCACATTGTGGGCGCCCGAACGTTTCAGGCGCGGGATCAAAGCAGAAAGCCGCCGGCCGTCGATGTCGTAAGCGAAGATCTGTCCCTTGCCCTGCATCTGGCAAGCCAAAGCGAGCGTCTTCCCCCCGCCGCCTGCGCAATAGTCCAGCACCTGTTCGCCCGGCTGGGCGTTCCCAGCGGCCGCCGCAATCTGGGAGCCGGCATCCTGCACTTCCACCCAGCCTTTCGAATAGGCCGGAATGCTTTCAAGGCTCGCTTCGCGCTGCGACGGGTCGCGGGCGGGAATATGATAGGCATTGTGGAGCAGCTTCGAAGGTTCCGCCTTGGCGCTCTTCAGCGGAGCGGCCGCCTTTTCCGCATCCACTTTCAGCGTGTTGACGCGCAGATCCACATCCGCGCGGACGGCCATGGCCTGCGCTTCGACGACAGCCTCTTCCCCGAAGACGCGGGCAAGGTGCGGCGCCAGCCATTCCGGATAGTCGCCCTGCGCATGCGGCGGGGCGGTCGGGTCCGGTGCCATGACGAGGCGTTCGCGCTCCTGCAGCGTCAGCTTTTCAGGCGCGTGCTCCTCATCCATCGCTGCGTCGATCTCCCGGATGTTCCAGCCCCAGGCATGGGCCAGTGCACCAAGGATCAGGCCGCGCGGGCTGTCGTCGCCCATGGCGTGGGCGATTGAGTTGCGCTTGCGCAGCGCGTCCAGCACCAGGCCGGAGACCCAGGCGCGATCCTTTGCGCCGGCATAGCGGGCGCGCTTGCCCCAGTCCCGTGCCGCAGATTTCACCGGCTGGTGGCGGTTCAGGACGTCTGTGAGGACGTCGATGGATGCAGATATCTTTCCGCCGTTGCGCATGAAACACCTTTGTACTTCGAGTTTCCGAACGGCTTAGCCGGAGCGGTCGCCCATTGAAACAGATAGACTCCAGAACTCTGAGGCATTTACAGTCACCTCTGGCGGAGGGATGCATGAATGACTGTCTACGTAGTGGCGAAATTGAAGATCAATGACCGTGAGACCTACGCAAAATACAGCGACGGTTTCATGGATATCCTCCCCCGGTATGGCGGAAAACTCCTGTCCGTGGATGACGGCGCCGAGGTGATCGAAGGCGATTGGCCCTACAATCGCACCGTCCTGCTGGAGTTTCCCGACAAGGCAGGCATGCAGACCTGGTACAATTCCCCGGAATACAGGGATCTGGTGAAGCACCGCTACGCATCCTCAACAGCCGAGATTGCCCTTATCAAAGGCTGGCAAGACGTCGAAAACTGAAGGACTTGCACCATGGAATTCGATCTGCCCTCCGGGCTCCGTAATGCCGGTCCCGCGGACTGGCGATTGATTGGCGATATCACCGGGGAAGCGTTCGAGACCGATCCGGTGAACCTCTGGATATTCGGCCACACAACCGCCCTGAAGCCGACATTCGCGCTGCTCGCGCAGGCGATTTACCTGAAATATGGCATCTGCCACCTGGCCGGCGAAGGCGGGGCGACGATGTGGATCGAGTCTCAGAACCGGCAGGAACTTGGCTTGATACCGACTCTCCGTCTCCTGCCAATCCTGATGTTCAAAGGATCTCAGGGATCCATCTTCCGGGCCCTCAAAGCCGGCAAGGTGATGGATCAGAACCACCCGAAAGACCCGCACCTCTACCTCTTCACCATCGGCACCCGGAAAGACGCGCGCGGAACGGGGCTCGGCAAGCTGATGATGGCGCCGATGAAGGCCGCCGCCGACAAGGCGCGCCTGCCCCTTTACCTCGAAAACTCGAACCCGATGAATACCGGCTTCTACCAGAGCCACGGATTTGAACGGATGAAACTGTTCGAAATCGGCCCCGGCGCCCCGCCCATGGAAGCGATGTGGCGTGAACCGCGCGATCCCCAGCACGTGTGACCGGCGCGGGCCTCAGCCCGTCCGGCAAATCGGTGTTGGATAAGGCGTTGGATCAGCTGCTGTCGTTCCACCGGCCGAACGCATCTGCCAGCAGCATGGGCAGGCCCGCCGCGACAGCGCCGAGTTCCGGCTTCAGCCTGTGCGTGGCAATCGGCAGGCAGAGCGGACGCGGCGCCCCTGCCCTCCGCTGGCGCTCCATGATGCGGGCAACGCGCACGGCATAAGGCTCCGGATTGCGAAGGATGCGGGCGAGTGCCTCGAAGCGGCGCATGAGGCTGGCGACCGGCACCGGGCCTGATGCGCCGGGAGAACCTTCAGGAAAGTCCGGGCCATCCAGCGTGTAGACCTGTGTCTGGCCGCTGAGCGCGATGCTGTAAGGGATCTGGGCCTTGGTGAGCACAGGCTCCTCCTCCGGCGCGGCAGTCTTTGCAACACGCGGTTTCGGTGGATCGAGCGTCAGGCTGAGCGCCATCAGCATGATCAGACGGCGGAGGATGACCGCCAGCGTTTTCACGCGCGCCTTCCACCACCGCGCCGCAGACTGCGGAACGGTCTCTGAAGACCGGGTCAATCCGGCATCATATGTGGCCTTTGCCAGGCTGGTACGAACCTGCTGCAGGGCGAAGGAGATGTAATCTGTGCTCATGCGCGGAGACTACCGCGCGAGCGTATCCGGTCGGATTGGGTGGTGGATAGGCCGCCGTGTGGCGCCTACCGGCTCACACCTCGTGAGTCCTGCACCAATTCGACAACCTCATGAAGTTCCTGGAGTGTGTCTCCTGGGTTTGGGGCTGCATCGGCAGGCCAATCCAGGCCGCGGCGAATCCAGGCTGTTTGCATGCCTGCACCCTGCGCACCCAAAATATCGGCGACAGGATTATCTCCGATAAAAAGACAATCTTGAAGAGATACGCCGACACGCGCGCCGGCGCGCGCAAATAGTCTGGCGTCAGGTTTGCGCAATTGCTCTGCTTCGGAAATGAGGCAGGCATCCACCAACTCATCCAATCCGAGGGCATTGATGTGCCGCGTCTGGAAGAGCGTCCAGCCATTGGTGATAATCCCAAGCTGAAGGCCTTCGCTTCGCAATTGCTCCAATGTTTCTCTCATATGAGGAAAGCCACGAGCATGTTCGCAGCATCGCTCGCTATAGTCTGCAAGCAAAAGCTCAGCAATTGAGAGGTCACCCCCGAACGCTTTCAGAATTTTCGGGTAAACCTCAGACTTCGGGACATAGCCCCGTTGATCCAGTTCAAGAAACCGCTCCTGCCATTGTTGGAAGGAGGCGGACCCCAGCCGGGCCGAAAATCTTCCGTATTGGTCTTCCAGGAACGATCGGAGAGATCCCGTTCGATCGAGGAGTGTATCGTCAAGATCGAACAGGACCGCCGCAATCATTCTGCTGCGCCCGTCTCCTGCTGACGGATCGCTTCGAGATTGGCGTCGTGGTCTGCGCGCCTGAGCCGGTAGAAATACAGGAAGCTGGCCCCGCCAATATACAGTGCCATCAGGATCGGGATGTACCAGATCGCCAGCGTATTGATCACATCCTGCGGCACCTGGCCCGGCCTGGCCTTTTCGGGAAAGCCCACCACTGAGAGCAACAGTCCAGCGGCGAAGACACCGATGCCTGAAACACTCTTCTGCATGAAACTGTTGGCGGCATAGAAAAGTCCTTCGGCGCGCCGCCCGGTGCGCAGGCTGCTGTCGTCGACGACGTCGCCGATCATCGCATGGACAAGAATTGCCGAAGACACCCCGCACAGTGAGTACACCGCGCCGATCGCAAACACGGCTGGCAGAAGGCGCGGATCATCGTTCTCAAAGAAAAGACCATTGAGGCGCAGGATGAATGGCAACGCGCCCATCACCACAGCGAGCACGGCCAGCACGAAGGCTGCATTGCGCTTGCCCATCAGCCGGGACGCCCATGGTGCAACCGCCAGGGCGAGGCTCGCAGCGACGAGGTATTCAAGCGTCAGGATGGCCAGCTGGATGTTGCTGAACCCCCAGAAGAATGTGCCGAAATACAGCGCCAATGCGGATGTCAGGCCGATCGCCGAGTATTTCAGAATGCCGAAGCTGAGGATGGCGAGGAAGTTCCGGTTGGAAAAGGTCCGCGCCATCATTGCGAGGGTCTGGAACGCGCTTTTCCGCTCGTCGCGGTTCGGCTGCAGCCGGAGATATTTGATCCGGTGATGCGTGCCCACGGTCGATGCCACGACCGAAAAGAACATCAGGCCGCCGCCGAACAGGCCGAAGGCGAGATAGGCATCGGGGTTCAGCTGACCGACCGGATAGGCCTCCGTCGGACGCATGAAGTAGAACAAGGTAATGAATGAAAGGCCGATGCCGCCAAGATAGCCGAAGAAGTAGCGATAGCTGGCGATTGCCGTGCGGTCGTCATAGCCGGGGGCGAGTTCGGGCGCGAGCGCGGAACTCGGAATTTCGTAAAGCGTGATGAAGGTGCGTACCGCTGTCGCCAGCACGACGAGATAGACGAAGAGCGCGGCGCCCTCCAGGCCGGGCGGCGGGAACCAGAGCAGGACGAAGGAAAGTGAGGCCGGGATTGCGGACGCATACATCAACGGGTGCCGCCGCCCCCAGCGCGTGCGGAGCTGGTCGGAAATCTGGCCGATGATCGGGTCGGAAATGGCGTCGAAGATCAGGGCGACCATGATGGCCGCCGAGACAAGCGCCGGCGGCGCGCCGATGATGTAATTGTAATACCAGAGCAAGTACGTTCTGAATGCGATGTCCTTGACGCCATAGGCGATGGACCCGAACCCGTAAAAGAAACGCGCGAAAAATCCGAGTTTTGGCGGGACGGCCGGGCTGGCCACCGTCATTGTTCACCTGCCCGGGAGTGCGCCAACGTCATACCAGTTTTCCGGCGGAGCAAAATAGCTTCCATCGAACTTCCGTCCCCTTACTGTCTTTTTGGACAGACTATGGGGAATCCGGCCTTGTGGTCCAGCATTTCCGGTGCGCGGCTGCGATCCTGCGTTGCAGCGATATCTGGCCGCAAAGCCGTTCAGGATCAGACTGGCCGTGTCGGCTCAGATTCAATGGTCGGCAGAACCGGCAAACTTATGCCGTTCACCCCCTACCCCCGCGAGAGCGAGTAGTTCGGGCTTTCGCGGGTCATCTGTACGTCATGGACGTGGCTCTCCTGGAGGCCGGCGCCGGTGATCTGGACGAACTCGGCTTTCTTGTGCAGCTCGTCGATGTCCTTGGCGCCGACATAGCCCATCGCCGCGCGCAGACCGCCTACCATCTGGTGAATGATTGGCACGAGCGATCCTTTGTACGGCACCTGGCCTTCGATCCCTTCCGGCACCAGCTTGTCGGCGGCGGCGTCTTTCTGGAAGTAGCGGTCGGCTGATCCGCGGGCCATGGCGCCGAGGCTGCCCATGCCGCGATAGGCCTTGTAGGAGCGGCCCTGATAGAGGAACACCTCGCCGGGCGCCTCTTCTGTGCCCGCGAACATGGAGCCCATCATGGCGGTCGCCGCGCCGGCCGCGAGGGCCTTTGCAAAGTCGCCTGAGAACTTGATACCGCCATCCGCGATAACCGGTATACCGGATGCTTGGGCGGCATTGGCGCAGGCCTCAATGGCGGTCAGCTGGGGCACGCCGACACCTGCGACGATGCGCGTGGTGCAAATGGACCCCGGGCCGATCCCGACTTTCACGGCATCCGCGCCCGCATCGATCAGCGCCTTGGTGGCTTCGCTCGTGGCGACGTTGCCTGCGATGATCTGAACGGCATTGGAAATCTTCTTGGCGCGGGTCACGGCCTCGGCAACCGACTTGGAGTGGCCGTGGGCGGTGTCGATGATCACGGCATCAGCCCCGGCCTCGATCAGCGCGGCGGTCCGCTCAAAGCCTGCATCGCCAACCGTGGACGCGGCGGCGACACGCAGGCGCCCGGCACTGTCCTTTGCGGCGTTCGGGTTCACGGCGGCCTTGTCCATGTCCTTCACGGTCAGGAGGCCAAGGCACTTGCTGTCCTTGTCGACGATGACGAGGCGTTCGATCCGGTGCTTGTGCAGCAGGCGGCGCGCCTCTTCGGGAGAGGTCTCCATCTCCACCGTGACGACGTCGCGCGTCATCAGGTTGGCGACCTTCTCGTTCAGGTCCTCGGCGAAGCGCGTGTCGCGATTGGTGATGATGCCGACGACCTTGCCGTTCTCTTCCACGACCGGAATGCCGGAAAAGCCGGTGCGCTTCTTCACTTCGTTCAGGTCGCCCAGCGTCGCCGTCGGGGCGATGGTGATCGGGTTCATCACCACGCCGCTTTCGTACTTCTTGACCATGGCCACTTCACCGGCCTGCTCCTCGACGGAGAGGTTGCGGTGAATGACCCCGATACCGCCGGACTGTGCCATGGCAATGGCGAGGCGGGCCTCGGTGACGGTATCCATCGCCGCCGAGATCAGCGGAATGTTGAGCGGAATGGTTTTTGTCAGGAAGGTTGAGACGTTGACGTCAGCGGGAAGGACCTCGCTCGCGCCGGGCTGGAGAAGCACGTCGTCAAAGGTGATCGCTTGTCGGATTTTCATGTGGGGAGCTCCCTTTTCGGCCCCATAAGGGAGTCGCGCGGGCTTGAAAAGGGGGTAGCCTGTCTCTTATGCACTCTCATCCACTTATCGGGGAAGTTTTCCGTGAAAAATAAACTGCCGGCAAAGAGCGCCATTTCTGTCGCCTTGATCCTGTTTCTGATGTCGTGCAGCGCGAAGGAGGCGGCGGCGCCAGGCCCTGCAGAAGAAGAGACCGCCCTCATTTCCGCGGAGGCCGGGAATGAGCCGGCGATTGAGTCCTTCTATGGTCCGATACTGGAACAACTCGACGAGGATATGCAGCAGTATGTGCAGAGCGGAAAAGTCTCGAACCTCGCCTACGCCTTGATCAAGGACGGAGACCGGATCCAATCCGGTTATTTCGGAACCCGCACCCTCAACGGGTCCGACCCGGTCGACGACCGAACAATCTATCGCATCGGCTCGATGACCAAGGCGGTGACAGCCGTCTCCCTTTTGATGCTGCTGGAGGAAGGCAAGTTCAGTCTGGACGATCCCATCACCCGGTTCCTGCCAGAATTGAACAATCTGCAAGTCACCCGGTCTTTCCAGTCTGGCAGCAGCGGAGGGCTGCGCCCGGCCGAGCGTGCGCCGACCATGCAGGAACTGCTGACCCATACCGCCGGCTTCGCCAATGGCGACGGCCAGACCGATTATGCCAACCGGGTTTTCCAACAGCGGGATGTCGAGGGTGCGACAACCAACGAGGAGTACCTGAAGCGTCTTTCCGGCGTGCCGCTGATGTACCAGCCGGGAACGGCCTGGTCCTATTCCGCCGCATCGGACCTGCAGGGCATAATCATTGAGCGCATTTCGGGCGAACGTCTCGGCGCTTTCATGAAACGCCGCATCTTTGATCCGCTGGGCATGGTCGATACCGGCTTCTCAGTCAGCGACGCCCAGCGCGACCGGCTGGCAGACGTCACCGCCTGGCCCCCGGGTCAGCCCCTGGCAAAGATTGAAGGTCCGATGCAGGACATGGACGCGGCTCACCTGCCCCGGGATGCTGGCGGCCATGGCCTTGTCTCGACCATCGCGGACTATGAGCGTTTTGCGGAGATGCTGCTGCATGAGGGGACGCTGGACGGCGAGAGGCTGCTCAACCCGGACTCGGTCCGCCTGCTCCGCACAAGCGGCACCGACTTTACCGATCCGGAAACCGGTTTCCCGATGTACCAGCCATTTCGCGGCACGCGCTTCGGCTTCGGGGTTGCAGTCGTCACGAACACGATCCGGTCGGGCCTCGGCGCGCCGGAAGGCACCTATTTCTGGGATGGGGCGTACGGAACCTGGTTCTGGATTGACCCCTATCACGACATCATCTTCATCGGCATGGTTCAGAACCTGTCTGCCAATCCGGTTATGCCGCGGAAAACGGCGATGACAGATGTCTATCATGCCCTGTTCACAGACTATTTCCCCTCCAATCCGGTGGTTGAGGAAGACCTGCCTGAATAACCCTCCGGCCGCCTGATCACCGGCATTGACCCTCCACACAAACCTCCCATAGAGAATTAGTTACAAAAGAAATTAATTGCTCTGGGAGGAGCGCATGTTGAGTCTATCGAACTACGGGATGTCCCGTGAGCGGGGGTTTCTTGCGTCTTTCGATCCAGGAGCGGTGGAATTGCCCCTCCGGCTGCAGCCCGTCCGGGAGATGGCGCGCGCAATCCCCCAATTGATCTGCACCGGCCGGGTTCGGGCCTTGCTGGAACGGTTGCCCCTGATGGATCTGAATGAGTTCTGCGCCACGGCGAGCGAAGCTGAACAGCGGATCGCCATGCTGCATTATTCCTTCATGGTGCAAACCTATGTCTGGGGCGAAGCGGAAGCCCCGCGCGCCCTGCCCGCCTGCCTGGCAGTACCAATCTGGCAGCTCGGCAAGAGCCTCGGCCAGCCGCCGCTGCTCCCCTATTCCTCCTATACGCTTGAAAACTGGACCCTCATCGATCCGGCCGGGCCGATCGATTTGTCGAATGTGCGCGTCCTCCAGCACTTCGACGGCGGTATGGACGAGGCATGGTTCATACTCATCCATGTCGCCATTGAAGCCCGGGCCGGCGAAATGCTGGACGAGGCACTGAATCTGATCGGGGCCGCGGACGCTGCTGACCCAGCCGAAGCGGGGCGTTGCCTCGCCGCTATGTCTCTGGCCTGGGACGACGTGAACGCGATCTTCGACCGGATGCCCGAGCGATGCGACCCCTATTGCTATTTTCACCGCGTCCGCCCGTGGATCCATGGCTGGAAGGACAATCCCGCGCTGGGAGATGGTCTCATCTACGATGGCGTTGAGGAAACTGGTGGTGCGCCACAGGCCTTCCGTGGGCAGACAGGGTCGCAGTCTTCCATTGTCCCTGCCATGGATGCGCTACTGAGCGTCGGCCATGCCGCCGACCCGCTGCGGAGTTTTCTGGACGAACTGCATGCCTACCGGCCGCCCGCACACAGGCGCTTTATCGAAGACATCCGTGCAGCGAGCAAAGTCCGGAACTTCATCGAACATTCCGGGGCACCGGACCTGAAGACGCTCTATAACGACAATGTCTCGAAACTCGCACGTTTTCGGACGCGGCATCTCGAATATGCAGCGAGCTACATCAACAAGCAGGCAAGCCACAATGCAGGCAATGACCCGGATGTCGGGACCGGCGGGACTCCGTTCATGAAGTACCTGAAGAAGCACCGCGACGAAGCAGAGGCGCACCTGCTGCCAGTCTAGGCCTTAATCGACACAGATCGACTGACCGGCCTTGCCATCTTCAATGGTGGTGTAGCATCCGAACGGGGCGTCATTGGCCTGGCAAACACCCTCAACCGGAGTGCCGGAGGCAACCGAGCCGGCCTCACCTGCCAGACGGCACTCGCCGAGACAATCGTCGCTGCCGGAGCAGGCCTTGCCGGCGTCCGTGAACGTTTGAATGCAGTGCTGCCAGCCCATCCGCCCCGCCTGCTGGACGACACCGCCAGCCGCTTCACATCTGGCCTGTTCGGCCGGTGTCGCAAACTGCGATGCAAACTGGATGCGTTCATAAGGCGGCATGGAGCTGCCAAAGTCCGGATTGGCCGCATGATAGTCACGAAGCGCACTGCAGGCGGCGACCAGAACGATCGCCGCCCCGATTAAGATCAGCCTTCCAGGCTTCATCCAGGAAACCTTTCGAAGGACGGAATGCCCTCGGGGATGTGATGGAAGCTTGGCGCGTCGGCCGTTTGCATCACGACGTGCGGCTGGCCGAACAGGCTTGTATCGTCAAGCGTTCCCACTTTCAGGATCACCGCGTCCGGCAGCGCGGGCGAACGGGTCAGGATATGCGTCCCGCAATTCCCGCAGAATTCCCGGGTGACGGAGTGTTCAAGGTCATTGCGCTTGAATTTTTTCGGCTCTCCCTTGGTATAGCGGAATCCGGCCGTTGGCATGGCCATGAAATCGTTCGCCTGCCCGCCTGTAATGTACTGGCATTCGCGGCAATGGCATTCGCCTTTCATAACGGGCTCGCCGTCCGCCTCGTATCGTATTTCACCGCAATAGCAGCCGCCAGTCGTGGTCATGTCGTATCCTCCCGATGTGTTGCCATCATTGTGAAACGTCAGGTGACGCGGCGCAAGCGGCAGTTAATTGGAACCGAACATGGCCCTCAGGCATAGATATTGCGGAGGGAGTTGTAGCGAAAGAACGGAAAAGCCTGCTCCTATGCCTGCAGCCAGCTCATTTAACCGCACGATCACCGGCACGTCAGACGTGTCCGTGGATGATGCGATTGCCCGGACGCTGACCGTGGCACGAGACGGTTATGGAGAGCCTGACTGGTTCGATGTCGTGACGGCCCGCGGGTTCATCTCAAATGGCCAGGTGACGCACTATCAGGTGACCCTGAAACTCGGTTACGAGGCTGCCAGCAAGGCAGCGGACGCGGAAGACTTCTATTTTCAGCGCGCCTGCGGTGGAAGACGTCCCCCGGGCAACCATCACACCATCGAAGCACGGCTTTGATTTACGCTGCCAGGCTGGAGTGCCGCCTGTTCTAAGGGTGTGTCACAACTGGATATCTCACATACCAGTATAAATACCTTACCCTTCGGGTGAGGAGTTTCCCAACGCCTAAAAAGCCAGATTCTGTAATAAACACTGGGCATCTAAGACCTTGAGCCGCTGTCTGGTCCAGGAATTGCCAATAGAACGGCAATTCTTGTGTAATCCAGGGGCAGGTTGAGACACGTGCGAGGCTTTGGTCGTCTAAAACTCACTTCTATCGGGCTGATGGACTATGTCAGCTCGCCGAATTTGAGGAATACCCTGCTGGTCAACGGCTTCTGGCGCAGTGGCACCACATGGCTGCAGCAGACGCTCGTCGATGCGATGGATGCCAAATCGCTTTTTGAGCCGTTCTCGCCCGCAGCCGGACATCAATGGGACCAGTTGGGCCGCCCGGTCTCCGAAGCGAGCCGGAATGTCTATATGCCCCTGTCAGACAACTGCCTGACCCCGCGGGACCGGATCAAGCTGCACCTCGCGCTGAGAGGCGTCGGCACGCATGGTTACACTCATTTTCTGAGGCATTCCGGAAACCGGGCCTGGTCCCGTGCACTGGTGGTGAAGTTCACCCAATTGGGCTTCGTCCTGGATGAGGTCGCTGACACTCATCACATCCCGATCATTCACATCCGGAGAAATCCGGCGGCCATTTATGCCAGCTTCAAGGAAACGGACTGGTCGTGGCGGTTTGAGGATGTGCGCTTCAAGCAGACCTACAGCCTGCAGGACTTCACTAAAGGCACCGCAGAATACGAACGCGCAGACACCCTGCTCCGGTTCGACAAATCCCCGGTCCATCGCCTGGCCGCATTGTGGAGCCTCAGCGAACGCGCCGCACAACAAAGCATCATTTCAGGCAAGGCACACCTTGTCCGGTATGAAGACATCGTCGGACAGGGCCCTGGCATTCTGAACCGGTTGAACATTTCATCCGTGAACATCGCATCCAATGACACGGCAAGCCCGGTCACAAATTCCGGCCGTGAAACCCTGACGGTCACAGAGCGCCTGAATGACTGGAAGAAACGCCTGACCCGGTCGGAGATCGATTGCATCAAATCGGTTTCAAAAGACCTGTTCCCAGACAACGGGTACTTCCAGGCACTCCCCTCCCCGCTCGGGGAAGATCGCTCCAAAATCGGCTGATCCCGCTCAGCCCGCTTTGCGCGAGCCTCGAAACCCCTTTGCCACGACGAAGATTTCCGGACTGCCGGCCCGGCTGGCTGGCGGCTTGATGTGCTTCACGCTGGTGAAATTGGCTTTCAGAAGATCCAGCACTTCCTTGGTTGCACCGCCCTGAAAAACCTTTGAACAAAAGGTTCCGCCCGGCGCGAGATGCTCGACGGCGAAAGCCGCCGCCATTTCGACGAGGGCGACGGTACGCAGGTGGTCGGTCTGCTTGTGCCCGGTCGTGTTCGCCGCCATGTCGGACAGGACGAGATCGGGCGGACCGGTCAGCCCCTTCATGAGTTCGGCCACGTCGCCCGGTTCGTTGATGTCGCCCTGGACAATATGCACACCCGCCAGGGGCTCCACCGGCAGAAGGTCGATTCCGGCAATCTCGCTGGCGCCTTTTATCCCGGCCACCTGAAGCCATCCGCCAGGGGCGCATCCCAGATCGACGACGCGCTGGCCACGCCGGAACAGATGCAGTTTCTCTTCAATCTCCAGCAGCTTGTATGCTGCGCGGGCGCGATAACCTTCCGATCTTGCTTTCTGGACGTAGGGATCCTGAAGTTGCCGTTCGATCCAGCGTTTGGAGCTTTCGTTCTTTGCTCTGTGCGCAATGATCTTGCGTTCGCCCATCCGCCGGCCGGATGTGCCGCGCTTGTCGGAGGGGCCTTTCCAGCGGCGTTTTTCATCATCCGTCATGGGGAGACCTCTGCGGTGGGGGAATTGCCGTCTTTTGCGGGGCCGGAGCCGGCATCTGCGGATTTGTTCCGGCCGGACCGGCGGCGAGTGCCGCGTTTCCGCGGGCTCTTGCCGCCATACATCATCGACAGCAAGAGGCCTTCGCGCAGTCCCCGGTCGCCGACGCGCAAGCGATCCCCTGGAAATGCATCCCAGATCGACTGCATGATGGCACAGCCGGACAGCATCAGGCTGGCACGTTCTTCCCCGATGGTCGGCAGGGTCGCCCGGCCGTCCAGCCCGAGGTCGCGCAACAATTTCACCGCGGCGTCTGCCTCTTCCCGGCTCATCCAGCTGCCATCTACCTTGTCGCGCCGGTAACGATCGAGCTTCAGGTGAACCCCTGCAAGGCAGGTGACTGTCCCGGATGTGCCGATCAGATGAGAGCCTTCCTGCGTCATGGCGCGGCTGACGCGCTCGGTGCCCTTCCAGGCGGAAATCACTTTACCGCAATAATCCAGCATGGCGGGGAACGCCTCTTCTTCCGGCAGGTGCCCGAAGCGATCATGAAGCGTCACGACGCCCAGTGGCAGGCTGGTCCAGTCCTGAATCGGTGCGCGTTTGACGAGCCCGTGTGAGCCACCTTCGCGGGCCACTTTTGCGTTCACCCAGGACAGTTCGGTCGATCCGCCGCCAATGTCGATGACCAGCACGGTCTTTGCGTCATCGCCCATCAGGTCGTGGCAACCAATGGTAGCGAGGCGGGCCTCTTCCTTGGCGTTGATGATCTTGAAGGTCAGGCCGGTTTCTTCGTGCACGCGGCGGATGAAGTCAGCCCCGTTCTCGGCCTGGCGGCAGGCTTCGGTCGCAATGCAGCGCACCCGGCCGACACCATTGTTTTTAAGCTTTCCGCGAATCGCCTTCAGCGCATCCAGGGCGCGCTCGATCGCGGCTTCTGACAGCCGGCCGGTTTCGTGAAGCCCTTCGCCCAGACGCGCAATCTGTGAATGCGAGTCTACGACGCGGAAGGATTTCCCCCACGGCTCCGCCACGAGCAGGCGGCAATTATTGGTTCCAAGGTCAACAGCCGCATAAAGCGGTCCATTGCGCCCTTTGCGCGAACTTCGCCGGTTTCCCCGGCGGTTCGCCGCTTTTTTGTCAGCCATGATGTGGCCCAAACTGAAATCTTGAGGCAATCTCTACCACAGGAGACGTAAATGACCAGTAGACGTGGGCTGTTTGGATGGTTGACCGGGGGGCGTAGCCGCAAGAGCAGGCAGTCCGCCGAAGCGCCATATGTGCTGGATCGTCCCGTTGACCGTAACGTCAGCTACAATGCGGTTTCCACCTTCACGGCAAAATACCAGATCGGCCAGGTCGTTCGTCACCGTCATTTCCCGTTCCGTGGCATTATCTTCGATGTGGACCCACAATTCGCGAACACCGATGAATGGTATGAAGCCATTCCGGAAGAGGTGCGCCCCCGCAAGGACCAGCCCTTCTACCACCTGTTCGCCGAGAATGAGCGCACCCACTACATCGCCTACGTGTCTGAGCAGAACCTTGTGCCGGATGACTCCGCGCAACCGCTCAGCCATCCCGACATTCAGGAATGGTTCAACGTGACGTCGCGCGGAACCTATGAGCTGAAAAAGGGCGTCGCCAACTAGGCGTCAGTTTGTCGGGCCATTGTCAGGCCTGTCACCATTTTCCAGAATGACGATCACTTCATCCCAATGCGCCAGCGCCTCGGTATCTCCCTGAGCCGCAACTTCCGCTGCGCGCAGCGTCGCAATCACAGCCGCATCTTCGCCGTATTGGGCCGAAAGCTGGGCAGCAATTCGGGCGGCCTCGCTCATGTTTCGCCAGCCTTGGCGCGGGCGATCGCCGCTGTTGTGGACTGGCCATCGAGTGTTGGCACGATGTGTACGGTTCCGCCGCGCGCGAGCACCACATCCGCGCCGATAATCGTGTCCAGCGTATAGTCGCCACCTTTCACGAGAAGATCCGGCTGCAGGGCTTCGATCAGAGCTGCGGGCGTATCGTCTTCGAAGACGACCACGGCATCGACAGCACTGAGGCCCGACAGCACACGTGCGCGGGACTCTGCGTCGTTTACCGGACGTGTCGGCCCCTTCAGCCGCCGGACCGACGCGTCGGAGTTCAGACCGACGATCAGACGTCCGCACCGGCTCTTGGCCTCCTCCAGAACCTTGAGATGTCCGGGGTGAAGGATATCGAAACAGCCATTGGTGAAGCCAACCGTGAGGCCCGCTTCACGCCAGATCGAGACCTGAGATATGGCCGTTTCAAGCGGGATATGGCTAACTCCGCCATGATCGAGCCCCATCTCAAGAGCACCGCGCAATTCGTCAGCCGACACAGTGGCTGTGCCGGATTTTCCGACCGCGATACCGGATGCCGCGATCGCAAGGTCGACCGCCTGGCTGAGCGTGCCTCCGCCGGCAAGCCCCAGCGCCAGCGCCGCAATGGACGTGTCCCCTGCTCCCGACACATCGTAGACTTCCCGCGCCTTTCCGGCCTTGTGGGTGACTTCACTGTCTTTTGTGATGAATGACATGCCCTTGGCCGCGCGGGTGACGACCACGGCTTTCGCCGGCAATGTCTTCGCGGCAGCGGCCAGCGCGGCAGCGGCATCCTGGTCGGTCTCGGTCGGCATGCCGAACGCATGTGCCAGTTCGTGACCGTTCGGTTTGAGCAGGTCGACCGCGCCATAGCGCCGGAAGTCACGCCCTTTCGGGTCGGCGATGACCGGAATGCCGAACGCTTCTCCTGCCTCCAACGCGGCCTTGATGACGCCGTCTGTCATCGCGCCTTTGGCGTAGTCCGACAGGATGATGAGGGCGGCATCCGCCGCCACCTCGTGAAGTGCGGAGACGAGCTCGGATTCGATGTCCTTCTCGATCCCGGCGACCTCTTCAGCATCGACTCGCAACAATTGCTGAGCGCCGGCGACGAAGCGGGTTTTGAGTGTGGTCGGCCGTCCGCGCATGGCGATGAGGTCCGCTTCGACATTCGGCAGCTTGCCCAGCAACGCCGCGAGTTCCCGGCCTTCGGCGTCGTCCCCGACCACACCGATCAGGGCCGTATGAAGTCCGAGTGAGGCCAGGTTGCGAGCAACATTTCCCGCGCCGCCGGGCATGGAGGCTTCCCGCGTGCGGCGCATGATCGGAACCGGCGCTTCCGGTGAAATTCGAGAGACATCGCCATAGACGAAGCGATCGAGCATGACGTCGCCGACACAGACGATTTTCCGCCCTGCCGCAGACGCGATCAGGTCAATGAGGGATGCGCGCGCCATCAGCTGTACGCCGCGCCCGCCAGAAGGGAATCGGTCATGCTCTTCTCCGGTTTTTCTGAGGATATAGCCGCTGGCGGGGTGACGTAAAAGGTGAAGCCGCATGCCGGATGGATCCAAACCGGCTCGCGGTACGTATGTTTTCCGACACCGGAAACATCAGGAAAAGCGCCCTGCCTGCCTCTGCACCCCCCATTATCGTCTGGTTCCGGGAAGATCTGAGGCTTTCCGACAATCCGGCCCTGCATGCCGCCGTCAGGCAGGAGCGCCCAATCGTCTGCCTGTACATACACATGAACGGAGAAAATGCCGGACGCCCGTTGGGGGGCGCCTCGCAATGGTGGCTCGACAAATCTCTGAAAGCATTCTCGCGCGATATCGAACAGCTGGGTGGACAGCTGACGGTCCAGGCAGGCGATGGCAGCGCCTGCCTGGACAGGGTAATCGATGAAACCGGTGCAGACACGGTCTACTGGAACCGCCGTTACGCCGCCGCAGAGCGCGATGCTGATGCTGAAATCAAAGCTCACCTCAAGGATCGGGGAATTGATGCCGAAAGCTTCAACGCCCGCCTGTTGGTGGAACCCTGGGTATTGAAGACCGGATCGGGGGGATTCTACAAAGTCTTCACCCCCTTCTGGAAAGCGCTGCGCGCCTGCTACGAAGCGCCCGCCGCGCTTCCCCGTCCGAAGAGTCTGACGGGCCCGGCGCCCGAAACGCTCAGGATAGATGATCTGGGCCTGCATCCTGAGAAGCCTGATTGGTCGACAGGGTTCGACGCAATCTGGTCTCCGGGCGAAACCGGCGCGCTGAACCGCTTGAACGCATTTCTGGACGGGCCGGTCGAGGCCTACCCGGAAGAACGAGACCATCCTGGCAAGGAAGATGGCACATCCGGTTTGTCGCCCCATTTGAGGTTCGGAGAAATCGGACCGGCACAAATCTGGCGTACGGTCACATCGGCCATGGAAGCTGGCCGGATCAGTGAGGACGGTGGTTGGAAATTCCTGTCCGAGATCGTCTGGCGCGAATTCTCCTACGTGCTGCTCTACTACCGGCCAGACCTCGCCGAGGCGAACTACAATTCAGATTTTGATCACATGCCATGGCGCACCGACGAGCCCGCACTGAAAGCATGGCAGACCGGACAGACAGGCTATCCAATCGTTGATGCGGGTATGCGGCAATTGTGGGAAACCGGCTGGATGCACAACCGTGTCCGGATGATTGTGGCCTCCTTTCTCACCAAGCATCTCTTGCTAAACTGGCAGAACGGCGAGGCTTGGTTCTGGGATACCCTGGTGGATGCCGACCCCGCATCGAACCCGGCGAGCTGGCAATGGACGGCCGGATCCGGCGCCGATGCGGCGCCCTATTTCCGCGTTTTCAATCCGATCACCCAAGGACAGAAATTCGACGCCGACGGCGCCTATGTGCGGCGCTGGTGTCCAGAAATTGCGGGCCTGCCTGACAAGCATCTTCATTCCCCGTGGACTGCAGACGAGCAAACTTTGTCCCGTGCAGGCATTACACTCGGGGAAGACTACCCATGCCCTCTGGTGGACCACAAATCCGCGCGGGAACGGGCTCTGGAAGCGTACGAAACCCTGAAATCTCAACGCACAAACGCTTAAGGCTGGACCACTATGAAGCAGGAATTTCCGGAAATGGTTGGATTCGAAGGGTCGTTCTGGCAAGGTGGCACCCAGTCCCTGTTGGAAGAGGGAGATGCAATGACCGGGATGATTAAAGCTTCACCCAACGCGATCCGGACCCTGAATAATGTTCCGGCAAGCTTCAGAATTGCCTGCCTGGCCCTTCTCAATACACAGCACGGCACCCTGGAATTCAGATTGCCCGATGGAAGGCAACTCCTGTTCAAGAACAGTCAGCCGGGTCCGCATGCGGTGATATCCGTGCACGACTTTAATTTTGTCAAACGTGCGATGGCTGGCGGAGATGTCGGCTTTGCCGAGGCCTATATGGATGGCGAATGGTCTACGCCAGACTTGACGGAAGTCCTTCGCTTCTTCTCTGCCAATTTCGAGGCAACCGGCAAGCTGGCTGTCGGTGGTGCGGTTGTCCGCTGGGTCAACATGGTTCGCCATGTCTTTTCAAGCCGGAACACGCGCGAAGGCGCAAAGAAGAATATCGAGGCGCACTACGACCTCGGGAACGATTTCTATTCCTTGTGGCTCGATCCCTCGATGACTTACTCTTCTGCGGTTTTCGAAAACCAGAACATGACCTTGGAACAAGGACAGCAGGCGAAATATCGGAACATCTGTGATCGGATTGGTGCCGGGCCGACGAGCGAAATCCTCGAGATCGGATGCGGCTGGGGCGGGTTTGCAGAGTTCGCCGCGAAGCAACGCGGATCGAAAGTAACGTGTCTCACGATCTCCCCTTCCCAACGCGATTATGCGATGCAACGGATGCAACGAGAAGGCCTCAACGAGCGGGTTGAAATCCGGCTGGAGGACTACCGCGATCATGCTGGAAAGTATGATGGCGTCGCTTCAATCGAAATGTTCGAAGCCGTCGGCGAATCCTACTGGCCCAGCTATTTCGCGAAGATTTTTGAAACACTGAAAGACGGCGGCAAGGCCGCGTTGCAGATCATCACAATCGACGACGACCTGTTCCCCAGATACCGCAAGCGCGTCGACTTCATCCAGCGCCACATCTTCCCCGGTGGCATGCTGCCCAGTGAGAAAGCGCTCAAGGAACAATTCCATCTGGCCGGTCTGCGCCATGACGGCGTGACCTATTTCGGACAGGATTACGCCCGCACCTGCCGTGAATGGTCCCGCGCGTTCAATGATGCCTGGGAGCAGATTTCCAAACTCGGCTTTGACGAGCCTTTCCGGCGCATGTGGAACTTTTACCTCGCCTATTGCGAAGCGGGCTTTTCGGATGCCCGCATCAATGTCGGCCAGTTCCAGCTGTCCAAGGCCTGACCAATACACGGCAATTCAAATTCATCCCAACGGGCCAAGACAAGGGCGGCATTATGCAGGCGGTCATAATCGGTGCTGGCGGCGGCATAGGTGCAGCGCTTGTCGCGCAATGCGCTGCAGATCCCGCAATCGAAAAACTCCACATCGTTTCCCGTCATCCGGCTGCCTCACGGGGAAAGATCAGTTCATATTCAGCTGACATCACGAACGAGACCAGCCTCGCGGAATTGGCCAACGTTCTGAAACGTGAGACCGACCTGAGGCTCATTCTGGTCGCGACCGGAATTCTGTCCGACGGCGATAAACTTCAGCCTGAAAAGTCACTTCGCCACCAGTCAGCGGACGCCTTTGATCAGGTGTTCCGTATAAATACGTTTGGGCCAGCCCTGGTCGCCAAGCACCTGCTTCCCATCATGCCGCGCCGGGGGCGTGCAGTTTTTGCCGCTTTAACGGCCCGTGTCGGCTCGATCGGCGATAACCGTCTGGGCGGGTGGCATGCCTATCGTGCCTCGAAAGCCGCGCTCAACATGCTTATCCGGAATTACGGGATTGAACAGGCGCGCCTCAATCCGGATTTCATCGTCGCCGGGCTTCATCCCGGAACCGTTGACACGTCCCTGTCCCGCCCATTCCAGAAGAATGTGCCCGACCAGCAGCTTTTCTCGCCTACTGAGTCAGCAAAACACCTCTTGCGAGTCATCGACGGCCTGACGCCGGCCGATAGCGGCAAGTGCTTCGACTGGGCGGGAAAAGAGATACCTGCCTAGACCAGACGGCTCTGTTTGACGGCCGCTTCGATGAAGCTTGCGAACAGAGGATGCGGCTGGAACGGGCGGGATTTCAGTTCCGGATGATACTGAACCCCAATGAACCAGGGATGCGTCGGAATCTCGAATATCTCTGGCAATGTGCCATCCGGTGACTTTCCGGAGAACAGCCCGCCAGCCTTTTCCAGCGCATCCATATAGGCTGCGTTGACCTCATACCGGTGACGGTGGCGTTCGGATATATCCAGAGCCCCATAGATCTCCGCGACCTTGCTGCCCTCCGTCAGGCGGGCCGGGTAAGCGCCAAGGCGCATCGTGCCGCCCTTGTCGGTATTCTCGTCGCGCGTCACTTTTTCGTTGCCTTTGGTCCATTCCTCCATGAGGCCAACGAGCGGCGATTTTGTCTTTGGTTCGTTTTCAGTCGTGTTTGCGTCTTCAATGCCAGCCATGTGGCGGGCCGCCTCGATCACGGACATCTGCATGCCGTAGCAGATGCCGAAACACGGCACCTTCCGCTCCCGGGCGAACCGTGCCGCCCGCATCTTGCCGTGCGCCCCGCGTTCGCCGAACCCGCCCGGCAGGATAATGCCGTGCACGCCTTCCAGAATGTCCAGCGGACGATGCTCATCATCAAACTCTTCGGAATTGATGAGTTTCACCTCGACCTTGACGTTATTGGCCAGGCCGCCATGGCTGAGGGCCTCGGCAACCGACTTATAAGCGTCGGGAACATCGGTGTATTTTCCGACAAGGCCGATACAGACCTCGCCATCGGGATTGTGGATCGTGTTGGCGATCTTTTGCCAGCCTGAAAGGTCGGGCTCCGGCGCGTCATCGATCCGGAAGTGCGCCAGCACTTCCTTGTCGAGTCCCTGCGCGTGATACGCTTCGGGCACATCGTAGATATGACGCACGTCACGCGCTTCGATCACGCTGGACGGACGGACGTTACAGAAGCTGGCGATCTTGCCTTTTTCGTTCTCCGGGATCGGGCGGTCACACCGGCACAGGAGCACCTGTGGCTGGATACCGATGGAGCGGAGTTCTTTCACCGAGTGCTGGGTCGGCTTGGTCTTCATCTCGCCGGCGGCCGGAATATAGGGCAGCAGTGTCAGGTGGATGAAGCAGGCGCGGTCCGGCCCCAGTTCCTGGCCGAGCTGGCGGATGGCTTCAAAGAACGGCAGGCCTTCGATGTCGCCGACTGTCCCGCCAATTTCACAGAGCACGAAATCAACGCCCTCTCCCGGATCGGAGAGGACGAAGTCCTTGATCTCGTTTGTGACGTGCGGAATGACCTGGATTGTCGCGCCGAGATAGTCGCCGCGGCGCTCTTTCTCGATGATATGCTTGTAAATCCGTCCGGTGGTGATGTTGTCCGACTGCCGTGCAGACACGCCCGTGAAACGCTCGTAGTGGCCCAGATCGAGATCGGTCTCGGCACCATCGTCGGTGACGAACACCTCGCCATGCTGGCGGGGACTCATCGTGCCGGGATCGACGTTCAGATACGGATCGAGTTTGCGCAAACGGACACCATAGCCGCGAGATTGCAGCAATGCGCCGAGGGCGGCGGAAGCGATACCCTTTCCAAGGGAGGACACCACGCCGCCGGTAATGAAAATATAGCGGATCATGGGAGCACCCTGATGCCGTGATTCGGGTTTGCCTGGCGCGCCAAAAACAGGCGCAAACGAGAATTATTGGGGATTGCTGCTTTCAGGAGCAGGTGTTTCCGGCTCTGCTGCAGCATCACCCTCGCTTTCTACTGTGTCTGGGGCCGTTTCCGGCACGGCCACGCTGTCATCCGACAGGCCCGCCTGCCCGGAGAGCAGCGGCGCCGACGGATCGAACAGATCTGTTGGAGCACTTGGAGACGGAGCAGAATCTTCCGGAGCCAGTACCCGCTCAATATCCGACCGGTTGTCAGTGCTGCGATTGGCCAGCGTCGTCAGCGCCAGGCTGGTCGTGAAGAAGATTGCCCCGAAAAGAATTGTCGAACGCACGACAGCGCCGGCGGCACCACGGCCTGACAGCAGGGAATTCGAGCCACCACCGCCGCCGCCGATTCCGAGACCGCCGCCTTCAGACTTCTGGACCAGCACCAGCCCGATCATGACCAGGCTGGCGAGGATGTGGATCACGAGGATAACGTTCTGCATGACAAATCCGATACGTTTCGTCCAAGGCGCCCGCATATAGGGAATGCGCGCGCAGGCCAAGTGCTGCCTTCAGTCAGAATGGTGAATCAGGCTTTTGCGTAAATGGCGAGGAAATCCGTCGCCTTCAAGCTTGCGCCGCCAATCAAACCGCCATTGACGTTTTTAACCGCCAGAAGATCGCCTGCATTGTCCGGCTTCATGCTGCCGCCATACAGGATTGGAATGAGGTCGGCGGCCGCGCCATAAACATCCGCCAGGCAGCTGCGCAGGGCATTATGCATTTCATCGACGGCCTCGACCGTGGCGACATTGCCTGTCCCGATTGCCCAGACAGGCTCGTAGGCGATCACGACGCTCTCGGCCGATGCCCCTTCCGGAAGTGACTCACGCAGCATGCCGGTGACCACTTCAAGTGCCTTGCCACTGTCCCGCTCTGCGGCCGTTTCGCCGACACAGATGATCGGCGTGATGCCTGCTCGGAGGGCGGCGGCGGCCTGTGACGCGACAATCTCGCTCGTTTCGTCATGGTCGGCGCGGCGTTCCGAATGGCCTACAATCACATAGGATGCGCCTGCATCAGCCAGCATTTCTGCAGAAACGTCGCCGGTGTGAGCGCCCTTTTCATTGGTGTGGCAAGTCTCCCCGCCGATATTCAGTGCCGACTCCCGCGCTTGGTCGGCAGCCTGCATCAAAAGCGTAGCCGGAACGCAGATCAACGCCTCGACATTTTCCTTCGCCGGGGTAACCCCGCCAGCAATCGCAGTGATTTCCACCAGCGAGGCGCGAAGCCCGTTCATTTTCCAATTCCCGGCAATAAGTGTCCGTGCCATCAGCGTTACCTATCTTGATTGACTTTGCCGGGTCGCCTAGCAAGCACTGAGCCATCCTGCAAATAGTTGAAAGTACAAGCCTCATGCTCGCGCTGATGAAACGCCTGACCCAATCGATTCTAGGCAAGTTCATTGCCATGATCATCATTGCAGGTATGGCGTTCTGGGGCGTGGACCAGATTTTCAACCAGGTGCGCAACGGTCTTGGCTCCGATCTCATGGCCGCAGGTAAGTCGTCCGTGACGGTCGAAGGGTTCGATCGCCGGATCGAAGTGATGCTGCGCAACGTCAACCAGCAGAACGACAACCCGATTACCAAGGACCAGGCCGTTGAGCGCGGTATGGTGGATCAGGTCTTCCAGCTGGAGCAGTCTCAGACCACGATCCTGGGTTTCGCTTCAAAGATCGGTGTCGCGCCGTCCACGGACGCCGTACTGGCGGAGCTCCGGAAGCAGGACGCCTTCAAGAACCCGCTCACAGGCGAGTTGGATCTGGCGACCTATCAGCGCGTGCTGGCACAGAACCGGTTCTCGCAGGCTGAGTATGAGGACCAGGTGAAGAGCGACCTGACGCTGCAAGCGCTCCAGGCAGGCACGATCGCAGGTTTGATTTCCCCGGATGTCCTGAAAGCCGTCCAGGCGCGTTATCTGGCTGAATCCCGTGATGTCGCCTGGTTCATTCTGGACGCTGCAGATGTCCCGAAGCCGGACGCGCCAACTGAAGAAGAGGTTCTTGCATTTTACAATGAGAACCTCGATGCACTGAAGCAGCCTGAGCGGCGCGGAATTGATCTGGTGAAAGTGTCCGCAGACGATTTCCTGAGCCAGGTTGAAGTGACCGAGCAGGAAATTGCAACGATCTACGAAGCCAGCAAGTCGGAGCGCTTTTCCGAGCCTGAACAACGGACCTACGTCGAATTGATGTTCGATTCCCGCGATGCCGCCCGGGATGCATTCGGCGCCCTCGCCGGCGGGGCAGACCCCTCCACGCTCCAGGGCGTTGTTTCCCGCGACTCCAAAACATCCTTGGCAGAGGATGTCGACGACCAGCTGCTGCGTGATGCGATGTTTGGACCGGGCAAGCAAAGCGGTGCCCTTTTCGGCCCCAAGGACATGGGGGATGGCCGCTGGCTTATTGCCCGGCTTGTTTCCGTCCAGCCGGGCGCCGTCTTTCCTATCGAAGACGTTTCCGAAGAAATCCGCACCGACCTGGCACGCGAACGGGCCACCCTGCTCCTGTATGACAAGCTCGAGGCGCTTGATCGATCGATCAATGCAGGCTTTGACCTCGGGCAGATCGCCAGCGAACTTGGGGTGCCGGTCATTTCATTCGAACCGGTCGATCAGAACGGTTATACGGAAGACGGCTTGCCGATGATGGGCCTGCTCGATGCGGGCGACGCTTTCAAGCAGGCGTTCACCATGAACGTGAACGACACGTCGAACCAGTTCATCAAGGACGATGTGACCTATGTGATCTCCACCCGCAAGATCGTCCCTCCTTCGACGCCGGACTTTGACGAGGTGAAAGACGATGTGCGGCAGGCCCTGATCTTGCGCAACGAAGGTGAAGCTGCCCAAACCATGGTGAAGTCCATCAAGGACCGGATTGAAAGCGGCGCCTCTTCGCTCGAGGCAGAAGCGCGTGCAGCGAAGGCCGAGCTCGAAACCCCGCCCTCGTCCGTAACCCGCATGAGTGCTGAAGACAGCGGCCTGCCGAATTCGGCGATTGGCGGCATCTTTTCCGGTAAACCGGGCGAAGTGTTCACCTATCCGAACCGCACCGGCGACAAGTACATGATCGTCCAGCTTAAAGCCGTGAATGATCCCTCTGCAGCGGACCTCGCAGCCGCTGACCCGAGAGCCTCGAGCGCGCTCGTCACGTCCCTGGATTCTGATCTTGCAGCGGCAATGCAAACCGAGATGGCTGGCGCTGTGAAGCTCAAGGTGAATTCCGGAGCCTATAACGCCTACAAAGCCTCCATCACGACAGACCAATGAGCCGCGCAAAACTTATCGTTCGCCGGCGGATCGGGGATGTCGAAACACCCGTAGGGGCCATGTTGAAACTGGGTGTCGATGCACCCGGCAGTTTCCTGTTCGAGTCGATCGCCGGTGGAGAGCGGCTTGGACGATACTCCTTCATCGGTGGCGCGCCGCAAGTCTGGTTCCGGATTTTGGACGGAGTTCCAGAAACGGCAACGACAGCAGACTTCTCCGACGCCAAACGCATGGACGGCAGCCCTGTCGAGGCTCTGCGCGCTTTCGTGGAATTCGCCCGGGCAGAGACGGATGAAGACCTGCCGCCTATGGCGTCCGGCGCATTCGGCTATGTCGGCTATGACATGATCCAACACGTCGAGCCTGTGGATATCACCAAGCCCGAAGCATTGAATGTGCCCGAAGCGCTTTTGGTCATTCCAAAAGTAGTGATCGTATTTGATCACATCTATCAGGAATTGCTTCTGGTCGGCCGGGTCGAGAACGGCAACGAAGACGATATCAACCGCCAGCTGGATGAGGTTGAGAAACAGCTCCAGTCGCTGCCCATGTTCCCTCCGGCGGACCAGGCAGCAGAACCGGTAGAGCTTACTTCGAATACGAGCCAGGACCGATATTTCGAAATCGTCGACAAATGCCGTGAATACATCAAGGCAGGCGACATTTTCCAGGTTGTTCCAAGCCAGCGCTTTTCCACGCCGTTCAACAAAAAATCGATCAGCTTCTATCGTGCCCTGCGTCGGCTAAACCCGTCGGCTTTCATGTTCCACATGAATTTGGGAGATGTGCGGCTGGTTGGGTCCAGTCCGGAAATACTGGTGCGTGTCCGGAACGGCCGGGTTGCCATCCGCCCCATCGCAGGCACAAGGCCTCGTTCCGGTGATCCGGTGGAGGATGCAAAGCGCGCTGAAAGCCTGCTGAACGATCCAAAGGAAATTGCTGAACACCTGATGTTGCTGGATTTGGGCCGCAACGATGTCGGACGTGTCGCCGCCTATGGGAGCGTTCAGGTCACGGAGCAATTTATTGTCGAACGCTACAGCCACGTGATGCATATCGTCAGCCACGTCGAAGGTGACCTGCGTGAGGGGCTGGACGCGGTGGATGCCCTGTTCGCGGGCTTCCCGGCGGGCACGGTTTCCGGCGCCCCCAAGATCCGTGCAATGCAGATCATCGACGAGATGGAAACAAATGCGCGCGAAATCTATGGCGGCGCAGTCGGGTATTTCGGCTGGAACGGCGATCTCGATACGTGCATCGCGCTGCGTACCGCTGTCCTGAAAGACGGCAAGCTGCACATTCAGGCGGGCGGCGGGGTCGTGCTCGATTCCGATCCGCAATACGAATATGACGAGACCCAGCATAAGGCGGGCGCCCTCAAGCGCGCCGCTGAGCTGGCCGCAGCGTACGAGTTCGACCAATGAGCCGGAAGAAAGTCCTCGTCGTCGACAATTATGACAGCTTCACCTGGAATCTCGTCCACTATCTGGAAGAGCTGGGCGCGGACACGACTGTTGTGCGCAATGATGCCATGACGGTTGAAGAAGCGCTCACCAGCGGTTTCGATGGCATTCTCCTGTCCCCCGGTCCCTGCACGCCCAACGAGGCAGGCATCTGCGTGGCGCTGATCCAGAAGGCGCCGGAAAACCTGCCAATCCTTGGCGTTTGCCTCGGTCACCAGTCAATCGGCCAGGCTTTTGGCGGCAAAGTCATCACCGCCCGGGAAATCCGGCACGGCAAACTGTCTGACATTCACCAGACGGGCGGCGACCTGTTCGAAGGCCTGCCTGAGACCTACCGCGTGGTGCGGTACCATTCGCTCGCCGTGCGGCCGGAGGACCTGCCGGAAGATCTCGTGGCCGATGCCTTCACCGATGATGGTGAGATCATGGCCCTGCATCACAAGTCCCGGCCGGTTTATGGGGTCCAGTTCCACCCTGAAAGCATCCTGACGGAACATGGCCATGCCCTGCTGAAGAACTGGCTCGATAAACTCTGATCCTTCTCCCAGTCCGCTATTGAGCGACAGGGGCAAGACCGCTATCGGTTGCGTCCCATGACCGACGCTTCTCTTTCCAATGCGCTGAAAGCGCTCGCACGCCGCCAGCCCCTCGAAGACGACATGCTGAAAGGCGCGTTCGACACGCTCCTGTCAGGTGATGCGGCGCCAGAGGAAATTGGCGCGTTCCTGATGGGGCTCGCGGTACGTGGCGAAACAGCGGACGAGCTGACTGCGGGCGCAACCATCATGCGACAGCACGCCAGAACGGTCGCCACCGACGGTGACCTGCTCGATACATGCGGCACGGGCGGCCTGCCCTGGAAGAGCCTCAACACCTCAACCGCCAGCGCGATCGTCATTGCAGCGGCCGGTGGCCGCGTCGCCAAACATGGCAATCGTTCGGTGCCCCCGAAAACCGGGTCTGCCGACGTTCTGGAAGCGCTGGGCGTGAATCTGGAGATCAGCGAAGAAGAGTTCCTCAATTGCCTGGACGGGGCCGGCGTCGCCTTCCTGTTTGCGCGGAGCCACCACAGCGCCATGCGCCATGTCGCACCGGTGCGTGCCAAGCTTGGCATTCGAACGGTCTTCAATCTGCTCGGTCCGTTGACCAACCCGGCGGGCGCTTGTCATCAGGTCCTTGGCGTATACGCCCCGGAATGGGTGCGGCCTGTCGCCGAGGCTTTGGGGCGGCTCGGGACGAAGCGCGCCTGGGTCGTGCATGGACTCGATGGAATAGACGAACTCTCCATCGCCGGCCCGAGCAAGGTTTGCGAGGTCGTGGAAGACGGAACGTTGCGGGAATTCGAGATTCATCCCTCGGACGCCGGATTGGATACGCACCCACTGTCTGCCCTCGAAAGCGAGGACGTTTCCGGCAACGCATTGGCGATTACGGAGCTCCTGGATGGGCATGAGACTCCCTTCCGGGCAACGGTCCTGCTGAACGCGG
This sequence comes from Hyphomonas adhaerens MHS-3, assembly GCF_000685235.1. Classification (NCBI taxonomy): domain Bacteria; kingdom Pseudomonadati; phylum Pseudomonadota; class Alphaproteobacteria; order Hyphomonadales; family Hyphomonadaceae; genus Hyphomonas; species Hyphomonas adhaerens. The sequence goes on from NZ_ARYH01000002.1 coordinate 256,700, forward strand.
CAGCGGGACTGCATGTTCATGGCAAGGCCGCCAGTCTTAAGGAAGGCGTTGCCATGGCCGCGGAGGCCATCGATTCCGGGAATGCGAAGCAAACGCTTCGAAAACTTGTCGCACTGTCGCGGGGCGAGCCGCTCGTATGACAACCGCGCTGGACAGGATCATCGACTACAAGCGGGGCGAAGTTGCCGACCTCAAGCAACAGTCCAGCTTCGCCGACATGGACGCAAAGGCACGTGCGGCCGCCCCTGCCCGGGGGTTTGCAGCGGCGTTGTCAGCCGTGGCGGACACCGATCAGAACGCCCTCATCTGTGAATTGAAGCGCAAAAGTCCTTCCGCTGGAGAAATACTCCCGGGCGCAAATCCGGTCGAAATCGCGAAAGAGTACGAATCCGGCGGCGCAGCCTGCCTGTCCGTATTGACCGACGGACCGAGCTTTGGCGGCAGCCTTGAGGATTTCGAAGCGATCCGGAAGGTCGTCAGCATTCCCATGCTGCGCAAAGACTTCATGATCGATCCCATTCAAGTCGCAGAGGCCCGAGCCTGGGGCGCGGATTGCGTACTGGTGATCATGGCCAGCCTTGACGACGGACTGGCAGCAGACCTGACCCATTGCGCCATGGACTATGGCATGGATGTCCTGGTCGAGACGCACAATGAAGCCGAACTCGAACGAGCCCTGCGCCTGCCTTCCCCTCTTATTGGCATAAACAACCGGGACCTGAAACGCATGGTGACCGACCTGTCGACCACCGAACGGTTGGCGCCGCTTGTTCCCGGTGACCGACATCTGGTCGCAGAGAGCGGTATTTCCACGCCGGACCATATTGCACGTCTCCGGAAATGCGGGGCCAGGCGCTACCTGATCGGAGAGAGTCTGATGAAGCGTGGCGCGCTCAGAGAGGCGGCTGTGGTGGAGTTGAGAACAACCAACGGCAATTGACCCGAACGGTGAACACATGTAGAACACATGTGAACAAAGATTCGGATCATAGGCGGCTCAACATGTTGACAAGCAAGCAGAAAGAGCTCCTGCTCTTCATCAATGAACGCATCAAGGAGACGGGTGTTTCCCCCTCCTTCGACGAGATGAAAGAAGCGCTCGATCTCGCGTCAAAATCCGGCATTCACCGCCTGATTACGGCGCTGGAAGAACGCGGCTTCATTCGCCGGCTGGCTCACCGGGCGCGGGCTCTGGAAGTGCTGAAACTGCCTGAATCTGCGGTGGCAGGATCCTCCCCCCGGGGCCGGAAAGATTTCCGACCGGCGCTCGTCACAGCGGGTCAGCCCGCCGCGGAAGCCTCTCCCCGTACTGTTCCGCTTATTGGCCGGATTGCCGCTGGCTTACCCATTTCGGCCATCCAGCAGGACAATGGCTATGTGAACGCCCCGGATGGCCTGTCGGACAGCGAAGAGCATTTTGCGCTCGAGGTTCAGGGCGATTCGATGATCGATGCCGGCATTCTCGAAGGCGACATCGTTATCTGCCGTCGGACGGAGTCTGCGAGCACCGGCGATATTGTCGTTGCGCTCATTGATGGCGAGGAAGCCACATTGAAGCGCTTGCGCCGTAAAGGCGCGTCTGTTGCGCTTGAAGCCGCCAACCCGGCCTATGAAACAAGAATTTTTGGACCGGATCGTGTTGCCGTACAGGGTCGGCTGGTCGCATTGGTGCGCCGCTACGACTGATCGCATGTCCGCCAGGGCCTGTTTCCGCATTTCGGGGCAGTCACAACATCCAGGCCATGTCGGCCCGATTTTACGGTAATGCCTCCCGCTTGCCGCACGTCAGGCCAGGAGAAGTCTAGAACTGACTCGTCTAGCCTGAGTTCAACAGAAGCCGCGTCCGGGCTGGCGCCCTGATAGAGGGTCGCTGTTCCTGCTGGGAGTTTCCCTCTGGCGACAGAGACCTTGCACGCTGAAGCGCCGCACAGTTTTCCGGTCTCGGTATTGGCGTATCGCAACGGCGGTAGCCCGTCGCCATCGACCAGTTGGTAACGGACGAGTTCGTCATGCTCATTTCGAAGGAATATGTCGCCGGATGGCGACCAATGCGCAATGACAATGTCAGCTTGAAGCCAGAGTCCTCCGGCCGGAACGATCAACATGCTGGCAAGCAGCAAGCGGGCCCGCCCTTTCGCCGCCATGGCGCAGCCAATCGCCAGCGCGCTCAGTAAAAGCGTCGTTACCGGCATGGAGATTGGTAAGGTGACAGCCGCGTTGGGCAGGCTGGCGGTCCAATGTGCCACAGCCAGAACGGCTTCCAGCGAATAGCCGAACAATCTGAGGCCCAGATCACCGAACCCGAAGGGCGTAAGGATCAATGAAAGCGCGGCCAGCGGCGCGCTGACGAACGAGATGATCGGCATCGCCAGAAGATTTGCCATCAGCCCGAAGCCTGCCAACCGGTCGAAATGATAAATCGCAAAAGGTGCGGTGGCGGTGCCCGCGATCAGAGACGTGACAAACAATGAGGCCCAAGTGAACGATACAGAGCCAAGGACACGCTCCTGTTCCGCACGCCGGCGCGACCAGGCATCATAGGTGGCAATGAGGGCACCCGAGGCTGCAAACGACATCTGGAAACCGGGGGTCACAACACTTTCCGGCTGCAACAGGACGACGAGGATCATCGCGATTGCATAGGAACGCAGACTGAGTGCCGCGCGATCGGCAAGCACTGCGCCGAAGACGACCGCAGACATGATGAACGCGCGCTGCGTCGACACACTGGCACCGGAAATAACGAGATAAGTCAGGCTGGCCACCAGCGCCGCAACTGCAGCGGGCTTCTGAACGGCAATGCGAAGCGCCAGCGGTTCGATAAGGGCGAGCGTGCGCCACACGATCAGGAAAACGAGGCCGCCCACCATCGCCATGTGCAGGCCTGAAATCGCCAACAGGTGAGACAGTCCCGAGGCACGCAACGCATCCTGGTCAGCGGTATTCATGAAACTCCGGTCGCCCGATATGAGCGCTGCCGCAAAACCGCCGGCGCGTTCGCCCGCGGCAATGTTTACGTGTTCGGCCAGGCGGCGGCGAAATGCAGACACGTCGAGCCCAAGCTGCTTGCTCCAACCCCGAGGGGCACCGAGTGTTCCACCCCGGCACCGGCCCATCACATAGCCAACACCTCCCAGCTGTTCGAACCAGGCCTGACGCCGGAAGTCATAGTCACCCGGAAGCGACGGCGAAGGCGGTGGACGCAATTGCACATAACACCTAACGAAGCGCCCCGGCGCCACTTGCAGGTTCAGCCTGTGGGTTACGCGAACATATTTCGGTGTGTCGTCAGGACTGACTCCTGACATCGCATGCACGTTTATGCGTAACCGGGCGCCTTTTGTGCCGGGCTCCACCTCTGTGATCCAGCCTTCCAGCATCATGGGCCGGGTTTGCTCCTTGACCACGGGTGCAGCCACGTTGGCTGTTCGGATGGCAGCCGCTGTAAACCCTCCGGTCAATCCCAACACAATCAAGAGTGGGAGGCTCACGGGCGACATCCACCAGATCGCGCGTGCGGCCAGATAGACGGCGCCTGCGGCAATTGTTGCTGCGACACAGGGCCAGACAAGCGGTTCGGCGGACTGCGAGAAGTAGACAATCACTCCGGCGCAGAGGGAAAACCCGAGCAGCAAGGGGCGTGAGTCGATTTCCGTGATGGACCAAAGGCTGTCCCACAGTGCTGCAATCGCTGGCCCCAGCCTCTTGCCTTCAGGACCAACCTTGTGTTTCTGCCAGCCGGGACGCCTCAATTTCTGCATTTAATGGAGCCCTTACGAGACATGGACGTCGTCACGCGATTTGCCCCCTCTCCTACTGGCATGCTCCATATTGGCGGCGCTCGTACGGCACTTTTCAACTACCTCTTCGCGAAACACAACAACGGGAAGTTTCTTCTCCGCATCGAGGACACCGATCGCAAACGCTCCACACCGGAAGCGACTGCGGCGATCCTGGAGGGCATGGAGTGGCTCGGGCTAACGCCTGACGCGCCCCCCATGATGCAATTTGAACGTGCCGCAAGGCATGCTGAAGTCGCCGAAGAAATGGTCCGGCGCGGAACAGCGTTCCGCTGCTATGCCACTCAGGAAGAACTGCAGGCTCGGCGTGAACTTGGCGAAGAAAAGCGACAAGCGGCCAAGGCAGACGGTATTTCCGAAGAAGAAAAAGCGTCTCTGCAAGCAGAGGCGCATGCCTTGCTGGCGCCTTACCGGTCGCCTTGGCGAGACGGCGCACCACCGCCTTCGCCAGATGCGCCTTTTACCGTACGTCTTCGCGCGCCGGATGGCGGTGAACGCGTGCTCCAAGACGGCGTACAGGGCACGGTTCGTATTCAGGCCAGCGAACTGGACGATCTGATCCTGCTGCGCGCCGACGGAACCCCCACGTACATGCTGGCAGTGGTGGTGGACGACCATGACATGGGCATCACCCATATCATCCGCGGTGATGACCATTTGCGGAACGCGTTCCGCCAGACGCCGATCTATGAGGCAATGGGCTGGGACATCCCGCATATGTCGCATGTGCCCATGATCCACGGGCCCGATGGTGCGAAGCTGTCAAAGCGCCACGGAGCGCTGTCCACGCTCGCCTATCGTGACATGGGCTACCTTCCTGAAGCGATGCGGGCCTACTTGCTGCGAATCGGCTGGAGCCACGGCGATCAGGAAATATTCACCGATGAGGAGGCTGTCGCCGCCTTTGACATCTCCGGAATCAATCGGGCGCCAGGTCGTCTGGATCTCGACAAACTCGGACAGGTGAACGCACATTTTCTGCGCCTGGCCGACGAAGAGCGTCTGTTCCAGCTGTTGAAGCCCTACTGGGAGACGGAAGGCTCGATCGGAGAGGCAGAGCCGCGTTTGCGCAAGGCTTTGCCGCATTTGAAGGATCGGGGAACGACTTTGCCTGAACTGGCACAGTCTTTTGCATTCCTGCTGGCGAAACGTCCGCTGCAAATGAACAAGAAAGCCCGGAAAGCTGTTTCCGGAGAGGGGCTTGACCGCTTGCGCAGGTTGCGCGACGTACTGCAGCAGCTGCCAGATTGGACGGCAGAACACATTTCTGTAGCGATATCTACTTATTGCACTGCACAAGGCCTATCTATGGGGCAGATAGGCCAACCGCTGCGCGCAGCACTCACAGGCGGCCTCCCTGCACCGGATATTGCGCCGGTTCTGGAATGGCTCGGCCGGGACGAGGCGCTTGGAAGAATTGAGGATCAACTGGCGCCGGACTGATGTCCGGGCGCCTGAGAAACAAGAAGGGTTTGAAGGTAAGGCTGATGGAAAACAAGACGAAACAAAACGGCATTGCAAAACTGGATGTTGCCGGAAATTCCTACGACCTTCCGGTTTTGTCCGGAACACACGGTCCGGACGTGATCGATATCCGCCGCGTATATGCAGAGACCAACCACTTCACGTTCGACCCGGGCTTCACGTCGACCGCCAGCTGTGAAAGCCAGATTACGTTTATCGATGGGGACGAAGGCGTTCTCCTTCACCGCGGTTACCCGATCGGGCAACTCGCCGAACAATCCACCTTCCCGGAAGTTTGCCACCTGATCCTGTACGGTGAACTTCCATCGACGTCCGAACTTGAAGTGTTCAACGACACCATCAAGCAGCATACCCTGCTGCACACTCAGATGGACCGCTTCTTCGAAGGTTTCCGCCGCGACAGCCACCCGATGGCCATGCTGACGGCAACCGTGGGCGGTCTCGCCTCCTTCTATCCTGGCGCCATGGATAGCGAGGACCCTGCTGAGCGCCGTTTGAACTCGATCCGCCTTTTGGCCAAGATGCCGACCCTTTGTGCCCGCATCCTGAAGTACAATCTGGGCCAGAAATACGTCGATCCCCGGAACGAGTACTCGTACGCTGAGAACTTCCTGAACATGTGCTTCTCGGTTTCGGCCGAAGATTACAAAGTGGACCCGGCTATCGCCAAGGCCATGGACCGCTTCTTCATTCTTCACGCCGATCACGAGCAGAACGCATCGACATCGACCGTGCGCCTTGCCGGGTCTTCCGGTGCGCACCCGTTCGCCGCTGTCGCTGCAGGCGTTGCATGCCTCTGGGGCCCGAGCCATGGCGGCGCGAACGAGGCTTGCCTCAACATGCTGCATCAAATTGGCTCGGTAGATCGGATCCCGGAATACATCGAAAAAGCCAAGGACAAGAATGACCCGTTCCGTCTGATGGGCTTCGGTCACCGCGTTTACAAGAATTACGACCCCCGCGCCAAAGTGATGCGCGAGTCGGCACACGAAGTGCTCGATCTGCTGGGCCTGAAGGATACGCCAATCCTGAAAGTCGCGATGGAGCTGGAGCGCATCGCGCTTGAAGATGAATACTTCATCGACAAGAAGCTCTATCCAAATGTCGATTTCTATTCGGGTATCATTCTCGACGCGATTGGCTTCCCGAAGCAGATGTTCACCGTGCTGTTCTCTCTCGCCCGTACCGTCGGCTGGGTCGCACAGCTGAACGAAATGATCGACGATCCGACCCAGCGCATCGGCCGCCCGCGCCAGATCTATACCGGCGCAGCGAAACGGGACTATGTTCCGATCGAAAAACGCTGAGGCGCTCTGACATGACACTGAAAACGCCACCTGCCGCGAACAGGTGGCGTTTTCTTTTCTGCGTGTTGAGAAGAATTTCCCCGTTTCCTTCGGCCCCGACTCCTTGCTAAAGGCTGCCCCATGAAAACCGCTGTCATCGTCTTCCCTGGCTCGAACTGTGATCGTGATGCCCACGATGCGCTCCTCAAGGTGACCGGCAAGGCCCCGGCCATGGTCTGGCACAAGGACGGAACGATCCCTGAAGGCACTGATTTCGTCATGGTGCCGGGAGGTTTCTCCTACGGGGATTACCTGCGCTGCGGGGCCATGGCAGGCAATTCACCCATCATCTCGCAGCTGAAAGCCCACGCCGCCCGCGGCGGCTATGTATTGGGCGTCTGCAATGGCTTCCAGATTCTTTGCGAGACCGGGCTTCTTCCTGGGGCGCTCATGCGAAACGCGTCGTTGCATTTCGTATGCAAACCCCAGTCGCTCACTGTCGAAACGTCGAACACAGCCTTCACAAGTGCTTACAAAGGGCGCGGCGAAGTGGTCATCCCGATCGCCCACCATGATGGCAACTATTTCGCAGATGATGCCACGCTGGACCGGATTGAGGGCGAAGGCCACGTCGCATTCCGCTATGCATCCGGCAGCAACCCAAATGGGTCTGCCCGTGATATCGCCGGCATCCTGAGTGAAAATGGACGCGTGCTGGGTCTTATGCCGCATCCCGAGCGAGCAATTGGCGGACATGAAGGCGGTGACGACGGCATCGGCCTTTTCGAAAGCCTGCTGAGTGCGGCTTGAACCGGTTGGCATTCAACGGCTCAAGCGGCTCCTTTACAAATTCCTCTCGACGCTCTCGCATCTGCCCATGATGGTTGAGGCGCTCGTGTAATTCCCCCTATCATCTTCCCTGCTCCGGAGGACTCGCATGGCTACGAACCACGCCGAATTAATCGCGCGCCTGCCCAAGGCAGAATTGCACTTGCATATTGAGGGCAGCTTTGAGCCCGAGATGATGATGGAGCTTGCAGAGCGAAACCGGATCGAGATCCCCTTCAAGACGCTTGAAGAGGCGAAGGCGGCATATGATTTCGCGAACCTGCAGGAGTTTCTGGACCTGTACTACCAGGGCATGAACGTGCTTCGCACGGAGCAGGATTTTCACGATCTGACATGGGCGTACCTGCTTCGCGCCAAGGCAGATAATGTGCGCCATGTCGAAATGTTCTACGACCCGCAAGCCCATACTGAACGTGGCGTGGCGTTTGGCACTGTGACGGAGGGCATCCTGTCGGCGCTGGAGCGAGGACAACAGGAACTCGGCATCACGTCGGAGCTGATCATGAGCTTCCTGAGACATCTGTCCGAAGACGACGGCTTCGCCTTGCTCGACGAATCCAAACCCTGGCATGACAAATTTGTCGGCGTGGGCCTCGATAGTTCGGAAGTTGGGCACCCGCCTCTCAAATTTGAACGCTTGTTCGCGAAATGCCGCGAACTGGGATTCAAATTGTGTCTTCACGCCGGTGAAGAAGGGCCCCCAGCCTATGTCCGGGAAGCGTTGCTGGACATAGGTGCAGACCGAATCGACCACGGCAATCGCGCGATGGAGGATTCCGCTTTGATCGAAATCCTGCGCGATTCCCAAACCCCCTTGACCAATTGCCCACTCTCAAACCTCGCCCTGTGCGTGATAGATGACCTCAGAGACAGCCCCCTGAAGGCGCAGCTTGAAGCGGGGCTGCTGGTTACGGTGAACTCCGATGACCCAGCTTATTTCGGCGGTTATATCGGAAAGAACTATGAGGCGATCCAGAAGGCGCTGGACCTGACGGACGAGCAATTGGTCCAGTTGGCCCGGAACAGCTTCACGGCGTCATTCTTGCCTGACGATGAAAAGGCACGCCTCATCCGGGAAGTTGATAGCGTCAGATATTGAAGGACAAAAAGCCCTTCTAGAGCAGCAGATTTTCCAAATCTGTCCGGCACCCCAAGATAGTTTTTGCAGCTGCTAAGCTCCTAAATAGGTCATTAAAAGTGTGATGGATCCGTCACACTTTTTCACTATTGGCCGCCATAGGGGCATTATTTTCCCTATTTACTCTGTTTTTGCGTGTCTGTCGGCATTAACTGGCCGCGTGAGGTTAAATATCAGACAGGAGCCATAAATATGACCAATATGAAGTCATTGCTTGTCACGGCATCTACGCTTGCCGTCGCAGCTACTTTTTTGCCGGCGTCCGCTCAGGAGAGCGATGAAGCTGGTTCCAATGAACTTCGTCAGGGACAGGTCGTTGTAACCGGTACCCGGACCGCCAACCGGACTGCTCTGGAAACAGCCGTCCCGGTCGACGTATTCCCCGTTGATGAGCTGACAGAAACCGGCCGTGTGGAACTCAACCAGATCCTCAGCACGACTGTTCCGAGCTTCAACTTCAACCAGACCGCCATCAATGACGGTACGGACATCATCCGCCCGGCCACCCTGCGCGGCCTGTCTCCTGACCAGACGCTGGTTCTGGTGAACGGCAAGCGCCGCCACTCCTCCTCTCTGGTCAACATCAACGGCTCGGTTGGACGCGGTTCTGCAGCTGTTGACCTTAACTCCATCCCGACCGCCGCTATTGGCAGCGTTCAGGTTCTGCGTGACGGCGCTTCGGCTCAGTATGGTTCTGACGCTATTGCCGGCGTGATCAACGTCATCCTGCGTGAAGACGATCATGGCGGTGGCCTGAATGTCCGCTACGGCGCTAACGTCTCTGATCCGGAAGGCCTGAACCGCAGCGAGATCGACGGTCAAACGACCACGATCGGCGGCTGGACCGGCTTTGGCCTCGGCGACAATGGCTTCCTGACGGTGTCGGGCGAGTATTCCCTTCGCCAGGCATCGAACCGTGCCGGTCTCGACCCGCGCCAGCAATTCCCGGACGACCCAGCCTATGCCGAAGTCGAACGTAATTTCCCTCGCCTGAACCACCGCTACGGCAACGGCCGCGCAGAGAACGTCAGTTTCTTTGTTAACTCCGGCTACACGCTGGACAATGGCGTCGAGCTTTATGCGTTTGGTGGCGTGCAGGATCGCGAAGGCGAAAGCCCCGGCTTCTACCGCCGTGCACAGGATTCCCGTAACGTCCCGGAAATCTATCCGGCCGGATTCCTGCCTGTCATCGGTGGTGATGTGACCGACTACTCGCTCGGCGGCGGTTTCCGCGGCGTAGCGGGCGGTTGGGACTATGATGTCAGCGCTGTTTATGGATCGAACGAGCTTGATTACTCGGTCAACAACTCGCTGAACGCATCGATCGGGCCGACCAGCCAGACGTCCTTCAATGCTGGCGCCCTGGCGTTCGACCAGGTGACCGTGAACGCTGACTTCGTGAAGACGTTCGACAATCTCCTGCCGGGTGAAACTTCGTTGGCATTCGGGGCGGAATACCGCGACGAGACCTTCGAAATCACGGCTGGTGAACCAGCTTCCTATATTCAGGGTCCACTCCCTGCCGCAGCAGGCAGTCAGGTGTTCCCGGGCTTTACCCCAGAGTCCGCAGTGGATGAAGGACGTGACGCCGCCAGCATCTACGGCGAAGTCGAATGGGTGCCAAACGACCAGACGCTCATTTCGGCCGCGGTGCGCTACGAAGACTATTCCGACTTTGGTGATGCTGTGACTGGCAAGATTGCCGGCCGCTATGACTTCACCGATCAGGTTGCCGTCCGCGGTGCCATCTCGACGGGCTTCCGTGCACCGAGCCTGCAGCAACAATACTTTACGGCTGTATCGACCAACTTCATTGATGGTGTGCCGTTTGAAATCGGTACATTCCCGGCAACATCTCCTGCGGCAGTCGCACTTGGTGGCGGCCAACTGGATGCCGAAGAATCGACCAGCTACTCGCTCGGCTTCGTTCTGACGCCAACCAACGACTGGTTTGTCACCATCGACGCCTATCAGATCAATATCGATGACCGAATCTTCCTGACCGAAAACCTCGGCGGGCCTGAAGTTGAGGCAGTTCTCGCAGCCGCTGGCGTCACCGGTGTGCAGCGGGTTCGCTTCTTCCAGAACGGCATCGAGACCGAATCCAAGGGCGTCGATATCGTAACGAAGTACGCGTTCGACTTCGGCAATTTGGGTACGCTCGACGCTTCCGCTGCGTTCAACTACTCGAAAACGGAAGTCACGCATGTGCCGGACAACACGGTTATCCCCAGCCTGCCACTGTTCAGCCGTGACAACACACTCACGCTGGAAGAAAGTGCGCCTGAGACGAAATTCATCCTCGCAGGCAACTACACCTACCAGCAGGCTGACTTCGTCCTTCGTGCAACTCGCTTTGGCGATGTCATCGATCCGTCGAACGTCGCGGCAAATGACTTCACGCTGGATGCCAAATGGATCCTGGATGCGTCTGTGAACTTCAATGTCACCGACAAGTTCAGCGTTGGAGTCGGTGCAGACAACCTGCTCGACGAATATCCGACGATGACGCCGGATGACCAGAGCTTCAACGGCATCTTCCCGTATTCGAGCCGCAGCCCATTTGGCTTCTCGGGTCGCTTCGTTTACGCGCGCGCCAGCTACAACTGGTAACTGCCGGAGCCCGTCTTCCAGACGGGATGAGGTAAAAACAGGACGGGCCCGCCTTGGGAAAGGCGGGCCCGTTTTCTTGATAGCACCTTATCTCGGGGATGCAGGTGCTTAGATGGCAATAGACGCTGGCGACTCGTGGAATTTGCCGCTAAAGCCCGGCCATGACTGACACTACTGCGATCCTCGACCACCTCACCGCCGAGCAGCATGAAACTGCCGGTCTCGAACATGGCATCAAGGCAGACGAGTGGGACCGGCTCATTACGCGCCTCGGCCGCAAGCCCAATCTCGTCGAACTGGGCATCTACTCGGTGATGTGGTCGGAGCACTGCTCCTACAAATCCTCACGCCGTCACCTGTCCAAATTCCCGACGAAGAATGCCCGCGTCATCCAGGGCCCCGGCGAGAATGCAGGCGTGATCGATATTGGCGATGGGCAGGCCGCCATTTTCAAAATGGAAAGCCACAACCACCCGTCCTACATCGAACCTTATCAGGGCGCGGCGACAGGTGTCGGCGGGATTCTGCGCGACGTATTCACGATGGGCGCTCGACCGATAGCGCTGGTCAACGCCCTGCGCTTCGGCTCGCCGGATCACCCCAAAACTCGCAGCCTTGTGGCAGGTGTTGTCGCGGGCATCGGCGGATACGGCAACTGTGTTGGCGTCCCGACTGTGGCTGGCGAAACGCAATTCGATCCGGGCTATAATGGCAACATCCTTGTCAATGCGATGGCGGTCGGCCTGGCCGATCAGGACAAGATTTTCTATGCGCGTGGCGCAACGCCCGGAAATCCAATCTTCTATGTCGGCTCCAAAACTGGACGCGACGGCATCCATGGCGCCACAATGGCATCAGCGGAGTTCTCTGAAGGTGATGAAGAGAAGCGCCCCACCGTTCAGGTCGGCGACCCGTTCACGGAAAAGCTGTTGATCGAAGCCTGTCTGGAGTTGATGGCGACCGATGCCATCCAGGCGATCCAGGACATGGGCGCTGCGGGTCTCACCTCCTCCTCCGTCGAGATGGCTGCCAGCGGCGGCGAGAATGGCGAAGGCATTGGCGTCGTGATGGACCTCGACAAAGTGCCTCAACGCGAAGAGGGCATGACGGCTTACGAAATCATGCTGTCGGAAAGCCAGGAGCGCATGCTCATGGTGCTCTATCCCGACAAGATCGATGTCGCCAAAGAGATCTTCAACAAATACGACCTCGATGCCGAAGTCATTGGCGAAACCACAGACAACGGCCATCTCGTACTGAAGCAGTTCGGTCAGGTCGTGTGCGACATCCCGGTTGCGCCGCTCGCCGACGATGCGCCGAACTATGACCGCCCCTGGAACGAACCGCCAAAACGCGCGCCGCTGGATATCTCGAAATATCCAGAGCCATCCGATTATGGTGACGTCTTGCTCAAGCTGATGTCCTGCCCGGACATGGCCTCCAAGCGTTGGGTCTGGGAACAGTATGACCGCCACGTGATGGGCGATACGGTCGACTCCTCTCAGTCGGGTGGAGATGCAGCCATCGTGCGGGTGCACGGTACGAACAAAGCGCTCGCCATCTGTTCCGACTGCAACCCGCACTATGTCGCGGCAGATCCCTACGAAGGCGGCAAGGCCGTTGTCGCCGAAGCGTATCGCAACCTCTGCGCTGTCGGCGCGTCTCCGATCGCGATCACGGATAATCTCAACTTCGGCAATCCGGAAAAGCCGAATACGATGGGCTATATTGTCAAGGCAATCGAGGGCATGGCCGAAGCCTGCCGCGAACTCGATTTCCCTGTCGTTTCCGGCAATGTCTCTCTCTACAACGAGACAGATGGCGTCGCCATTCCGCCCACTCCCGTTGTCGGTGGTGTGGGATTGATCGACGAACTCTCGGAAACTGCGACGCTTAAAGGCGCCCAACCGGGTGATATGCTGTATGTCATCGGGAACACAGAGGGCGTCCTCGGTGCATCACTCTATGCACGGGTTATCCTGGGGCTGCGTGGCGAAGACATGGGGGCGCCGCCTCCTGTTAATCTCGCAGAAGAAGTGCGTATCGGTGAGTTTGTTCGCAGCCTGATCAAGCGCGGTCTCGTGCACGCCGTTCACGATGTCAGCGACGGCGGCATCGCCTGCGCCGCAACGGAAATGGCCCTTGCGTCCGGATGTGGTGTTTCACTGGTCCCGGATCGTGAGCCAGATGTGAAACGTGCTGAGCCCGGCCTGTTCGGCGAAGACCAGGGACGCTACCTCATAGCGGCGACAGAAGACCAATGCCGTGAGTGGAAGTCCCATGGTTTCCTTCCTGCAGTGCTTGGAAAATTCGGTGGCGACAGCGTCATATTGCGCACGGGTTTGGGGCAGGACGGCGTTGAATTCGCAGTACCTCTCAAAACGCTACGCGATGCGCATGAAGGCTGGTTGCCCGGCTACATGAATTCTGTAGGCTGATTTTATTCGTTCGCCCCGGGCGGCGGCGACGAATCCAGATTGAGTGCGTCAAGCTGCTGGTCCGCAGCAATCGCGGCCATCACCAGCGTGTCCGCTGAGTGAACAAAAAACTCAACCGGTATTTTGTCATAGTCGTCAGTCGGCTTGTGATAGTCCGGGTAATCTTCAACACCGAAATAGAGAAATGGAATACTGGCTTCGAAGAAGGCTGCCTGATCCGACAACATGGTCCAATCGTCATCCCCCTGCTCTGGCCGGTCATGCCCCATGAGCAGGTTTACCGGCGCCTTGGCGGAAAGTTCTTCAACGAACGGAACAAGACCCGGATAGTGATAGGTGCCGGAGACATAAAGTTCGTTCACATCCGACCGGCTGACCATGTCAAAGTTGAGGGCCAGGGCGACCCGCTCCATATCGACTTCGCCAGATCGAACCAGGTTGCGGGCACCCAGCGCGCCCTCTTCTTCGCCATCAAACAGCGCGAACAGGATGTCGTGCTCCGGTTGGTGGTGTGTGAACCAGGTCGCGACAGCGATCAGCGCGGCTGACCCGGACGCATTGTCATCCGCGCCGTTATAGATTTCGCCGTCGATAATGCCGAGATGATCGAAATGAGCCGTAATCGCCAGCATCTTTCCTTCGCCGGGTGTCTTCCCCTCAATCACGCCGATCAGGTTTGTCCCCTGAACCGGCTTGGCATCTTCATCGCCGGCCTCCGGCAGAACGGTGAACGGGTGCTCGTAGGAGTCCCCGATCTTTTTCAGGCGCAGTGTTTCAAACCGTTTTCTCAGGAACCCCCGCGCGGCTTCGTTGCCCGGGGTACCAATGGCCCGCCCCTGCAGCGCGTCATTTGAAAGGACTTCGGTCAGATGCAGCAACTCTCCTGGCTCGACATACTCGCCCTGTGGAAGCGGAATACTCTCTTCGACAGGTGCCTGAGGCGTGTTGAGATACCAGAACAGGCCCAGCACCAGAAATGCCATCAGGCCCGCTGCGACTGTCCAGATTTGCTTTTTCATGAGGGGCCCTTTTGTCGCCGGGCCGGACGGTAAGAGCAGGCTGGTGGTCGCGCAAGGCTTCCAGTGCCGCGCTTGACGGACCTGCCTCGGCGGCCCAATTGAGCCCGGTTATTGAGGAGAATCCCATGGGCATGTCGCGCGAAATTCTGATGGAGCACCTGACCGAAGCCTTCCCTGAAGCGGAGATCGTTCTGACCGACCTCGCCGGCGACAATGACCATTGGCAGGCTGAAATCGTGAGCCCGCAATTTTCCGGCCTGCCGCGCGTGAAACAGCACCAGCTGGTCTACGCCGCCCTCAAAGGAAAGATGGGCGGAGAACTGCACGCACTGGCCCTCAAAACGCGAGCGCCCTGAGGCACAGCCACCCGATTGACCTTAACGGGAGTTCACGGTCTTCTTCGCGCAATCTGGAGGAGATCATCCATGAAAAGCACCACTCTTTCCGCCAGCGTCGTCGCCCTCTGTGCCGCGTTGGCATCCTGTACAGCTGATCAGACGCCAGCGTTCGAAGAAACGCTCGTGGAAACACCTGATGTCGATGAAACCGCAGCCGAAATCGCAGAAGCCACCGCTTTTGTGGACCGGGCAGAAGCTGAACTTGCCGCGCTGAGCAAGGTGACTGCGCTCGCTTACTGGGCCAACCAGACGAACATCACTGACGAAACAGATGCGGCCGCCTCGGAAGCTGGCGCCAAAATGACAAAGCTTTCTGTCTCGCTCGCAAATGAATCGAAGAAATACGATGTCGATATCATGCCATATGATGTCGCCCGGAAGATCCGCATCCTTCGCAGCGGCATAACGATCCCTGCACCGTCCCGGGCTGGCGCTGCCGAAGAACTCTCGGCTCTCATGACGGACCTCAACTCGACCTATGGCAAGGGCAAGTTCGAATACAAAGGCGAGATGATCAATCTGAAAGGCGAGATGATCAATCTGGATGAAGCGTCCACCATCATCGAGACATCCCGCAATCCGGATGAACTGAAAGCCGTCTGGGAGGGCTGGCGCACGGTCTCGCCGCCCATGAAGGACAAATATGCCAAGATGGTCGCGTTGGCGAATGAGGGCGCCCAGGAGCTCGGCTATCCGACCTTGGACAAGATGTGGCTGTCAAACTACGACATGCCCCCCGAAGAGATGGAAGCCGAAGTCCAGCGCCTCTGGAGCCAGGTGGAGCCGCTCTATGAGGATCTCCACTGCTATGCCCGCACAAAGTTGAACGCCACCTATGGCGACGAGGTGCAGCCGAAGACGGGTCCGATCCGCGCAGACTTGCTGGGCAATATGTGGGCCCAGCAATGGTCTTCCATTTACGACATTGTGAAGCCGGACACGGCGCCGGTCAGCTACGACCTGACCACCCGCCTGAATGAACGCGGCTACACGCCGGTCAAAATGGTCGAGACCGGCGAAGGCTTCTTCACCTCCCTCGGCTTTGAACCGCTGCCCGAAACATTCTGGGAGCGCTCAATGATCACCCGGCCTGAAGGCAAGGAGGTGGTCTGTCATGCGTCCGCGTGGGACCTCGACGATGAGGAAGATGTCCGCATCAAGATGTGCACCGAGATCAATTCCGAGGATTTCTACACCGTCCACCATGAGCTGGGGCACAATTTCTACCAGCGGGCCTACAAGGATCAGCCTTATCTCTACAAGAATGGCGCGCATGACGGCTTTCACGAAGCCATAGGGGACTTTGTCGCCCTGTCGATCACACCGGAATACCTGGAGCAGATCGGCCTCATCTCTGAAGACGAGAAACCCGGTCCTGATGCCGATACGGCCCTGCTGATGCAGACCGCGCTCGACAAGATTGCCTTCCTGCCCTTCGCGCTGACGGTCGACAGCTGGCGCTGGGATGTGCTGAACGGCACGACACCGCCGGAAGACTACAATCAGGCCTGGTGGGACCTGCGCCTGAAAAACCAGGGCATTGTGCCCCCAGCTCCGCGGCCGGCCGACGCGTTCGATCCTGGCGCCAAGTATCACATCCCGGGCAATACGCCTTACCTGCGTTATTTCCTGTCCTTCGTCATGCAGTTCCAGTTCCACAAGGCCGCCTGTGAGCAGGCTGGATGGGAAGGTCCGCTGCACCGCTGCTCGATCTACGGAAACGAAGAAGTGGGTGAAAGATTCAATGAGATGCTGGAAGCTGGCATGTCGCGCCCTTGGCCGGAAACGCTGGAGAAATTCACCGGCACCCGTGAAATGGATGCGAGCGCCATGGTCGAGTATTTCGCGCCACTGACCGAGTATCTGAAAGAACAGAATGAGGGCCAGTCCTGCGGTTGGGATTAGGCTGTACCTGCAAGGGATGGGGCGGCATGCTTGACGCCGCCCCTTTCCCACCACACATCACGGGAAATCCGGAGATCACACCATGACCGACCAAGCCACGCTCGACGCCATCAAAACGGCCGTAGAAGCCAATGACATTGTCCTCTTCATGAAGGGCACGCCGACATTCCCGCAGTGCGGCTTCTCCTCTGTCGTGGTGCAGGTGCTCGACTATCTCGGCGCCGAATACGTCGCCACGAACGTATTGGAAAATCAGGCCGTCCGCGAAGGCATCAAGACCTATTCAGACTGGCCGACCATCCCCCAGCTTTATGTAAAGGGCGAGTTCGTCGGCGGCTGCGACATCATCAAGGAAATGTTCGAGAGCGGCGAACTGCGCGATTTCCTGAAGGAAAAGGGCATTGAGCTGGAAGACGCCTGATTTCTCAGGCCAACTTCCTCAGGCCAGGAAATATAGCCCGATCAGGATAAGTACCGGGACAAGGGACATGCCGAACAGGTTGCGTGTGAAGGTGTAAGTTCCGATCCATTTGTCTATTTCCGGATCGCCGCTTTCGGTTGTTGTCGTCACCATTTCGACAGTATCGCCCTTGATGACCGTGTCGTCCGACAGGATGTATTTCTGCAGCGAGCCTTCCAGCAGCAACGCGCCGAAATAGAACAGGCCACTGAAGGCGATACTTGCGAAGGCAATGGCCATGACGATGGGCGCGACTTCAGGCTTGCGGAACTGCCCCATCAGCCAGAGTGACACGACAAGAACGCCAGCGCCCACGATCAGCGCGGCAACCTGTATGCGCCTGAGGCGCCTGAAATTCGGCTTGGAACCCTGTCTGTCGGCCATGCGGTGCGTCCTCCCGCTTTCCTGTCCCCTACTTTCAATATAGCAGAGCGGGTATGGACACGACCACCCGCACCGCTTCGATCCGGCCAACTCAGCCGAAAGTCGGCATCGTTTCACTTGGTTGCCCGAAAGCCCTTGTGGATTCGGAACGGATCATCACGCGCCTCCGCGCCGAGGGATACCAGATCGCACCGGATTATTCCGGTGCAGACCTCGTCCTTGTGAACACCTGCGGCTTTCTTGACAGCGCACGGGACGAAAGCCTCGAAGCGATCGGTGAAGCCATCGAAGCAAACGGCAAGGTCATCGTAACCGGGTGCCTGGGCGCCGAGCCGGACGTCATCGAAAAGGCGCACCCCAAAGTTCTGGCGGTCACCGGGCCGCACCAATACGAAGCCGTGATGGACGCGGTGCACACGCACCTGACCCCACCACACAATCCGCATATGGACCTTGTGCCGGAGTCCGGCCTTCGCCTGACGCCGCGCCACTACGCCTATCTGAAGATCTCCGAAGGCTGTAACAATCGTTGCAGCTTCTGCATTATCCCGAAGCTTCGCGGCGATCTCGCGTCCCGGCCGATCCACCACGTGCTGACAGAGGCCGAACAGCTGGTGAAAGCCGGCGTGAAGGAACTTCTGGTCATCAGTCAGGACACGTCAGCCTATGGCCTCGACGTGCGTTACAAGCCGGAGACCTGGCGCGGCACCGAATACGAAACCCGCTTCCTAGATCTGGCGAGGGGGCTTGGCAGCCTCGGCGTCTGGACCCGGATGCATTATGTCTATCCATACCCGCACGTGGATGCCGTTATCCCGATGATGGCCGAAGGGCTGATCACGCCTTATCTCGACATCCCGTTCCAGCATGCCGCAACCAATGTGCTGAAAGCGATGAAGCGTCCGGCGAAGCAGGACCGGGTTTTGGAGCGCATCCAGCAATGGCGCCGGGACGTGCCGGACCTGGCCATCCGTTCCACCTTTATTGTCGGGTTCCCGGGTGAAACAGAAGAGGATTTCGAAATCCTGCTCGACTTCATCCGCGAAGCGAAGATCGATCGCGCTGGCTGTTTCCAGTATGAGAACGTTGCCCACGCCGACAGCCGCGCCCTGCCCGACCATGTGCCGGACACCGTGAAGGAAGAACGCTGGCACCGCTTCATGCAAGTCCAGGCCGAAGTCTCAGCTGCCCGCGCTGAGGCACAGGTCGGCACGGTTCAGGATGTGATTGTTGATGGCGCGGATGAAGACCCGGGCATGATGATCGCCCGCACCAAAGCGGACGCACCAGAGGTCGACGCCGTCGTGTACCTGGAGAATGCGAGCCACCTGAAACCGGGAGACATTGTCTCGGCAAAGATTACCGGTGCAGACGATTACGACCTCTACGCAACGCCGGCCTGAGCGCGCATCCGCTCACCCGCCTCATGAGCTTCGGCCCGGCGAGCGTCCATCAGCTTGGACATGTGGGCGTTGTAGGCTGAAAGTGTTTCCGCCTCAGCCAGTTCCGGACGTCCTCCGGGGAATGGCGGGGCTGGCGCATACTCATAACCGAGCGTCAGGGCCTTGGCATAAGCCTCCCCGGCAATCTCAGCCACCATCGTCAGAGCGAAATCGATCCCGGCGGTGACCCCGCCGCCTGTGAAAGTATTTCCATCGCGTACAACGCGGCCCTCGTCGACGACGGCACCGAACTCGGTCAGCAACTCCCGCCATGCCCAGTGGCATGCAGCCCGCTTACCCTGAAGCAGTCCGGCCGCACCAAGAATCAGCGAGCCCGTACAAACCGACGTGACATAGGTCGCGCCCTGCCCGAGGCGGCGAACTTCTCCGACGAAATTTTTATCCAGAGCGACCTGCGTCGCAGTCAGTCCACCTGGCACACAAAGGAGATCGCATTGCCCGATATCGGAGAGTTTGGACGTACGTCCGATGACGAGATTGCCTTCTGCGAGAATGTCGCCGCCATCCCGGCTTGCGATCATGGTCTGCGCACCGGGTAGTCGGCACAAGACCTGGTGTGGTCCGGTAAAGTCCAGATGCGTCATGTTATCGTAGACGGCAAACACGGTGATGAATGGCTGGCTCATGGCTGGTTCCTTGCTGACGCGTCTTGTCTGGACTATGTCTGCTTTGGCAGAAAGGACATAGTTCCCATGTTTTCCGCCAATGCCCAGCCTCGTGAAATCGGCGTGTTCGTCTTCGACGACTTCCAGCTTCTCGACGCCGCAGGTCCTATTTCCGTTTTCGAGATGCCCGTCCGCGGAATGTCGCCGCCGCCCTACCACCTGACGGTCTATTCAATGGCGGGCGGCGCGGTCCGTTCGTCCAGCGGTGTTAGCATGTGCTCGGAAAAACTCCCCGATAACCTGACATTGGACACGCTGGTCGTCTCCGGTGGCGAAGGCACGCGGCAGGCCATGCATGACAAGGGTTTCCTCAATGTCATCCGTGACTTGTCCAGCCGCACCCGACGGACAACGTCTGTCTGCTCAGGGGCAGTATTGCTCGCTGCGGCGGGTCTTCTTGATGGCCGGCGCGCCACCACGCACTGGCGCCGGTGCCCGGACATGGCGCGGCACTTTCCGGAGGTGAATGTCGAAGCAGACCGGATCTTCGTTCAGGACGGTAAGTTCTGGACATCTGCAGGCATTACCGCGGGGATCGATCTCGCTTTGGCTCTGGTAGAAGATGACCTGGGCCCAGAGGTCGCGCGCCGGGCCGCTCGCGAGTTGGTGGTCCATCACCGCAGGCACGGTGGCCAGTCCCAGTTCTCCGTCATGCAGGATGTAAAGCTGCTGTCCGGAAGATTTGACCCCCTCATCGACTGGATTCGTGCCCACCTGGCAAGCGACCTCAAAGTCGAGCAAATCGCGGAAAAGGCCGGGATGAGCCCAAGGAATTTTGCGCGGGTTTTCCGGTCCGAAACCGGCACGACACCAGCAAGATTCGTGGAAAAGCTGCGGCTGGAATCAGCTCGTCAGCACGTTGAAACAACAGGCTTATCCCTGAATCAAATCGCCCGGAAAACAGGATTCGGTGACGCCGAGCGAATGCGGATGGCCTTCATACGGGCGTATGGACAACCCCCGATGGTGCTGCGGCGACAAGGGCGAAACTGACCGGATACGATTACGAAAACCACAGTTTTTATCGAAATACGACGATTGACATATCGTATTTCGATAATTCATAGTGCTCTCCATTCGAGGAGACACCTTATGAAACGACCAGCCACCTGTTTCGCCGCGCTAATTATCCTGTCTGCGCCAGCCGCGATCGCTGAAACTCAATCCTATCCTGCGGAATCGTTCTCCCAGATCGAAGCGGTTGGGCCAATTGATGTAATTTATGAGCCTGCGGCCGCTCCATCGATTGTGGTTGAGCAAGCCGAGAACGATTTCAGCGACATCTACCTGGATTTCGATGGCGACACGCTGATTGTCTCTCGCAAGAGCATCCGTGACCGGTCGGGCTGGTTCAACAATGTGAACATCAACACGAAGAACGACCGGAAAATTATCAAGGTCAACGGCAAACGCGTTCCCTACTATATCGTACGCGTGTCAGGCCCGGACCTTGACGGTGTGGTTTCGAAGCGCTCCGCCAAACTGACTGCAAACGGTGTAGACAGCGCCAGTTTCGACGCGCACGCCTCATCCAGCGGAGATCTGCTTCTCAGTGGGACGGCAAAATCTGCCAAGCTCCATGCGTCCTCCAGTGGAGACATTTTTGCCTCGGATTTTCAGGCCCAAACGTTCGACATTCAGGCTTCGTCCAGCGGTGATATCGAAGCAAAATCCAATGGCGATGGCCAAGTGAAAATAGACGTGTCGTCCAGCGCAGATCTCGATCTGGAATCTCTGGGTGCCGCCGAGTTCCTGATTAAGGCATCTTCCAGCGCCGACATTGAACTATCCGGTCAATGCAGCAGCATTGAAATTGAAGCGTCTTCCAGCGCTGATGTGGATGGCAGGGACCTGGCCTGCCGCGACGCCAACGTTGCGGCCTCCAGCAGCGCAGATGTCAGCGTTTCCGCCTCTGAATCGGTCGAAGCAAGAGCCTCGAGTGGTGGCGATATCTACATCTCCGGCTCTCCTGCGGTCCGGGACATTTCCCGGTCGAGCGGCGGTGACGTCGATTTCGGAAGCTGATCTGAAGGAAAGCAACCATGATACGCCCCTTCATCTTATCCACTGTCTTTGCCGCATCCGCATTCTCTGCACTGGCGGACACGACCGAGACATACGATTTCTCTGGTTTCAATGAGCTCGACATCGCCGCGGGTGTGGAAGTCAAATATGAAACCGCCAGCACTTACAGCGTTGTTGCTGATTTCAGCCGCGGGGGGCCGGATGACATGAAGATCCGGCAAGATGGCGACCGGCTGTACATATCAAGGAAGATGACATCTGGCTGGGGCGACAAAGTTCGCGTCACTGTTCGCATAACCTCTCCAGAACTAAATGAAGTGGAAGCCAGTTCG
Organism: Hyphomonas adhaerens MHS-3; assembly: GCF_000685235.1. NCBI lineage: Bacteria > Pseudomonadati > Pseudomonadota > Alphaproteobacteria > Hyphomonadales > Hyphomonadaceae > Hyphomonas > Hyphomonas adhaerens. Next base: position 278,960 of record NZ_ARYH01000002.1, read on the forward strand.
GGGTCATCGATCCAAGCGCGAGGGATCAATGCGGATGATTTCACGCTCCGGGTGTCGAGTGGTGCATCAGCGGAATTGTCAGGCAGCTGCAAAGAGCTGGATTTAAAGGTCAGCTCGGGCGGCGATGCCGACGCCAAAAACCTGCAATGTCTCTCGCTTTCGGCCTCGGCAAGCAGCGGAGGATCAGCCAGCGCCTATGCAAGCGAAAGCGCCACAGGAAAAACCTCCAGCGGTGGAAGTATTGACGTTTGGGGCGATCCGCCAAGCCGGACCGCAAACCATTCTATCAGCGGCGGCAGCACGGACTTCCACTAGGAGAAGTCGAAGTCTTCCAGGCGGTAATCTGATTTCGGCCAGCTCAGGTCCATTTCCTCCAGAGCGCCGCGGACAAGCCGTGCGATCATGGCACTGCGGCGTGTCCGGCTGTCTGACGGAATGACATACCAGGGAGAATGCTTCGTCGAGCAACGCTGAACGGCTATTTCATACGCTGACATGTAGTCTTTCCAGAGCGCCCGGTCATCGAGATCCGCAGGATTGAACTTCCAGTATTTATGCTGTTCTTCGAGACGCTCACGCAGGCGGATACCCTGCTCTTCATAACCAATATTGAGCATGCACTTTACGATCGTGACACCATTTTCGGAGAGATGCTCCTCAAATGCGTTGATCTGCTCGTAGCGCTTTTCAATGTCTTCCGGGCTGGCAAAGCCCCGCACCTTCACGACAAGCACGTCCTCGTAGTGAGACCGGTCAAATATGCCGACATGTCCCTTCTTCGGAACCGCATTGTGGATACGCCAGAGATAATCACGCGCCAGTTCGTTTGAACTGGGCGCCTTGAACGCTTTCACCTCCATGCCGAGCGGGGTGGTATCAGCGAAGACGGATTTGATCGTGCCGGACTTTCCTGCCGTATCCATGCCTTGCAAAACGACCAGGATCGAACGCTTCTTTTCCGCGTAGAGTATGTCCTTCAACTCGTTGATTACGGCCGCGTCCTTTTTCAGGCTGGTTTTCGCGAGGGACTTGTCTTCGAAAAGGCTGCGGTCGCCGCTATCACGACTGGAGAGGTCAAAGGGCTTCCCCGGCTCCGCGATGAGGTGTTTGCGGACATCGGAAATGCTGGGAATGCTCATCGAGTTGAATCTCCAAGGAAAAAGGCCGCACCAGTCTGGCGCGGCCTTCTAAGTAGTTCAAGAAATTTGGTTTTCTTAGGACGAGTAGAATTCGACCACCTGAGCCGGTTCCATCTTCACCGGATACGGCACATCAGCCAGTTCCGGGACGCGCGTGAATGTTGCGCTCATCGCTTTCGGGTCGACTTCAACATATTCCGGCAGATCACGCTCAGGGCTGCCGAGTGCTTCGAGTACCAGAGCCATGTTGCGGGATTTTTCGCGGATCTGGACCACATCACCAGGCTTCAGGCGAACCGAGCCGATGTTACAGCGACGGCCGTTGAGCATGACGTGTCCATGGTTCACGAACTGCCGGGCCGCGAAGATCGTCGGGACGAACTTGGCGCGGTAGACGATCGCGTCGAGGCGCGATTCCAGCAAGCCGATCAGGTTCTCAGCTGTGTTGCCTTTGATCCGGGCGGCTTCTTCATAGATGCGAGAAAACTGCTTCTCGGTGAGGTCACCGTAGTAGCCCTTCAGTTTCTGCTTCGCCATCAGCTGCATGCCGAAGTCGGACGTCTTGTTGCGGCGGTTCTGGCCGTGCTGTCCGGGCTTGTAGTTGCGCTTGTTGACGGGGGACTTCGGGCGGCCCCAGATGTTCTCACCGACGCGACGGTCGATCTTGTACTTCGCGCTATGGCGACGTGACATGGTAGTACCTCATTATCGACGCGGGCCGGTGGGCAAGCTCATCCTGCCCACGATTACAACGGCGGCTCCGCACCATCCCGTTATGAAGCGGCGGGTAAAACACCAAACCAGCCCTTCCGTCAAGCTGTGTACCTGCTACAGCTACTGCAAATGACAAGGGAGGAAATCATGGGTTTACTGGATGGCCGCGTGGCGGTGATCACGGGGGCTGGAAGCGGTATTGGCCGCGCTGCCGCGGAAGCATTGGCAAAAGAAGGCGCCGCTGTCTTTGCAACAGACATTGACGAAGCGGGATTGCAGGTGACCGCAAGCAATATAAGCGCTGCCGGCGGCAAGGTCGAAACCCTGATCCAGGATGTCACTGACGAAGCCCTATGGGACAAGGTCATGGACCAGGCAGAAGCAACGCTCGGCTCCCCTACCATTCTCGTCAACAATGCCGGCATCGCTATCGGCGGAGCCATTCCGGAATTTTCGCTGGACGACTGGAAGACTCAAATGGCCGTGAATGTGGACAGCGTGTTTCTCGGAACGCGCGCAGCCATTCGTAAAATGCAAAGCAGCGGGGGGTCGATCGTCAACATCTCATCCGTTGCAGGTTTGCGCGGGGCGGCGGGGCTAAGCGCTTACTGTGCGTCGAAAGGCGCGGTCCGCCTATTCACCAAGGCCGCCGCCGTAGAGTGCGCACGCGCCGGCTGGCCGATCCGGGTGAATTCAGTTCATCCGGGTATTATCGACACGCCAATCTGGCAAAAATCGATTGGGCGTCTCAGCGAAGGGATGCCAGTTATTCCCGACGTTCCTGAGGGTGCGAACGCCTTGGATGCCGATACCCTGGGTGCTCAGGCTTCGCCGATGGGACGCCCCGGCCGCCCCGATGAGGTCGCAGACCTGATCGTGTATCTCGCATCGGACAAGTCCAGCTACATAAATGGCCAAGAGCATGTGGTGGACGGTGCGATGACAGCGGGCGGCTGATTTCTTCGAGCTGGCAACTTAAAGGAGCCTGCAGACGAGAAAAGCCACATCAGTGATGCGTGACAGTCAGCATTCACTGGCGGCGCGGAATCCTCTTTTATGCCGGTACCGCAGAGCAAACAGGAAGACAGATTCAGACGGGCTCATCGGATAATTCGGGCGCTGGTCCTGGGCGCCCGAATCACATCCTCCTGTTGCACCGGCCTGTCGACCAAAGTTCAAATTCTGAACGAAATTCGATCATTGCAGCCAGGAGGACATGCTTAATCTTCGTGAATCTGTCGTTCTGCCTTCAGGTCTTTCACGCGTGGAATGAAATGCTTTGCTTCCGAAGGAGCGGGGCGATAAGCCTGAAGTGTAGAGAATACTACAGGTTCAGAAAAAGCACACATCAACGTGCAAGCTTTTCGGACTGTGAAAGACGGGTTTTCGACAGCGGGCGTATTCCGTTCGTATAGTTTTAAATAGCGCTGCGTAGAATTGTGCAGTGAGATGGCAAGAAGTGTCCTGGATGATGAACGTGTGCTCCACGATCATTGAAAACCCGCGCCTCCCGGTGAGCCTGGTGCTTTCCGAGAATGAGGTAAAAGCTGTTGCATCTGCAGAAGGCGCCTCAGGCGACACTGCCACGCTTCCCCCAATTTATCCGGAATGGCTGGGTGACCGGGCTTTCTCGGCAACCCATGGCGCACGGTTCAATTATGTTGTCGGTGAAATGGCGCGCGGCATCGCCACGCCACGTATGGTTGTCGAGGCGGTGCGCGCTGGCTGTTTGGGGTTTTATGGTAGCGCCGGTCTTTCTCTCGATGAGATCGAGCGCGGTCTCCGCGAAATTAAAGCCGGTTTGTCCGATACGCAGATCAGCTGGGGAGCCAACCTGATCCACACACCACAGCAGCCCGGATATGAGGCCGACGTCGTGGATCTGTTCCTGCGTGAAGGCGTACGGCGGGTATCAGCCTCCGCCTATATGCGCCTGTCTCCGGAAATCGTGCGGTATACGGCTCTCGGGCTCCAACCTGGCCCGAATGGCGCGATTATTCGGACCAACCACGTATTTGCGAAGGTTTCTCGCGCAGAAGTCGCTGAGCAGTTTCTCGCCCCGGCCCCAGCGGCCATATTGAACGCACTCGTGGCGTCTGGTGCGATTTCGGCAGAACAGGCCCAAATGGCCGCTCGGGTTCCCGTTGCGGCCGAGATCACTGCAGAAGCAGACTCAGGCGGGCACACAGACCGGCGAGCGGCCGCGCCGCTGTTTACCTCCATTTGTGCCGCCCGGGACCGCATCGCGTCCAAAACGGGCATTGACCCTGACACGATCCGGATCGGACTGGCCGGAGGCATCGCCACACCTCACGCCGTCGCCGCGGCATTCAGCATGGGCGCCGCCTATGTTCTGACCGGATCCATAAATCAGGCGGCTGTTGAATCCGGTCTCTCCCTGCCCGGCCGCCAGCTGCTTGCAAAAGCTAGCCCTGCGGACGTGGTCATGGCTCCCGCCGCCGACATGTTCGAGCAAGGGGTGGAGGTGCAGGTGCTAAAACGCGGGACTCTGTTTGCCATGCGCGGAAAGAAACTGTTCCAGTTTTACCGCTCCGGCGCCGCCTTCGAGACGCTTGATCCAAAGGACCAGGCCTGGGTGGAAGATGTCCTGGGCGAGCCGTTCGAAGCCGCCTGGGAGTCGACACGGGACTATATTCGGACGGTCAATCCCAAAGAGGCCGCCCGTGCAGAGGCGGACGGCAACAAGCGGTTCGCCCTGGTCGCGAGACGTTACCTTTTCTCAGGTGCCCAGCTGGCGCGCGAAGGTGATCCTGATCGTCTCGCCGACTACCAGATATGGTGCGGCCCCGCACAGGGCGCGTTTAACGAATGGGTTGCAGGAACTTTTCTGGAAGACATTTCCAATCGTACGGTCCGTCAGATTGCATGGAACCTCATGGAAGGCGCTGCGCGTATCACCCGCGCAGCCCAGCTTCGGGCTGTTGGCGCCGCGGTTCCACCCACGGCATTCAATTTTACCCCACAACAATTCGCTGAATCGGAGGCTGCGTGATGGCCAAACAGACCGCTGCGCCTGTCGCTATCGTCGGCCTGGGCGCCGTATTTCCCGGACGTGGCGATGTAACGGGTTTCTGGCGGGACCTGTTCGAGGGCCGGGACCTGATCAGCGACGTGCCGCCCAGTCATTGGCTGGTAGAAGACTATTATGATGAAGATCCGAAAGCCAAAGACCGGACCTATGGCCGGCGTGGCGGTTTCATCAATCCCCTCGCATTTGACCCACTTTATTTTGGCATTCCCCCCAAAGCCATGGAGGGCACCGACACGGCGCAGCTTCTGGCGCTGATCGCAGCGCAAATGACTCTGGAAGACATCGAGCGCGACTCCGGCGGAATGATCGACAAGTCCCGCACGAGCATCATTCTCGGCGTTGCGTCCGCTACTGAAATGACCGCTCACATGGCGGGCCGCCTTCAACGCCCGGCATGGGTAAATGCGATGCGCCAGGCCGGACTGCCGGAAAGCCAGGTTCAGGATATCGCGCGCCGGATCGAAGATCATTACGTCGATTGGCAGGAAGCCACCTTTCCCGGCCTGCTCGGGAATGTAATTGCCGGGCGTATTGCAAACCGTTTCGATCTGACCGGCAGCAATTACGTGACAGATGCGGCTTGCGCCTCCAGCCTTTCGGCCTTGCAGATCGCACTCCATGAATTGCGTTCTGGTGACAGCGACACAGTCCTGACGGGAGGTGTCGATGCGCTGAATGATATCTTGATGTACATGTGCTTCTCCAAGACCCCGGCCCTATCGGTTTCTGGAGACTGCCGTCCGTTTTCGACCCGCGCAGACGGCACTATGCTGGGTGAAGGTGTCGGCATGCTTGCCTTACGGCGGCTAGACGACGCCGAGCGCGATGGAAACAAGATCTACGCGACGATCAGAGGGCTAGGTGGCGCCTCTGATGGCAAAGGAACGGCGATCTACAGCCCGGTTCCCCATGGACAAGCCCGCGCCTTAACGCGAGCATATGAGCAAGCCGGTTACGATCCGTCCACGGTGGACCTTGTTGAAGCCCACGGCACCGGCACGAAAGCTGGCGACAAAGCCGAAATCGAAGGCCTTCATATGGTCTTTGGCGAATATGCAAGCGAAGCTCCCTGGTGCGCGGTCGGGTCAATCAAAGCCCAGATCGGCCACACCAAAGCGGCCGCAGGTTCCGCGAGCCTGATTAAGGCCGCCCAGGCCCTTAGCCGCAAAGTTCTGCCGCCAACGATAAAAGTAGAAGAGCCGGCAGACGCCATCAAGAATAGCCCCGTGTTCTACCTCAATACTGAAGCTCGGCCCTGGATCTCACCCAAAAAACGTCCCCGCCGGGCCGCAGTCAGTTCCTTCGGCTTTGGAGGCAGCAATTTCCACGTCACGCTGGAGGAATACACCGGCCCGAATGCCGTAAAACCCTGGCGATGCCTTCCTGCGGAATTGTTTCTCTTTTCCGCCGATACGCCAGCGGCGCTCGCAACCCAAATTGAACCTTTTCAAACAAGTCTTTCGGAAGATGAATTCGCGTATCGTGCCTCGCAAACCCACGACTCGTTTGATGTGACCGCGCCGATCCGCGCCGCAATCGTTGCCCAATCACCGGAAGAACTCGCAGCAAAGGCGACGAGCGTCATTGAAGCCCTGCAGCGTGGTGAAGTAGCCAACCGGCCCATGAAAATGGGTTGCCACGTTTCTTTGGATCCGCCCACGGATGGAAAAGTTGCGTTCATGTTTTCCGGGCAAGGCAGTCAGTATGTCGGTATGGGAGCAGACCTCGCTATGGTCTTCCCCGATGCAAGAGCTGCTTGGGACGAAAGCGCTGGTCACAAGCGAGCGGGCGAACTGAAGCTTCACAAACTCGCATTTCCGCCTGCCGCATTTGATCAAGTCGAACACGGTGACCAGACCGACCGCCTGAAAGCCATGGAGCATGCCCAGCCCGCAATCGCAGCCGTCGCATTGTCACATCTCGCTTTGCTGGCCCGGGCTGGGGTGCAGGGTGACATGGCCGCCGGCCACAGTTTCGGAGAAATCATGGCCCTCCATTATGGGGGATCGATGAACACCACCGGCGCGTTGTCGGCGGCAGTCGATCGCGGCGCCCTGATGGCCGAAGCCGCCCAGTCCAGCTCAGGCTCCATGATGGCCGTTCAGGCAGCGTCGGAAGAGATCGGGCATATCATCTCCCGCTTCAGTCCGGATCTCGTGCTAGCCAATGACAATGGGCCAAGCCAAGTTGTGCTTTCAGGGCCGACTCAGACAGTGAACAGCGCCGTAGAAGCTTGTACACAGGAAGGGTTAAAAGCGCGGCTACTGCCTGTGGCGACCGCCTTCCATTCAAAGATCGTTGCGTCTGCGGTCGATCCGTTCGAAGCCGCCCTCAAAAAATTGCGCCTGCGCAAGCCGACCCTCCCGGTGTATGCCAACGCAACGGCAGAACCCTACACTTGCACTGGCACACAAATGCCGGAGGAAGTTGCCCGTCAGCTCGCCTCACCGGTGCGATTCAGGGAACTCGTCGAACGTATGTATGCGGATGGGGCCCGAATTTTCGTGGAAGTTGGACCCGGCTCTGTGGTGACAGGACTGGTCGACGATGTACTCGGCTCAAAACCACATAAATCCTTTGCGCTCGACAATAAGCGAGCAAACGGAGTGACTCAATTCCTGTCGACACTTGGGGCGCTCGCTGTCTCTGGCGTCCCTGTCGATTTCGCGACTCTGCTCGAAGATTTGCCAGCTGCCCTCCCTCGGAAAGCCCCACCGAAGCATGCAGTCATGATTTCGGGAGGTAATTACGGTAAGCCTTATCCCCCACCGGAGGGCGCTGCGGGTAAGGCGCCCCCAAACCCCGAACGACCCATACCTGCCACGACCAATTCCGCCGGGCCTCAGCCCCCAGCTGCAGCCAGCACTCACAGTTCCAATCCTGCCACTCCCTCATCTACCTCCAGTCCTCAGGAAACAGTCATGCCGGATTCATCCTATTCGTCGTTCCCTTCCATGCCGTCCTATGAACCGTCCGGATCAAATGGTGAGACTCCAGCCGAACGCGTCCTGATGGAAGTTTCCCGGCGTCATTCCGATTTTCTGAATATGGCTTCGTCGGCACATACCGCATACTTGAATACCGTATCGCAAGTCATGGGCGGCGCACTTGCATACCAAGCAGAACCTGCCAGAGCATTGCCCAATCCTGCACCTGCTCAGCCCCCCGCCATATCACCGACGGCCCGTCCTTCTGAACCGGTTGTGGCGGACGCGCCTGCTGCAAAGGCACCTACACCTGCACGCCCATCAGCGCCTGCTGTAGGAAAGCCCGCACAAACCAGGCAGACACCTTCAGCATCATCCTCGCCGACAATGGCACCGGCACCTGCAAACCCAGTTGCAGAAAAACCCGCTCCCGCCAGAAAACCATCAAGTACGGATGCGATCGCGCTCGTTCGCGGTATTATTGCAGACAAGACTGGTTATCCGGAAGACATGCTGGACCCGGACATGGATCTGGAAGGCGAACTCGGCGTCGACTCAATCAAGCAAGTCGAAATCCTGTCGACCATTCGGGAACAACTTCCAGAGTTGCCGGAGATCGATCCGGAACGCCTCGTGGAACTGCGCACAATCGCGGCGATTGCAGAAATGGTTTCAGGATCCAGCACCGCGCCGCAACCCGTCCGGACGGAACCGACTGAACCTGTTGCAGCGACCTCCGCCTCTCTAACGGAAGACGCCACCTCTGCCCCAGTCAATGGCAAGATCACCCCCGATATCGTTCGCACCCTGATTGCTGACAAGACCGGCTATCCGAGCGACATGTTGGAGGATGACATGGATCTGGAAGGCGAACTCGGGGTCGACTCGATCAAACAAGTCGAAATCCTGTCCGCGCTCCGCGATCAACACCCCGATCTGCCGGAAGTCGATCCTGAAGTATTGGTAGAACTCCGCACGATCAGGGCAATTGCTGATTTTTTTGCCTGAGGGGCGGCGCGCCTGAACTGGCGGTCCGTCCCGGCGCAGCAGACGCAGGGAATGTTCCTTATCAGAATGCCGTGCGGGCACTCAATTCTGTGCGCATTGCTTCGTATGACGGAACCACATCCCTGGAGCATTTGGGCGAAATTGAAATCACCAACGCTGCTCCGGACTACGCCGAAGCAATACGGCAAGCGATTGAAGCATTCGGCGGCAACGCCCGGATTGTCTCCGCGCCGCACAGCGCAGGCTTGTGCCTGCTCACGGAGGGTCTGACTGAGGGCCTCCTTGCCAATCGGCACCATATGGCGCTCCAGGCGATCCTGTCTGCCGATGGAAATATGCGCGTTATCGCACTCGACTGTGCATCGGCGCCAGCATTATCGGATATCGGCGGTATTTCCGGTCTGTGCCGTTCATTCCGGATCGAACGCCCGGGGACACGATTGACTTCTTTGTCTATATACGCGCCCGCAGATGTTGATGAAACCGCTTCACGGGTCGCTCGTTCCCTGGACCTGCCTGACAGTGATTACATGCTTCATACTGATGAAATCCGGCAGGACGTTCTGGGAGATGGCCTTCTTCCTCCGCCAGCCCATGAAGGCGCCAGCACATCACCTGTCTGGTTGATCTCAGGGGGCGGTCGAGGCGTAACGGCCAATTGTGCAGTTGAGCTCGCCAATCGAACTGGAGGAAGCTTCATCCTCCTGGGCCGCTCCGACATGACTGAATGGCCTGACTGGTTGGAGCCGGAAACGGATCTCAAAGCACTCCGGAGCGCTCTGGCAAAAAATTCGACCCGTCCCGGGACGCCGAAGAAGCCAGTGGAAATCGATCGCTTTGCACGCAAGCTTCTGGCGGGTGCAGAAATTGCCTCTACGATAAAATCTATAGAAACAGCCGGCGCGTACGCCCGCTATGTTCAGGCAGACATTGGAGATCGAGCAAGTCTTCGCTCGACGCTGGCCACACTCGTAAAGGAAGTGGGCGCTGTCACAGGTCTGGTTCACGGAGCTGGCGTTCTGTCAGACGGACTTGTCAGTACGCTCGATCTGCAAAGCTTCGAGACTGTTTTTGCCCCCAAAGTCATGGGATTGGAAATCATTCTGTCTTGTCTCGACAAACGGTCTCTCAGCCACATCGCGCTTTTTTCATCAGCTTCCGCCGTATTCGGCAATGAGGGACAGGCGAATTATGCGGCGGCCAATGCTTGGCTGAATAATGTCGCAATCCAACTCGCAACCAGTATGCCTGACACACAAGTGAAGTCATTCTGCTGGGGACCCTGGCATGGCGGAATGGTCGATGATGCTCTGGCTCGTATGTTCACGGAACGCGGAATAGGTCTAATCACCAGGCAAGAGGGCGCCCGCATCTTTGCAGATCAGCTCCTGAATTCACCTCATGATCAAGTGCGTTTCGTTGTCGGCGACGAATGGGGCGATCAATGAGCCATCTCGAACCTGTCGCGATTATTGGACAGGGGTGTGTTCTGCCGGGTGCGAATTCTCCGGATGAACTCTCCAAAATCGTGATGGAGCAGAAAGTCGTTTACGGCCCAGTGCCCTCGGCAGAACTGGGATTATCTGGAATTTCTTCAAACTCACATTCGTTTGTATCAGGACGCGTCAAAGGGTTTGAGCGTATTTACGATCCTGACCGCTTCCGGCTGAAGTCCGTTCGCGCCGAGGAATTAGATCCCACCTGTAGCTGGTCACTGAATGCTGCACTTGATGCGTGGAAGGATGCATCCAGCCCAAAAGTGAAGCGGTCGGCTATCGGGGTATTTGTTGCAAACCTGTCCTACCCATCCGCCGGACATGTAGAATTTGCCACAAAGACATGGCGGGGTGAAAAACCACCGCCTGCGCATTTGGTATTTAACTCCGCCCTTCCGTCACGTCTGATAGCTGAAGCATTGCGCTCAAGCGGGCCCTGCCTGTCGCTCGATGCGGCGTGCGCCTCTTCGCTATACGGAATCGATATTGCCTGCCGAAAACTGCAGGCAGGACAGATCGATTGCGCCGTCGTCGCTGGCGTAAATGCGGCTGACAATCTGATCCTCCACATCGGATTTGAGGCCCTGAATGCGCTAAGCCCGACAGGAAGGTCCCGGCCGTTTGTGCAAGGCGCCGATGGCCTGGTGCCATCTGAGGGTGCCGCCGCGTTGGTCCTGAAAAGGCTCAGCGATGTGGAACCGGGCGAAAAGGTCTACGGCATCATTCGTGGTAGCGGGCTCTCGAATGATGGGCGGCGCAAAGGCTTGCTTGCTCCCGCGGCCGACGGGCAAGCTGATGCCATGCAGCTGGCACTGGAGAGCGGCGCCATTGATCCCCTCACCATCCAATATCTGGAATGTCATGCGACCGGCACATCCGTTGGTGATGGCGTGGAAGTCTCGTCGATCCGGTCTGTGTATGCGGACCTTGAAAACTTGCCTGTAGGGTCGCTCAAAGCGAACACCGGACATCTGATCACAGTCGCCGGCCTCGCAAGTGTTTTAAAACTTACCGGCGCCATGGCACAGGAAACTCTGCCCCCGACACCGGTAGATGGTGAAATTCTGAAGCAACTCCAGAATTCTAATCTGAACGTTCAGTCCTCACAGGCCTCGTGGAAGACTGAAAGCGGACCAAGACGCGCCGCGATCAGCAATTTCGGGTTCGGCGGCAACAATGCTCACCTCATCCTGGAGCAGCACCAGCCTTCCGCACGACCAGGGCGAAATAAAGCCTTCAAACAGCGCCCTGCCCCGGATGTCGTCATCTGCGCAGCAACGCTCATGGCCGGCACCGATCGCACAACCGAAGCGGTTCTGCGACGGGTCATGAACCAGCCGATCAATGCTGCGGGCAAACTGAAAGAAATCGGCGCGAACGCCGCAAATGCGAGGACACCTCCCTTAGACCTGACACAGGCCGAACCACATCAATTAGCAATCCTGTCGACCGTCAGTGAAGCGCTGAACCGTGTGTCGCCGGTTGAGAGCAGTCAGACGGGTGTCTTTGCGGGCATGGCCTGCGCCGCGGACTCCGCACGCTGGGCGCTCAGAGAGAGAGTCTCTTCCGACACAACTCGATCGCCTGACGATATCGCTCCGAAACTTGATGCGGCGATGGTGCTCGGCGCTATGGCCAACATGACAGCGAACAGGATCACGTTCGGCCGGGACATCAGGGGGATGGGATATTCCGTCTCGGCGGGGTCAGCGAGCGGGCCTGCCGCTCTGGATCTCGCGATTGATGCACTCGTCTCTGGCCGACTGTCGATGGCGATTGTCGCCGCGGCCGACTTCGCGACGGAGCCTGTCCGCGCGAAAGCACTGCAGACTCTCAATGGGATAGACAATCCGGGCGACGCGGCTGCCGCGCTTGTTCTCAAGCGCCGTGAGGATGCCGAAGCCGCAGGTGATCCGATACTCGCGTCGCTCAAGTCCATTGAGTGGAAGAACTCGAAAGCCCACCAAGAGGAAGATCTGTTCGCATCAATCTACGGCAAAGCGCCGGATGCAGACGCCTTGGTTCGGATTGCCCTCGATCTGCTTCTGAACGCCCACAGCCACAAGCCGACCCCAGTGGGCGCTGTCCCGACCCTCTCGTCTCCTCAGAAAAAAATCCGGATATCCGTTCCAACGGGCCTCACAAACACCGGCGCAGTTGTTTCGCTTGCGCCTGCACCGCCATTGGTGGTGCCAGATCCTTTAAGACCGACGCCGTCCCTGTACCACGCAGCAGCTGGCAGCCCGCAAAAACTGGCGGAGAAGCTGCAGGCAAGGCATGAAGGTGGCCGAGGTAAATGCCGGATAGCCATCGTTGCCCCAGACCAAAGCCAGATGGACACGCTGCGGGAAGCTGCAGCGCGACAGCTTTCAAAAGGCCACTCACCGGAAGGGAACGGAATCTATTTCGGTGAAGGCAAGCCGGAGGGGGAGCTTGCCTTCCTGTTCACCGGATCAGCCGCCGTTTATCCGCGAATGGCAAGACGCCTTCTTATGGCGTTTCCGGACATCCGGAAGAAACTGGCAAAGCTCTCTCGTGCAGAAGACATTGCTGCGCTTCTGTCTCGTGCGAGCCTTTCCGAATTTGAACAATTGTGCGCAGGCACTCTCGTTAGCCAAGCGCACGCCGCCCTGTGGCTGGACATCCTCAAGGTAAAACCTGACGCAGCCATCGGCCTCTCACTCGGCGAGTCCAATGCCCTGTTTTCCTTTGGATACTGGGAAGACCCCGGTGCACTGCTTGATGAGATTTCCGATGCCGCGATGTACGAGCGTCATATCGGCGGTGAATTCGAAACGGCCAAACAGGCCTGGGGACCCAACGTCCCCTCCGACTGGACCAATTGGCGGCTGCAGGCGCCGGTCAGCAAAGTAAAGGCTGCCCTTCCGCGATACCCAGGTGTCGAGATCACCATCATTTATTCCGATGAAGACTGCATGATCGGCGGGCCTGCGGAGTCTTGCCGCCAGCTGTGCGAAGAATTTGGCAAACGCGCTGGTGTGAAAATGAACCAGCACCTGATTGTGCACGCTAAGGCCATGCAGCCGTTTGCCGACACGTGGCGTCGTTTACACACACGGGAAGTACATTCTGGGTCGGGTGTGCGGTTGTACGCCAACGCCATTCATGGCGCCTATGAGCCTGAGACGGATGTTGTCGCGGACATGCTGACGCGGCAAGCCGTCGATACGGTGGATTTCCCCAGGACGATACGTCAGGCTTGGGCGGATGGTGTGCGGACCTTCCTGGAACTCGGCCCGCGGGACACGCTAACGGCCAGCCTTTCCAAGACATTGAAAGATAAGCCTTTCAAGGCCATTGCGACGGACAGGATCGAAATGTCGGACCTTGGCCAGATCGCCCATGCTGCGGCGTTTCTTTATGCCGACGGCCGGGAAATCGATCTGACCCCGCTCCTTGAAACGCTCACTGCGGCAAAGAAAAACGAGGCCGCCCCCGCCGGCCAATGGAACGCAAAACGACCGGTGCCTTACCCCATGCCAAAAATCGTCAAAGCCCCAGCACGCCCTGTCCATGGCGGACTACCCCCTGCGCCCAAGCTGCGCATGCCGGACTATGCCATGACCATACCGTGCCAGCAGACGACCAAACCGAGCCTTCCGCCGGAACCTGTTCCGGGAAAATGTGCCGAACCTCCGCAAAAAGTGGTCCGCGGCACCACCGCTCTGCGTCCGCGCACACCGACCGGCCCAAAGCGCGACCGCCTGGCTGTCGAAGCGTCGACGCGAGGCAAGATGTCCGAGTTCTTCGGTCCGGCCTTCAAGGCCCAGGACGCGTTCAGCCGTCAGGTGCGCCTGCCGGCACCCCCGCTTTTGCTGGTCGACCGGATAACCGGCATTGATGCGGCCCCGGCCGAAGAAGCGGGCGGCGTGATCTGGACTGAAACGGACCTGACGAACCACAAGGACTTCACGCATGACGGCCGCATACGTCCCGGCCCGCTAATCGAATGCGGCCAGGCCGACCTCACGCTGATTGGCTGGATGGGCGCCGATTTTCGAAACAGGGATGAGCGAGTCTATCGCCTGCTGGGTTGCGAAATCACGTTCCACGAAGGCGGCTTGCCAAGCAGCGACGACACGCTGAACTTCCAGATTGAAATTACCGGGCATGCCGAATTGGGCGGTGTACGAATGTTCTTCTTCCAGTACGACTGCCGCACGGAAGACCGACTGGCGTTCTCCGTTCGCAATGGGCAGGCAGGCTTCTTCACCGACGAAGAGTTGGCCAACAGCAAAGGCGTCATCTGGGATGCCGCGAAGAATGCCCCGCCGACACCGGACCCTGTCGTCTTCGAATCCCAACGCGTCAGCGCCAAGCGGAGGTTTTCCGAGGATGACGTGAACGCCTTCCGGAAAGGCGATGCATTCGCCTGCTTCGGAGAGGGCTTTGAACTCTGCGCTGCCCATTCCAATCCACCACATATTCCGGATGGAAAGCTGGCGCTATTTGAAGATGTCATCGCATTTGACCCGCAAGGCGGACCATGGAAGCGCGGTTATCTCAAAGCTCGCGCAGCCACCCCCGCCTCCACCTGGTTTTATGACGGGCACTTCCACAACGACCCCTGCATGCCCGGCACATTGATGGCGGAGGCGGCGGTTCAGGCTCTGGAATTTTATGCGGCCGCCGTCGGCCTGACGGTCGAAAGGGATGGGTATGTCTTCGAACCTGTTCCGGAACACACTGCGAAGTTCGTATGTCGTGGACAAGTCATCCCGGATAAGGACCATGAAGTGACCTATGAGGTCTTCATTGATGAAATCATCGATGGAGAGACCCCGGAAATCTACGCCTCCCTGCTTGCCCGATCTGACGGGCACAAAGTCTTTCACTGCCCGCGCTTTGGCATCCGCCTGCGCCGAAACTGGCCTGCACCACGCGTCGATGCCCATCCGCTGCGGATCGGCCCGGAGCGCGAAAGCCGCGGCGACCAGGCGGCGCTGCTCGATTGCGCAAATGGGGCCCCTTCCGCTGCGTTTGGCGACATGTACCGGCCATATGACGATCAGGGCAATGTCCCACGCCTGCCGCAACCGCCCTATCACTTCATCTCCCGCGTCACCTCCGTCACAACCCGTCCTGCGGAGGAAACGCTTGGCGCAACGATGACGGCCGAATACGACATCCCCTCCGATGCCTGGTATTTCGATGACAATCTGAATGGCACCATGCCGTTTGCCATTCTCTGCGAGATCGCCCTGCAACCATGTGGATGGCTCGCAAGCCATTCCGGTTTTGCACTCGTGGGCACGCTCCGGTTCCGGAACCTTGAAGGTGACGGGTTCCTTCACATGGAAGTGGACCGGAACGACGGTATGCTGAAGGTCCGGAGCACGCTGACGAGCATCTCCAAGGTCGGGCCGATGACGCTCGTCTCGTTCGATGTCGAGGTTATCACCGGTGATGGCAGAAAAGTGCTGGACCTCAAGACACAGTTCGGCTTCTTCCCGCCCTCTTCTCTGGTTCGCCAGGCTGGCTTGCCGGCAAAGCCCCACTTCAGTGAGGCTTTCGACCTGCGCCCGACCGCAATGCAGATCGACATTCAGGCGCCGCACGCCTCCCGCAGAATGCAGATGATTGACGAAATCGACTTCTGTGATCCGGATGGCGGTGAGGCTGGCCTTGGCTTGATCCGCGCACAACAGCATGTGGATCCATATGCATGGTATTTCAAGGCGCACTTCTATCAGGATCCGGTCCAGCCTGGTTCCCTCGGTCTGGACGCCATGGTCCAGGCACTGACACAGCTTGTCTGGAAAAAGGGCCTGCACAAGGGCACGAAGCGCCCGCACCTGACCACGCTCGCGCCAAACGCGCCCATGAAGTGGAGCTATCGCGGACAGGTTACGCCTGAGCGGAAAACCGTGACGAGTGTCATGGAGATCCTGAGTATCGAGGACCGTGGCGAAGACCTGCTTATAACCGCAAGAGGCAGTCTGTGGCGGGACGGTCTTCGCGTTTATGAAGTTGGCCCCATGAGCGTGTCGCTCAAAGATCTCGGCTAAACTGCCAGAGCCCTGCTCAGAACAAGCTGGCCCACCTGACGGGTCTCGACAGACAGGACCAACGCATCATGTTCCATGGTGAACTGATCCGAGTGGCCCGCGATATAGGTCGCCGGAAGCTTGATCCGAGGTGCACCGCCTTTTAGGCCTGTGCCACCCGCCTTGAGGATAGCCTCCTTAGCGGTCCAGCATCGGAAGAAGGGTTCCAGCCCCGGACGTTCAGCCAAGGCAACGCGAATAGTGGAGGCCTCTTCGGGCCGGGCCAGCATCTTCAGCATCGGCTCCCAACTGACAGGCCGTATGAGTTCCAGATCCACGCCGACAGGTCCGGTGCGGGACAGGGAAAGCGCATTCCATCCTTCGCTGTCCGAAAAGCTGATTTCGACATTCGGGAAACCTGGCAGGCTGGGTTTACCCAAATTATCATGGGCAATCTCCACGCGGTCAGGTGCGCATCCGAGCAACTCGGAAAGCAGGTGGCGCCGCTCCGCCAGACTGGCCGAGAGCATGTTTTGTTTAACTGGTGAGACAAGGCGCGCGACGCGGGCCGTCTCCGCCTCTGACAGAACGCCCGGGTCTATCGCCCGCTGAACGGATTTCCAAAACCACGTCCCTTCAGCCCCACGCTGTGGCGGTCCGCCCCCTCCAATGGAATGCACAGTCTCAAGCATCAATCCGATTTGTAGGCCGCCCCACCTCCAAATGCCAGACAGAACAGCGAACGACGAAAACCGGCAGAACAGAGAATTTTCTATGCGAAGAAAAATCGCTCAACGCGACTTTGGCTAGCGATAACCGGCAATACTGATTGCGTCGCAAAGCTGCCGGTTGGAATCACGCGTGGAGATTGCCTGCTCTGGCCCGCATCATCGATCTGGACTTTGATAAGAGGCATTCCAGCGGAGCAGATGGTCGTCCTTTGGGTGTGCCTCAACAGCGCCCAGAGTCTGCAGGTCACCAAGCAGCCGGAACATCAGATCGCCAAGCGGATTGCTGGTCCAGAAAAGATCCTTCCGGCCACCGAAAGCAAACGCCGGTGCATCCGGCTGTGGCGGTTGCATCAAGCCCAGTGAGATGGCGAGGTGCCAAGCGGCGACGTCGATGTCCGTCCACTCTGACAACTGCTTAGCAAGATACGACATGCCCTTCCCCCACGGTTCGTGCGCCTTCCCTGATGGTGAATGAACTGTCCGGGACAAGACCGGAATAATCGACCCCGTCATAGAGCAGCTGGACGCTCACCCGCAAATCGACGACAAAATCCACCGGATCGGCGCACTCGACAAACTGCACGCCCAGGTAATCCTGGTTCACTTCTTCGTCCGATACCAAGTGCGGGCGGTATTCGCCACCAGAGAAGTCCGGCAAGGCTATCCGGCCACCCTGGCTCGGAGGGTAGAATCGGACGCACAAGCGCAGGACGCGGGCGTCAGTCACAATCGATCTCCACCATCCAGACGAACTCAAGATCCGAACCGCTTTTCATGGGCTCCGAATAGGTCGTCACGCGCACTTTTCGCCCTACCGCATAGGCTCCCATGTCGGATTTTTCGTTGGCCACGCAGCTGTATGTGTAGTGACCGCCTTTTGTGAGCCGGAGCGTGAACGGAACGCCCCTCATTGTGCATGCCCTCAAACTGAAGGCTTTCGATTTCGCCCTCATAAATGACTGTAGGCATACGGCCGGTCTTCAGATTCCCCCACCATTCGTCACTTCCAAAGAGCCCATAGACGCCCTTGAGACCGAACCCCGGCCGGGCATCGTCAAGAGTCAGCGCCTGCGCGTCAGTAACTTGCGCGGGATCTTGCGCGAGTGTGACGGCGAGATCATAGATTTTTTTCATTCCTCAGTCCCCAACAAAGATAATCGCGCTGCCCTCGTCTCTGCATGCCTCAAGTACGGCCAACAGATCCGTTTTCACTTTCAGTTCGGCAATTTTAGAAATCAGAACAGAAAGCTGCGAATCCACGATAAGATCTCCATACGGATCCACGAAACCTCCGGTGCGTTGCCGGAACCTGTCAAAGGCCGGTTGAAGGGCACCATAGGCTTTGTCATCGATCTGAAACAAAAGCTGTCCCATGCGGCCGTCTTTATACTCGTGAACATCCAGTGCCATCGCTGCCCTCAACCCCAGTCATAGCCGTGAATGAGGATGCCTTCGTCGGCCTCCGTGACTGGCCATTTCCCAAACGAATTGATGTGCTGGATCAGCTCCGAATTCGTGGCACGAAAATTAGAAACGCCCACAAATTCGATATGCGAGAATGGCACACAAGTAACACCGCCGCATTCGCCGAAATGATCTTCAAACTCAAAATCCGGCCCGGGCGTAGGCACGCTGAGTACAGTAGGATGACTGATCAGTTTGATCCCCACTACAGCGCACCCGCCTGGCAAATCGTGCAAGGCAGAAAACAGCTTCCGCCACTTGGCGTTGCTCATGTAAGCAGTCTTTGCCTGCGCTATCTTGCGTGCTGTACGGCGGTCTTGCTCTCGCGGTTTCCTGCTCATGACGGACCTACCGCTAAATTCGGAAAAGGATTGTCGATACCGGACTGGTGCCAGATCGAATTGGCTGCACGGGCAAGCGCATCTGTGTACTTCTTTTTCAGGCGTAATATTTCTTCCGCCGAAAAAGCGTGTCCATTTCGCTCAATCACCGCTCCGCAAGACAAATACAGATAGAGTGCCACGAGTTCCGCAAGCTCGGCGTCATCCGATATAACGGCAAATTTCAGCGGCTGTTCCGGTGCGGCGTATATTTCCACGCTAGGCGTATCACGCTCGCGGTCGCGAATGTAAAGCTCGCGCCAGTCCCGGTTCCACACGTTGATAGCGTCACCTTCAGTGTCCACGTTGCGGCCCGGACCATAAATAAGGTCGACAAATACCCGAAAGTCAGGGCGAGGTTTATCGACGGTGACAACCAACTCTGTCATCAGGCATCTCTATCGATCAAAAAAACACTGGGCCTCGTGTCAGCGCGCTGCGTGCACAATTGCGCAAAACATGCGTCACTCGTTCTGTGCATCACCTGAATTCCCAGCGGTAATCGATCTGGGTGATCTCATAGGTGTCACCAGAGGGCTCCGTATTCAACAACACATAATCATGGCGGCTTGGGTCCATCAGGCTGAACACGGTGTAGTTGGCATCCACGGCCTCAATATCTATCCGGTCCCAGCTAGAAACCGTATCGGAGAGATGAAACGGCAGAACCATGTTGGGATCGGGTGGGACGTCGCAGTCGCCCCCATCCCATGCAAAGGTCGCCGGAAACATGAAACGTCTGTCGATATCACTGGCGGGCACCGAAGGCTCAAACCCTGTCGTGTAGCCCGCACATTCATGTTGTTCCGCGTATACGAAGAAGAAAGTTGGCGCCATCATGTCCGCCACCGCAGCACCGCGTCTCAGGCGTTCTGAGAAGGTATTGATGAAGGCTAGCCGGTCATACATACCGGGGTCGTCAAAATCGTCCGGTGACAGTTCTGCGAAGGACGGGTCAGATTTTGCGCTGTCTTGCACCACCGCCGCTTCTTCTATTGTTCCAGGTTGCACCGTCGCCGCCTCTTCCATTGCTTCCGGCGGTTCAGCCTTTGCACAGCTGGCAAGGCAAACACCAAATGCACCAATCGCAGCAAGCATCCAAAATCTCGACATGGGCTGCTCCTCAAGCACGCTTATGATTGTAAAACACTGACTGATGCCACGCGACCAACGAGGCGGGAACAGAGATCAATCCGTATTGCCAGGATATGTCGGCCCAGCCATTCTGGAACTCGAAGAAATAGAACTCCACCCAGATGGCAACCGCCTGAACAGCAATCAGAAACAACAGCAAAGACGAGATGAGCCCCAGCCTCAATACTCTGACAATTGCGAGCAAAACTGCTCCGCCAATCAGGGCGACAACCAGCGCCACCACAAAGCTGAGGACCGCGATATAGGCGAGCTCCAGACCGAACGACCTCGCAGCGACGGCGACAAGCGCGGCATGCGCCAGTGCAGCGAAGGCGGCCGTCGCCACAGCCGCTGGCCAAAGGCGCCGGAACAAGGATGACGTTGAGTGTACTTCAGTCGTATTGACCGCTCTATTGTGAAGTTGTGTTTTTGAGTCCTTCAAATTCCGTTCGTCCTTCAAAAATGTCGGTTAGCGCAATGGCTTTACGCCGACCCTTGATCGTCCTCTAATTCACCGAGAAACGCTGCCGTCATTTCGCGCAGAGCTGTATCGTCATAAGTTTTTTCAAGCGCGCGCATAGCACTTACTATTGCGGCTGGTGTGGGAGCTACATCGCCACAATGCTCATAGGCCTGCGCGATGAAGTTCGCCATTTCCATGAAGTCCACGCGAAAAAACCAAATGACTGGCAGCGACTCATCCGTATTCACGGACAGCGAAATGGAGCTGTCATTGTCCATGCCGCAATCGGCAAAAATGCGATCACCGAACTCCGGATGCAAAACCCGAAATCCATAGTCAGTCTGCACCGCTTCAACCCCGCATCGCTTTAAACAAGCGACAGCGTGCTCGGGCGACGCGGTGTCCATATTATCCTTCACGCTCGGTCCCCAAGAAAAGTAATGTGGCTGTGACAAATGCTTTGAAGCTCAATGACTCTCCCCCTCTTCCATCACCCAAGCCGGTGATCTGACACCTTGCCGCTCT